>JAGWQN010000024.1 GCA_028869995.1 Rhodospirillales bacterium
CGGTTGAGGCCTCCGCTCGTGCTATAGGCGATGGCGTCGCAGGCGTGGCGCAGCAGGCGCAGGCCGCTACCCCCGACCTGGGCCTCGGCGAGGCTCGCGCGTATCGGCGGCAGCGCCCCGGCGGATGGGTCGAAGGGCTTGCCGTCATCCTCGATGACCAGGCGCGCCCCTGGCCCGTCGCGTTCGAGCCGGACCGTGACCGATCCTGTCGCGCGGGGTGCGAAGCCGTGGCGGACGATGTTGCTGACCGCCTCCTCCAGCGCCAGATGCAGGCGCGGACGCAACGCTGGCGAAATGTTCAGCCGTTCCACCGCCGCAGCCAGCCAGGGGAAGAGCCGCTCGAGTTCCTCCTCCCGCGCCGCGAGCCGCAGCGCAGCCTCCCCCGCATCGGCCGGCTTGACGATCAACGCGGGGCGCGCACGGCCGCCAGCGCGTCCTCCTCGGTGGCGTGGATCGGGATCAGCGTGTCGATGCCGCTGACCCGCAGCACCTCCTCGACCGCCGGTTGCGGGCGCAGCAGGACCGCGCGCCCCTTCTTCGAGGCAATCGACTTGGCGCAGACGACGAGGCTGCGGATGCCCATCGAGGCGAGGAACTCCACCGAAGCGAGGTCGATGACCACCGCCCGGCGGGAGCCCGCCACCACGTTGAGCGGCATGTCGATCTCCCGCGCGCCGGCGATATCGATACGTCCCGAGATCACGACCCGGGTAACATTGTCGGCAATCTCCTCGATGACGATCGGCAAGGTTGCTCTCCGCTCGGATATCGGGATCATTCCCGCGTGTTCGGCCTTATCCGCAGCCAGGCTTGCGTTCAACCGGAACGTGCCGAGTTGCCAGAGCCAATTTCGTGACATTATCGTGGCACTTTACCGGATGGGAAGATGACATGGCGGCGGACGAGGACCAGGTGGAGCGCACCGTCATCCGCCGCGCCCTGCCGCCATCGGGCGAGGCGGCGCGCGAGCATGTGCTCATCGTCACGCTGGACGGGACCACGCGGCAGATCCCGGTCGGGCCGGCGGGGGTCGTGGTCGGGCGGCAGCCGCCGGCCGAGCTGGTGATCGCCCAGCCCGAGATCTCGCGCCGGCACTGCCGCATCGCCGTCGAGGGCGACGCGGTTGTCATCACGGATCTCGGTTCGACGAACGGCACGCTGGTGGACGGCGCGCGCATCGCCGGGCCCGTGCGCCTTGCCGAGGGGGCGGCGATCCAGCTCGGCTCCGTTCTGGTGCGCTACCAGCGGCGTGGCGCGGCGGAGCTCGCCGAAGCCGCGGAGCTGGAGGCGGAGCTGCAGCGCGCCGGCGACTATGTCGCCGCACTGCTGCCCTCGCCCCTCGAGGACGGCCCGGTGCGCGCGGCATGGCATTTCGTGCCCTGCGCGCGGCTCGGTGGCGATGCCTTTGGCTACGACTGGCTGGACGAAAGCTGGTTTTCCGGCTTCGTGCTCGATGTCTCGGGCCACGGCGTCGGCTCGGCGATGCATGCCGCGGCGGTGGCCAACACGCTGCGCCGGCGCGGGCTGCCGGGCGTGGATTTCCGCGATCCCTCGGCGGTGATGGCGGGATTGAACGCCATGTTCCCGATGGAGGCGCATAACGGGCTGATGCTGACCGCGTGGTACTTTGCGCTGGAGTTGGCGCCCCGGCGCCTGCGCTTCGCCTCCGCCGGGCACCACGCGGGCCTGCTGCACCTGCCGGGCGAAGCCTTGCCCCAGGCCCTCCCGGCACGCGGCCCCGCGATCGGGATGCTGCCGGCGGCAGTCTGGCCGACCAGCGAGGCCGTGCTGCCACCAGGCGCCAGGCTATGGCTTTCGAGCGACGGGGCCTTCGAGATCGTACCACCCGGCGGCGAGGCATGGACCTTCGACGACATGGCCACGCTGATCGCGCGCGCGGGGCCGCCGGCCCCGCCGCAGCCGGACCGCATCTATGCGGCGGTGCGGCGGACCGGCGGCGGCTTGCCGCTCGCGGACGATTTCTCGTTGGTGGCGCTGACCTTCCCCTGAGACGGTCAGCCGGGAGCCACGCCGCGGTGCGCAGCCTGCCCGGCCTCGACCACGTACTCGCGCGGCATGTCTGCGGCGTTCTACGCCGTGTCTTCAACCAATCCGGCTCGCGCTCGCGTCACGTGGGGCGATGATGCCCATCGCCAGCGTAACGTTGGTGCAAAGCACCGTCCGGGCCGTCGATTTCGCGATGGGCGGTGCGAGCGAAGATGCGGGTCTAGGTTTGTCCTTGCACAACGGAGTGAGCCGAGGAGAGGGGACCATTCCGGCTTGCGGTCCCGCGCCCGGCCATCCCTGCGTCGTTTTTTAGGCTGCAACGAAAAAACAATAATCGGACCCGGTTGTTTTTTCCGGCATCTGAATCTGGGGCTTTTCAACACGGGGAAGGCACATGAACAGCACCATTTGGTCGGCGGCAACAGTCGGAGCGGTCTTGGCCCTCTCCTTGGGTCAGGCACGGGCGGATACGATCGTCAATTCCAGCCCTGCCTACAGTTGTGCGGCCGGGGTATGCACGCAATCCTTCGCTACGGGCTCACAGACATTGGATTGGACGTCTGCGCAGAACAATCGGCAGATTTTCAACCTGAACCTGTTCAATCCAGCGTTGGGTAGCCTGACCGCGGTGACGTTGTCAGCCCCGCTCACAATCGCCGGGCCCCTTTCGTACACCAACATGGGCCCGACCACGACGGTCGATATCTCGTCGGGCTCGGCTCTCACGCTGACCACCAACGGGATGAATGCCGCGCTCGATACAGCCCTTGCTACCCTCGCGATCGATCCGACAATCTCCCTCAACGTCGTGATTGATTCTGGCGAGACCGTCTTTGCCGGCGGTTTGGGGGCAACCGGATCGGGGACTGTGTCCGGGCCCCTTAGCGCCTTCACGGGCCCGGGCAGTGTGTCGATCGATGCCTCGACTCTGACCTTTGACAGTGTTTCCGGGGGGGGCGGCAACATCAGCGTTGATCCATCGTTTAAGGGCGCTGCAGTGCTGACCGTCACCTATGATTACTCGGTTCCGCCCTCGAACGTGCCGGAACCGTTGACCGGCGCGATCCTCGGTTCGGCCGTGGTGTTGCTCGGCATGGTCCGGCGGCGCACGCGAGCCTGACCGCACGTTGAGCCTCCGCGGCGAACAGCTGGCTTTTCTGACCGGCCCCGGACGCTGCATCCGCAGGTCCGGGTGGCGGGCCGCGACCGATAGCGATGATCACTACGTTTTCGCTGTGGCTCTCTCGGCCTGAGCGCGCACGATCACGCTTGACTCGCTCCCAAAATACCTCCATATTATATATGGAGGAATGCAAAACATGCGCTCGATCACAATTTCTACCGACGTGTTTGCCCGTATTTGGTCGCTCAGGCAGCCGGGCGAGGACACAGAAGATGCGATCTTAGGGCGGATTCTCGGCTGTGGAGCCGCCGATATAACAAAATCAATAGCCGCTTCGCTCGGGGCCGGGCTCTTTGATGCGAGAAGCGGCGTGCATTTTCCCGAGGGCTTCGAGGTATTCCGAATGTACCTCGGAGTCGAATATCGAGCGCGGATTATCAGCGGAAAATGGGTCTTGGGAAGCGATGGCCGCGCTTTCCAAAGCTTGAATGAGCTCAGCAGGGCGATTGGAGCCAAGACCGAAAATGCGTGGCTGAATTGGCTCTACCTCGACGATCGAGGTATGCGCCAACCAGTGTCAAAGCTGAGAGATCCCAACGTGATTGCGACACGAGTAAGGCAGAAGGGGGCGGCAGTGCAAGACCAACCTGTTGACACAGAAGTGGTGCGAACCGGCGGCGATTACGGTGTGATCGTTGGCGATGGCACCTGGAGAGACGACGTTCGCGGCGCTCTGCAACGCCTGGGAGGACGTGCTTCGCTTTCTCGAATTTACAAGGAGGTTGAGGCAGTTCGATCCGCGGCAGGAAGATCGATCCCTCCCTCACTGGAGGCCACAGTTCGACGGACTTTGGAGGATCATTCCTCAGACTCTGAGAATTATCGAGGGCAGGACCTGTTTAGTATGCCCGAAGGAAAGGGGGCCGGCGTGTGGGGGCTGCGCTAATCCGGCCCGGCTGAAAGGACAGGCGATTAAGAGGGCTAGATAAAAGGCCGCACATTGCGGCTCGGGGCGGTCGTTTGCTTTCAATGGCTTGGAACCCGATTCCGCAATGTGTGCCGCCTTCCGTCAATGTGCATGAAGGCAAGAAAGGGAGGATCCTGATCGGAAATTCAATGGGATGACCGCAATGTGCATCCCGCTGCGGTTCTCCCGGATACGCAGCTAAACCGAATCCGCTCTCCTTGCAGAATACCCCGTTATAGGTTACATGTAACTTATCTGGAGGATCGGGTCGTGGCATCTGCAAGACGTGCGAAGCCCACTAGGGTGAAGGTCCAGGAGCACCGCGAGCGACTGCGCGCCCAGGGTCTGCGGCCGATCCAGATTTGGGTGCCGGACGTGCGCGCGTCGTCCTTCCAGGCGGAGGCGCACCGGCAGTCGCTGGCCGTGGCGGCGAGCGTCCATGCGGCCGACGATCAGGCGTTCATCGACGCCGTGTCCGATTGGGACGATGAATGAGGCGGGGCGAGGTCTGGACCGTCTCCGGCGGCAAAGACTACGCGGGCAAGCCGCGTCCCGTCGTCATCGTGCAAGACGACAGTTTCGATGCGACGGATTCGATTACGATTTGCGCCTTCACCACGGACCCGACCGACGCGCCCCTGTTCCGGCTTCCGGTGGAACCGAGCGAGCGCAACGGTCTGCGCTCTCTCTCCCGGCTGATGGTGGACAAGATCACCACCGTCCCGAAGTCCAAGGTCGGTGAGCGGGTCGGGCGGTTGGACGATGAGGACGTGGTTCGGCTCAACCAGGCCGTGATGGTGTTCCTCGGCCTGGCGGTGTCGCCGAGAACGGGCCGGAAAGGGGAATGATGAGAAGCGCCGAGACCGAGGTAAATCCTGGCGCGGCGTGGCGCAATCATGGGCCATTCTGCTTGGCGCCCGCCGGCGCGATACTTCCGACATGCCCCGGTCTGTCCTCAAACCTGTCCCCGCGGCCTCCAAGCAGCTTGAAGCGCTGCTCGGCTATCCTTGGCCGTTTCCGGGCCGGCCGCCGAAGCATGACCTTACGACCTGGACCATCACCGACGACTGGCCGGCCCATGTGCCCGTCACAGAGGCCGAGTTCGAGGTATTCGAGCGATGGTTCGCCGACCTGTTCGATGAGCTGTTCGGGCCGATTCCATGATCTGACCGGGAGACATGCGCCATGACCGTGCCGCTGCGCGCTGCCCTCTATCTGCGCGTCTCGACGGCGCGGCAGGCCGAGCACGACGTCTCCATCCCCGACCAGAAGCGCCAGGGTGAGGCTTATTGCGAGGCGCGGGGTTATCAGCTAGTCGAGACCTATGTTGAGCCGGGCGCGTCGGCGACCAACGACCGCCGCCCTGAGTTCCAGCGCATGATCGAAGCGGGCACGTCCAGGCCTGCGCCATTCGATGTCGTCGTAGTCCACAGCTTCTCGCGCTTCTTCCGCGATGCCTTCGATATGGAGTTCTACGTTCGCAAGCTGGCGAAGAACGGCGTCAAGCTGCTGTCGATCACCCAGGAGATCGGGGACGATCCGGTGCATCAGATGATGCGGCAGATCATGGCGCTGTTCGACGAATACCAGTCGAAGGAGAACGCTAAGCACGTCATGCGGGCCTTGAAGGAGAACGCCCGGCAAGGCTTCTGGAATGGCTCGCTGCCGCCCATCGGCTACCGTGTCGTCGCGGCCGAGCAGCGCGGAGCCAAGACGAAGAAGAAGCTGGAGATCGACCCGCTCCATGCTGACACTGTGCGGCTGATCTACCGGCTGGCGCTCCACGGCGATGGCGCCAAGGGCCAGATGGGCGTCAAGAACATCGTCAGCCACCTGAACCGCAACCGCATCTTCACCCGTGATGGCGGGCGCTGGGGCATCGGCCAGGTTCACCGCATCCTGACCCGCCGCACCTACATGGGCGAGCATGAGTTCAACAAGCGGTCCAAGTCCAAGGCGTTGAAGCCGGTCAGCGAGATCGTGGTCGTGCCCGTGCCTCCGATCATCGACCATGAAACCTTCGACGCGGTGCAGGCGCTCTTGAAGGCCCGCCATCCCACGGTGACGCCTTCCGCCGTCATCAGCGGCCCCACCCTCCTTACCGGCCTGATTCATTGCGCCAAGTGCGGCGGGGCCATGACCATCCGCACTGGCAAGGGCGGGCGCTATCGCTACTACGCCTGTTCCGTGAAAGCCCGGCAGGGGCCGACTGCCTGCGAGGGTATGGTGATTCCGATGGACAAGCTGGACGATCTTGTCGCCAGCCATCTGGAGGAACGCTTGCTCCAGCCCGAGCGGTTGGAAGCGATCCTCGCCACGGTGCTCGACCGGCGGCAGGAACGCAGCGAGCGCCAGCGCGAACACATCGCCGAGCTGAACAGGCGTGCGGCTGAGTCGGAAGCCCGCCTCAAGCGGCTCTACGACGCTATCGAGGCGGGTGTCGCCGATTTGGACGACCTGGCGCTCAAAGACCGGATCGACGGCCTCAAGGCCATCCGCGATCAGGCGAAGGCCGATGCCGAACGTGCCCAGGCCATGCTTCAGAACTCGGGGAGCAAGGCGGTCACGCCGCAGATGTTGAGCAAGTTCGCCCGCACAGCGCGCCAGCGCATCCGGCTCGAAGGCGGCGGCTACCGCCGTGACCATCTTCGCGCGCTGGCTCAGCGGGTCGAGGTCGCCGAAGGCGAAGTTCGCATCATGGGATCGAAGTCCCGGCTACTCCAGACGCTTGTGGCGAACGGCGGCGTAAACGCAGTGCCCACTCAGGGACTGAAGTGGCGGATGGGGTGGGATTCGAACCCACGAGGGGTTGCCCCCTGGCGGTTTTCAAGACCGCTGCCTTAAACCGCTCGGCCACCCATCCGGCGGGCCGCAACCTAACGGGGTGCGCGAGCGCGCGCCAGCGCCTGCGGACGCCACGCGATGCCGCCATATAGAGCGATGCACGGGAGCCGCCGGTCATGGCCGGGGCGGAACCGCGCGCCGCCCGCAGCGCTTCCGCGGGGGCGATGAGGCGGCCGGCTCGGTCCGGCAAGACGGGGGGGTTTCGGCGCGGTCACCGGCTGTTCTAATGTAAGGAAAGACAAATGCCGGAGAGACCCTTGCCGCCCCGTCTTCACGCCGCCCTGCTGGCCGGCACCGCCTTGCTCGCGTGCACCGCGGCGATGCCGGCGATGGCGCAGCAATCCCCGGCCGCGAGCCCGTCGTCGGACCATTCGAGCATCTGGACCATTCAGGAACAGAACTCGACCGTCACGACGAATCCGCATTTCGGTGATCACTACTTCACCAACGGGTTGCGCGTCTCCTGGACGTCGCCCGAGGACACGTATGTGCCCGGCTGGGTGCACGATCTCGGCCGCGCGCTGTACGGGCCGGGCACGCAGCGCCTGTCGATCAATATCGGCCAGAACATGTACACGGCGGCCAACGACACGGTGACGAAGCTTCAGCCGGGCGACTGGCCGAACTCCGCCCAGCTGCTGGTCACCGCCGCACTGATCCAGGACACGCCGCTCACCCGCAGCACCTTTGCCCTCTCCCTCGGCGTGACCGGACCGATGGCGCAGGGCGAGCAGCTGCAAAACGGGTTTCACGACCTGATCGGGCAGCGCCACAACAATGGCTGGGGCGACCAGCTGCACAACGAGCCCGCGTTCGAGTTGCTGAACGAGCGCATCTATCGTTATGAGACCGGAACGGTGTTCGGGCTCGAGACCGATGCGCTGCCGGAACTGACGGTCGGGCTGGGCAATATCCGCATCTATGCGCAGACCGGCGTCACCTTCCGCATCGGCCAGGGATTGCTGTCCGATTACGGCGTGCCGCTGGTGCGCCCGGGGCTGTCGGGCGGCGATGCCTATAAGATCGTCCGGCCCTTCGCGTGGTATGTGTTCGTCGGCGCCGACGGCCAGGCGGTGGCACACGACATGGCCATCGAGGGCAATACGTTCCAGCCCAGCCCGTCCGCCCGGCGCGTGCCGTTCGTGGGCGAGTTCCAGGTTGGCGCCGCCCTGATCTGGCATGGCGTGCGCATCACGCTGACGCAGATGTTCCAGAGTGCGGAGATCCGCCACCAGAAGGGCGGTCTGCACCAGATGGGCAGCATCAGCCTCGGCGTCCGCTTCTAATCCCAGCCCTCGGCGGCCGCCGCGCGCCGCCTGCCATCCTGGCCGCCGCCCGCCGCGAGGCGTCGGGGGCCGGCAATATCGGCCACTCCCGGCGTGGTTCCCGGGGCTGCATGGCGACGCGCTGCGTGTGGCTGCTCCTGCGCCCCACGCAGGATCGCACCCCGAGGGACGATCACAGCGGACGAATCAAAACGGGGTGGCGCCTGGCGCCACCCCGCGTTGGACGTCCCGTTCTGACGAGATCAGCCGCGCGCGCGGCGACGGGACAGGAAGCCAAGACCGAGCAGCCCGGTGGCGATCAGGGCCATGCTCGAAGGCTCCGGCACCGGCGGGTTCTTCTGACCGCCGTTGCCGAACGCCACCTGCAGGACTTCCGGCGAGCCATTCTCGAAGCCGTAGTACAGCGTCGTGTCCTGCCCGGTAAATAGCCCGGCGGTCGTCTCAGTGACTTTCGTCGTCGGCTGCGCGGTCAGCGGCGTCGTCGTGCCATCCTTATACACAATGTTGCCATTCTGGTACACGCTTGCACCGTCGTCATGCGTGACCTGCAACTGCGTTCCGAGGGACACGGTGCCGAGATCGATCTTGAACAGCGTGCCGTAGGCATAGTTCGCGGCGCTGCCGCTCGATTTGAGGAAACTGCCCAGGCTGGAGAAGTTCGCGATCTGCTGCGAGTTCTTGGATAACGTGCCCGAGCCCGAATAGTTAGAGATACCTGAGCTGTGCGAGTTGAAGAACTGGGAGAACAGGTCACCAAGCGGTGGGTTGTTGATATTATTTTGGCCGCTGCTGTTCACAAAGTTCAAGGGCCCCGTGTAGTCGAAGTTCGCCGAGATCACACTGCCGCTGGGCAAGCCCTGCAGATGGGACAGGCCGCTCAGGTTCGCGTCGAACGCGCCCGAGACATTGGTCTCGTAGACCGTCACGGCGACGGTCACCGAGTCAAAGTTAAATGTGGTTGCCGACGCGATTCCCGATCCGAGAAGGATCGGCGCGGCCGCCGCCGCGGCGATGAGTAGATGCTTGCGAACCATGGAGGAGCTCCCTGAGTGACGTCTGTGGTTAATGTTCTGTCAGGAACTTAGCAGGGGATGTTTAAAAAATAAACCCCCGATTCAGAAATCGCCGAATTTTTTTCCCAGGCCGACGCATCGTCACAAGATATTGTTAATAAACGAATTGAACGCAAGCGACGCGGTCCGACACGCAAATGTCATAGCCTGGATACCGCCCGGCGCCCACGTAGAACGTCTCCTGCGGCATAGGATCAGGCCACGGATCGAAGCCGGATTGGCTGTTATCTAACGTACCGTCTTATTATTATGACATCTGGCAGCTTGAACCGCCGCGGATGTCTGTCTTTCCCCGTCATCCATATGGACGCGCGCATCGCCCAAGCGGGCGCCGCGCTCCGGGTTTGGGGCTGCCGTGCGCTCAGTCGCCCGCCATCCGGGCGGCCATCAGCGGCGAGGCGAGGCGCATCAGGCCGGCGACGTCGGCCGTCCGGTCGATCGCCAGCACCGCATCGGCGAGACGCGCCGTGCGCTCGGCGCCCAGCACGCTCTCCGTAAGTCCGGCAAACTTGGTGCGCAAATCCGCCTCGGAGAGGAAGTTGGCGGGCTCGCCGCGGGGCACGGTGACGGTTTTTTCGAACACCTGGCCGCGGGCGCGCAGGGTGACTCGGCCGGCCAGGCTGGCGGGGAAAAGTGCCTCGATCGCCGCATCGTGGACACAGCGGATCTTCGGCAGCAGGGCGCGGATCACCGGGTCGTGCAGGCGGGCATAGCTGTCCCAGCCCATCGCTCCGGTGGCCAGCGCGCAGGCGAGCACGAACGGCCCGCTGAACTGGCCATCGACGACGTTCTGCGGATTGGCGCGGCGCTCCTGCGGCTCGCCGATCAGCAGCAGGCCGGCGTGGGAAAGGCCGTAGTCGATGCTCTCGACCTCGTCGGGTGCGATGCCGTGTTCGGCGCGCAGCGCCAGGACGGCATCGATGCCGGCATGGCCGAAGCGGCAGGAAGGGTAGGGCTTGACCGCGGTCGCCATCAGCTCCCAGGCCTCGCCGAGCCGCTCGAGGGCACGCGCCGGGTTGGGGGAGGGGGCGTAGGCATGCATGAAGCCGTGGCGGCCCTCGAGCGCCTCGGCGGCCCCCTTGAAGCCCTCGCGCGCCAGCGTCGCGGCGGTGAGACCGCAGAGCGACGACCAGCCGACCTGGAAGCGCTTCGTCCAGGCGCCGTTGGCGAGGAACTGCAGCGAGCCCGCGGACTGGCTCAGCGCGATGCCCAGCGCGTTCTCGATCTCGCCGGCGTCGAGCCCCATGGCGCGGCCGGCAGCGGCGGCGGCACCGAAGGCGCCGCACGTGGCGGTCGGGTGAAAGCCGCGATCGTAATGGTCACCGGCGGGCAGCGCCAGGGCGACGCGGCAGGTCACCTCGTAGCCCGCGACGATCGCCGCGGTCACGTCCGCCCCCGAAGCGCCTGCCATCTCGCCAGCCGCGATCGCCGCGGGGATGACGGGCGCGCCGGGATGCAGGCAGGCGGCGGCATGCGTGTCGTCGAAATCGAGCGAGTGGCCGAGCGCCGCGTTGAGGAAGGCAGCTCCCGCGGGGGTGTAGCGGGCGGTATCGCCGAAGACGCCGCAACGGCCTGCGGCGACCCCGAGCGCGCGCGCCGCGGCCAGCATCGGCGGCGTGCTCTCCGCGTCGTGACGGGCGCGCACGATGTTGCCGACGAGGTCGAGGACGAGCAGGCGCGTGCGGGCCACGACCTCGTCAGGGACGTGCCGGAGGCTCAGCCCGGCACTGAAACCGGCGAGGGTTCGGGTAACCTGCATGGCGCTTCCCCCTGGTTCGTGCCCCTGCTTGGGGTCGGCCGACTATCCTGCAAGCCCCGGCTGCCAACAAGCGCGCCTCAGCGGCCGGTGGCGCCGTCGCGCGGGTGAAGCAGGGCGCTCTGCTCATAGGCGACGATGCGTGCGTGCCGCTCGCCCCAGCCCCACGAAACCGTCTCCTGGATCCGCTTGATGCGCTGCTGGCCATGGCTGCGCAGCCACCGCGGCAACCTCATCGGTGCCGGGAAGTATGGTGCGATCGCCGTGACACGGTCGCGCATGGTGGCATAGGCGCCGTGTTCGGCCGCGGACCAGGGCGGGAAGGCACCCAGCCAGGGCTTCGGGTTCGACATGAAATGGAGGATGTGCGGCCGGACCACCGCCTCGAGGCGGGCATTGCGCATGAAGACCGGAAAGTTCCAGGCCAGCGACAACGGTCGATGACGGCCGCGGCCGGCGACGTTCAGCACGTCCTGGTCGCCGAAGCGCGTCGCCATGCCGCTCTTGTTGAACAGGCGCCACGCCTCGCGCCCGACCGGCGCCCAGCCCTCGCGGTCGGCAAGGATGACGCCGCTGTTGAAATAGTGCTCGCCTTCCTCCCGGGTGAGTCCGATCGATGCCATGTAGGCGGTGGTGCGGGCGGCCAAGCGGCCGCGCCCCGGCAAGACGAAGGCCATGGGATCGCGCGCGGCAAGAAAATGCGTGGGCGAGGGGCGATGAGCGAGCAGGGGAGCGAGCGGTCCCGGAAACTGCACATCGGCGTCGAGATAGAGGATACGGTTGATGTGAGGTGGGAGGATGTCCGCCAGGAACAGCCGCGCGAACATCGGCGGGGCATCGGCGATGCTCGCCCTTGGAAAGGCAAGCAGCGAGATGGCGAGCGCCTCGCAGGAGGGGGCGAGAGCGGCCAGCGCCGCGCGACCCAGGTCGATCCCGACGATGGTGACGTCCGCCTGCGCCGGCGCCACCTGCTCGCGCAGCCACGCCGCGCACGCAAAGGTGGGGAACAGATAGGCAAGATCGGTGGTCAGGCAGATGGAAAGCTCGGGCAACGACCGGGTCCCTGGCGTCTGTTCTCGGTCGGCGGAGGATCGATGGGGAGCATAGAGAAGCCGGCCGATCACCACCATCGTCGAAACGTCGATGGACGCCGACTCGCGACGGATGGAAACTCCGCCCCATGCTGACGCGCCGCACCCTTGCCGCCTCGCTTGCCGCCGCACCGCTGGCGACAGGCGTTCCGACCTCCGCCCTGGCCGAGGATTTCGCCAGTTATATCCGCGACTTCCGCCAACGCGCCCATGCGCGCGGGATCGGCGTGACGACGCTCGACATCGCCTTCCGCTCGGTGCGCTACGAACCCAAGGTGGTCGCGGCCGACCATCACCAGGCCGAGTTCACGATGACCTGGCAGCGTTACCGTGCCTTGCTGGTCTCGCCCCGGCGCGTCGCCCAGGGACGTCAGCGCTACGCTCAGGATCGCGAGCTGATCGCGCGCATCGTCGCCCGGTTCGGGGCCGCGCCGGACGCCATCATGGGCATCTGGGGCGTGGAATCGGATTTCGGGACGGCGACCGGCGGCTACCCGGTGATCTCGGCGCTGGCCACCCTTGCCTATGACGGACGCCGGCGGACCTATTTCGAGAGCGAGCTGATCGACGCGTTGCGCATCATCCAGCACGGCGACATCGATCCGGAGCACATGACCGGCAGCTATGCCGGCGCCATGGGGCAGCCGCAGTTCATGCCCAGCTCGTTCCTGCGCTATGCGGTGGACGCGACCGGCAACGGGCGGCGCGATATCTGGCACAACCAGGCCGACGTCTTCGGCTCGATCGCCAACTACCTCCAGCACGCCGGCTGGAACCGCGCCCTGCCTTGGGGTGAGCCGGTGCGTCTGCCGGCGGTGTTCGACCTCGCGGACGCCGGCTGGTCACGGCGACGCCCGCTCGCGCAATGGGCCCGGCTCGGGGTCCATGCGCCGCGGCCCCGGCCGGCCGGAGCGGTTACCGCCGTGCTGCTTCCGGCCGGCCGCGGCGGCGAGGCCGTGCTGGCCTATGCACCCAACTATGGCGCGCTCAGGAGCTATAATCCATCTGATTTTTACTGTATTGCCGTGGGGTTGCTGGGCGATGCGGTGACAATATGAGAGCTCTCTGCGTGCTCGCGCTGCTGCTGCCGGTCGCCGGTTGCCAGCAGCCGGCCCGGCCGCATTACCTCGTCGGCAAGCCCTACGTGCTCGGCGGCGTCTGGCGTTATCCGAAGGAACGCTTCGAGGGCGTCGAGACCGGGCTCGCGACCGTGTTCCGCGGCCACACACCGACCGCCGACGGCGAGAGCTGGTCCAATGGCGCGATGCTGGCGGCAAGCCCGCAGCTGCAGCTGCCCGCCGCTGTGCGCGTCACCAACCTCGATAACGGCCTGCAGGTGGTGCTGCGCGTGAACGACCGCGGCCCGGCCAATCCCGGCCGCATCATCGGCGTCAGCCCGCGCGTGGGCTATCTGCTGGGAGCGCCGGGCGCGACCGCGTTCCCGGTTCGCGTGCGCGTGCTGCGCCGCGAGAGCGAGGCCCTGGCGGCGTCGCTGCACGCGGCGGGCACGGTCGCTCTGAGGGCCGCGCCCGCGGGAGCGGTCACGGCACAGGGACTGGCGCCGCCGCCGGGAGCGCGGGGAAGCGCCGGGACATCGGCGCCGGTCGCGGCGAACGCGCACGCGGCCCTGTTCGCCGGCGGACCGGTGCTGCCGCTGCGGCCACCCGAGGTTCTGACTCGGGTTCATCCGCAGCCCGGGCGGCTCTATGTCGATTGCGGCGGTGTCGGCAACCCGGACGATGCCGAACGGCTGGCGGCGCGGCTGGCGCGGTTCGGCGCCCAGGCGGTGCCGGATTACAGCTATCCGCTGACGGCGGCGTTCCGCGCCAGGATCGGCCCGGAACCCAGCGTGGCGGCAGCGGACGCCATGCTCGGGCGCGTGCTGCAGGCCGGCTTCGCCGGCGCTCGCATCGTGGTGAAATAGGCTTGGCCGGTCGCTTGATCGTGCTCGAGGGCGGCGAGGGGGCCGGGAAATCGACCCAGGCGCGCCGACTCGCGGACTGGCTGGCCGGCCGCGGCACCGCGGCGCTGGCGACGCGCGAGCCGGGCGGTGCGCCGGGAGCGGAACGGATCCGCGCCCTGCTGCTGGATCCGGCTGAACCGCTGACGCCGCTCGCGCAGACGCTGCTGCACGTGGCGGCACGGGTCGAGCACGTCGCGGTGACGATCCGCCCGGCGCTGGCGTCGGGTATCTGGGTGGTGTGCGACCGCTTCATGGACTCCACCCGCGTCTATCAGGGGGTCGCCCAGGGAGTGGCCCCGGCGGCGATCGAGATGCTGGCCGGGATCGTCGGGATCGAGCCGGATCTGACACTGGTCCTAGACCTGCCCGTTGCGGTGTCGCGCGAACGCAGCGCCGCGCGACGCGCGCAGCTTGGCGAGGCCGCGGACCGCTACGAGGCGATGGACGACGCGACCCATGCGCGCATCCGCGACGGTTTTCTCGCCCGCGCCGCGGCCGCACCCGACCGCTATGCGGTGATCGATGCGAGCGCCGGGCTGGACGCGGTGTTTGCCGAGCTGTGCGCGGCGGTGGCACAGCGGCTGGGATGATCCCGCCCCGCGCCAATCCCGACCTCTTCGGCCAAGAGCAGGCCGAAGCCACCCTCGCCGCCGCCATGGCGTCGGGGCGGTTGCACCATGCCTGGCTCATCACCGGCGCCGAGGGGATCGGCAAGGCGACGCTGGCCTACCGCTTCGCGCGCCGGCTCCTCGCCGGGCCAGCGTCGGGCGAGAGCCTGGCGCTGGATCCGTCGCATCCGGTGTTCCACCGGGTCGCTGCCGGCAGTCACGCCGACCTGCTGACCGTCGAGCGCGCGGCCGACGAGAAGACGCGCCGCCGGCGCGCCGAGATCGTCGTCGACGACACGCGCGCGGTCGCGGCCTTCCTGCACCTGACGGCGGCGGAGGGCGGATGGCGAGTCGTCATCGTCGACGGGGCCGACACGATGAACCGCAATGCGGCGAACGCGCTGCTGAAGGTGCTTGAAGAGCCGCCGCCGCGCAGCATCCTTTTGCTGCTCGCGTCCTCGCCGGGCCGGCTGCTGCCCACCATCCGCAGCCGCTGCCGCCGGCTGGCGCTCGAGCCGCTGGCGGATGCACTGGTCGAGCGGCTGCTGCACCGGGCGATGCCGGACCTTGAGGACACGGCGGGGCTGGTGGCCCTGGCGCAGGGTTCGATCGGCCGTGCGCTCACGCTGGCCCAGGGCTCGGGGCTCGCCTGCGCCAGGCTCGCCGACGAGGCGCTGGAGGGCGCCGCGGCACTGCGGGCCTTTGCCCTGGCGGACGAGGTGCTGCGGCTCGAGGACGGATACGGGCTGTTCATGACGCTGCTGCGCCAGCGACTGGCCGAACAGATCGCGTCACGCGGCAGGCAGGGAGAGGCGGTCGCGCGCCGCCTGCCTCTTGCCGCCTGGGTGGAGCTATGGCAGGGCCTTGGCGCGCTGCAGGCGGCAACCGAGGGCGTCAACCTCGAGCCCCGCCAGGCGCTGCTCGAGGCGATGGCGCGGCTGCGCGCGCTCGCCTGACCTCATCGCCCGGGATGCCGCATGAAGCCGAAATTCTTCGTCACCACGCCGATCTATTACGTCAACGGCGCGCCGCATATCGGCCACGCTTATACCAACGTGGCCGCCGACGTCATGGCGCGCTTCAAGCGACTCGACGGGCACCACGTCTTCTTTCTCACCGGCACCGACGAGCACGGGCAGAAGGTAGAGAAAGCCGCGGCTGAGGCGGGCATGGCGGCGCTGACCTATGTCGACGGGATCAGCGCGCGGTTTCGCGATCTGACGACGCTGCTCGGCCTCTCCAACGACGACTTCATCCGCACCACCGAGGCGCGGCATATCCGCTCCTGCCAGGAACTCTGGCGGCGTGTCGCGGCGGCCGGGGACATCTATCTCGGGCATTACGAGGGCTGGTACGCGGTGCGCGACGAGGCCTTCTACGGCGAGGACGAGCTGCGGGTCATGCCGGATGGCAGCCGCATCGCGCCGACCGGCGTTCCCGTCGAATGGGTGCGTGAGCCGAGCTATTTCTTCAAGCTTTCGGAATGGTCCGAGCGCCTGCTCGCCTTCTACGAGGAACACCCCGATTTCCTCGCGCCGGTTTCGACCCGCAACGAGGTCATCAGCTTCGTCAAGGGCGGGATGCACGATCTGTCGGTCAGCCGAACCAGCTTCAAATGGGGGATTCCCGTCCCCGACGACGCGGCGCACGTAATGTATGTGTGGTTCGATGCGCTGACGAACTACCTGACCGCCACCGGCTTTCCCGACGAGCGCGCCGAGCGCGCCGGCTTCTGGCCACCGGACCTGCACATGGTGGGCAAGGAGATCACCCGGTTTCATTGCGTCTATTGGCCTGCCTTCCTGCTGTCGGCTGGGCTCAGGCCGCCGAAGCGGGTGTTTGCCAATGGCTGGATGACCGTCGACGGCCAGAAGATGGGCAAGTCGATGGGCAACGCGATCGACCCCTGGGCACTGGTGGCACGCTACGGGCTGGACCCGCTGCGCTTCTTCCTCATGCGCGAGATCCCGTTCGGGCAGGATGGCGATTTCTCGCCGCGCGCGCTGGTGCAGCGGCTCAACGGCGAGCTCGCGAACGAGCTCGGCAATCTCGCGCAGCGCAGCCTGAGCCTGGTGGCTCGCCACTGCGAGGGCCGCATGCCCTCGCGCGGCGCGGCGACGGAGGACGACGCGACGCTGCTGGCGCTGGCCGAGGCGCTGCCGCTGCGACTGCGCACGGCACTCGGCCGGCAGGCGATGGGAGAGGCGCTGGAAGCGACGTGGCAGGTCGTGCGCGCCGCCAACGCCTATATCGACCGCCAGGCGCCATGGACGCTGGCCAAGACCGACCGGGCGCGCATGGCGGCCGTGCTGCGGGTGCTGGCAGACGTGCTGCGCGCCTTGGCCACGGTGCTGCAACCGTTCATGCCGGGGTCGATGGCCCGAATGCTCGACCAGCTTGGCGTCGCACCCGATCAGCGCGACCTGGCGGACCTCGCAAATCCGGTGCCGGACGCGACGGTGCTGCCGGCACCGAGCCCGGTGTTTCCGCGCTTCGTCGACGAGGATCGAGGGGCGGACTGATGCTCGTCGATTCACACTGCCATCTCGACTACTTCGCCGAGACGGAGCGCAGCGAGGTGGTCGCTCGGGCCCGCGCGGCGGGGGTCGGGGAGATGGTGACGATCGCCACCACGCTCGCCGCCAGCGCGGCGCTGCGAGCGATCGCGGCCGAGCAGGGCGTGTGGGCGACGGTCGGCGTCCATCCGCATCATGCCGGCGAATACTGGAACGAAGCGGGCGAGGGGCCGAGTCCCGAATCGATCGCGGAGGAGACGTCCCACCCGCGCGTGGTCGGCATCGGCGAGTCGGGACTCGATTATTTCTACGACAAGGCGCCCCGGCCAGCGCAGCAGGCCGGATTTCGCGCGCATATCCGCGCCGCCCGGCTGGCCGGCGTGCCGCTGGCGATCCACGCCCGCGACGCCGACGCGGATGTCGCCGCGATCCTGCGCGATGAATGGGAAAAGGGCGGCCCGTTCGCCTTTCTTCTGCACTGCTTCTCCTCCGGGCGCGAACTCGCGCAGGCAGCGGTGGAGCTCGGCGGCTTTATCAGCTTCTCCGGCATCCTCACCTTCCCGCGTTCCGAGGCCCTGCGCGCGATCGCGCGCGACCTGCCGGCCGAGCGGCTTCTGGTGGAGACGGATTCGCCCTACCTCGCGCCGGTGCCCCTGCGCGGCAAGCGCTGCGAGCCGGCCTATGTGGTGCACACCGCGGTGAGGCTCGCGCAGGTCCGCGAGATCAGCCCGGAGGCGCTCGCCGACCTCACCACCGGCAACTTCCACCGCCTGTTCACCCGTGCCGCCTGACCGCGCCCCCGGCATGGAGCCTCTCCGGTGCGCGTGACGGTGCTGGGCAGCGGTGCGTCGGCCGGCGTGCCGATGCTGGGCGGCGCGGGCGGGTTTGGCGACTGGGGTGTTTGCGATCCCGCCGAGCCACGCAACCGGCGCAGCCGGGCCAGCATCGTCATCGAGGACGCCGGCGGCGCCCTGCTGGTCGATACCGCCCCGGAGCTGCGCACCCAGCTGGTTGCGGCCGGCATCGGGCGGATCGATGCCGTGGTCTACACGCATGCCCATGCCGACCACGTCATGGGCCTGGACGACCTGCGCGCCCTCAATCGAATTGCGAACCGTCCGCTCGAAGCCTTTGGAACCAGGGAGACGATGCAGGAGCTGACGACCCGCTTTCCCTATGCGTTCAAGCCCTGGACGCCCCCCGGATTCTTTCGTCCGGTGCTGGAGTCGCGGCTTGTCGAGCCCGGGCAAATCATTGATCCGGCAGGTTTTTCTGTTCTTCTCTTCGAGCAGGATCACAAGGTCTGCAAGACCCTCGGACTGCGCGCCGGCCGCTTCGGGTATTCCACTGACGTGTTGTTTCTGAACGAAACCGCGATGGCGGCCCTGGCGGGCGTGGACACCTGGGTGGTCGGCTGCTTTCAGCGCGCAAGCCATTGGGTTCACGCCAATCTCGATCAGGTTCTGGCCTGGGTGGAACGGCTGCGGCCGCGCCGGACCGTGCTGACGCATCTGGGCACCGACATGGATTATGGCTGGATGACCAGGAACCTGCCGTCGCGCGTTGAACCCGGATATGATGGAATGGTGTTGGAGATTCCCGTATGAGCAACCTGATCGCCATCGTCTTCAAGGACGAGGAAACCGCTGAGGCGGCACGCTCCAAGATCCTGGAGATGCAAAAGAATTACATGATCGAGCTTGCCGATGCCGTGGTCGCGGTGCGGCATGCCAACGGGCATGTGAAACTGAACCAGATGATCAACACCACCGGGACCGGAGCCGCATCCGGCGGGTTCTGGGGCCTCCTGGTCGGCGTCCTGTTCATGATGCCGCTGGCGGGTGCGGCGATCGGTGCCGCGTCGGGCGCGCTGATCGGAGCGCTGACCGATGTCGGCATCAATGACGCGTTCATGCGCGGCATCGCCGAGAACGTTCCCGAGGGTGCGGCCGTGCTGTTCCTGATGACCGGAAGCACGACACCGGAGAAGATCACCGAGGACCTCGCGGGATTGGGCGGGACGGTTCTGCGGACGAGCTTCGACCGGACGCGGGAGAGCGCACTGCGCGAGGCTCTGGCCGGCCACTAGGCCACTAGGCCACTAGGCCACTAGGCCGCCAGAGCCGCGGCGCCGCGACGGCGGCTCCTGGCGATCGTGAGCGCACGCGGCTCGAACTTTACATAATATATCTTCTGCGACAATTGGCGCTGCCCCGGCGCTTGTGCTGCCGGGCGGCAGTTGTCACAAATCTGTCATGACCACGACGCTCGCCCTGCTCGATCTCGGTGGCGCGGTGGCGTTGCTGCTGTGGGGGCTGCACATGGTGCAGACCGGCATCCAGCGCGCCTTCGGCACCCAGTTGCGTCGGTTCCTCGGCATGGCGCTCGGGCATCGCGGCAAGGCTCTGCTGGCCGGGCTCGGCGTCACGGCGATCCTGCAAAGCTCGACCGCGACCGGCCTGATGGTCGCCTCCTTCGCCGGCGCCGGCCTGGTGGAGCTGGTGCCCGCGCTCGCGACGATGCTGGGCGCCAATCTCGGGACCACGCTGATCGTGCAGCTGCTCTCCTTCGACGTCGCCGGCGTCGCCTCGCTCGGCATCCTGGTAGGCGTCATGATGTTCCGCCGCGGCGAACAGAGCCGCACCCGCGACCTCGGGCGCGTGGCGATCGGGCTTGGGCTGATGCTGACCGCGCTGCACCAGCTGCTGGCGCTGGTCACGCCCTATGAGAATGCGCCGGGCCTGAAGCTGATGCTGGGAACCATCGCCACCGCGCCGACACTCGCCGCCCTGGTTGCGGCCGCACTCACCTGGGCCGCCCATTCCTCGGTCGCGATCGTCCTTCTGATCATGTCCTTCACCGCGAAGGGCGTGGTGCCGCCGATGACCGCCTTCGCCATGGTCATCGGCGCCAACCTCGGCACCGCGATCAACCCGTTGCTGGAAAGCTCCGCTGGCGCCGACGGCGCGGCGCGGCGGCTGCCGCTCGGCAACCTGCTCAACCGCGTCGTCGGCGCGGCCCTGGTGCTGCCCGCCCTGCCCTGGCTCACGCGCTGGATCATCGCCGTCGAGGGAGACACCGGGCGCGCCGTCGCCGATTTCCATACCGGGTTCAACCTGCTGCTGGCGCTGATCTTCTTCCCGTTGCTGACACCCTATGCGGCGCTCTTGCGCCGGCTGCTGCCCGAGCGCCTGGCCGAGCGCGACCCGGCGCAGCCGCTCTATCTCGGCGCCGCCGAGCGCGAGGCGCCGAGTGTCGCGCTCGCCGGCGCGGCGCGCGAGGCCTTGCGCATGGCCGATGTTCTGGAGGCGATGCTGCGCGCGGCGGGCGAGGCGCTCGCGGCCGGCGACCGCCGGCGCATTGCCGAGACCCGGCGGCTCGACGACGTGCTCGACAAGCTTAACGCCGCGATCCGGTCCTACCTCGCCAGGCTTGACGCGGACGCGATGATCGAGAGCGATCACCGCCGGCTCGCGCAGATCTTCCACTTCGCGACCAATCTGGAGCACGCGGGGGATGTTGTGGACCAGAACATCATGGCCGCGGTGGGCAAGCGCCTCAAGCGCGGCGTGGTGCTGGGGGCCGCCGAGCAGGCGCGGATCCAGGCGGTGATCGAGCGCCTGTGCACCAATCTGCGGCGCTCCGCCTCCGTGTTCATGACCGAGGACCCGCGCGCGGCGCGCCACCTTGCCGCCGAGAAGGAAGCCTTCCGCGACCTCGAGGCCGAGGCGACGGCAGCGGAGCTGGCGAAGCTGCGCGACGGGCACGCGGACGCGCTCGACACGCCCGTGGCGGCGGGCGCGCTGCATGTGGACCTGGTGCGCGACTTCAAGCGCATCAACACGCATCTCGTCTCGGCGGCGGCCTATCCGGTGCTGGAGGCCGAGGGGACGCTGCTGCCAAGCCGCGTACGCCGGGAGGAATGAGGCTCACCCTCGGCCCTCGGCGGCCCCTGCCCTGCGCCGGCGCTCCGTTGCACACCCGGCCGCCTGCGCGCCCTCAGCCCGCGAACAGGCGCGCCGGGCGGTGGCGACGGGCCGCCGCGAGCAAGCGTGTATGGATCGCCCGCAGCGCCGGTTCCGCCGGGTCGACCAGGATCGGCGCACAGCCGCGTTCGTGCCAGACACGGCGTGCCACGTCTTGCGGCGAGAAATCCGGATGCAGCGCCACCGCTCCCGCGGCGTTGTCGAACGCGCCGCGGTTGCCGGTGTCGAGATAGGTCTCGCACGGCAGGCTCTCGGCGAGGATGACGTCGTGCCGGTCGAGTTCGACGTGCCAGTAGGTGATCGCCTCGCGTCGCTCCTGCGTGATGCTCTGCCCGTTCACCAGGTGGCGGACCGGCACCAGGGAGCCATCCACCAGCACCGCATGATCCGGCGACAGCACCAGGTCGCGGCACGGCAGGCCGTTGCCGAACGCGCCCGCCCTCACCCGCACCGGCATCACGTCATGCGGGTGCGGGTGCCGGCTCAGGCTGGTGCGCCGGTGGCCGAGCCAGCGAACCGGGGCCAGGCGGCCGGCTGCGGTGAGCACGAGATCGCCCACGCGCAGCGCCTCCACCGCGACGCGACCGCGTGAGGTGGTGATGCCCGTGCCGGTGGCGAAGCAGGCCGTGATGAAGGTGTTGCCGCCGGCATCGGCCACCTGGATCACGCCGGGCATGAAACTGCCCGCCAGATGCAGGGTGGTGCCCCCGGAGAGGGTGAGAACGCCGCCGCGCAGCGACCCATAGGTCTCGCTCGTTCCGGCAAGCTCGATGGTCTGCCCGATCGTGAACTGGCCCGACAGGCCATAGAACGTTCCACCGGTCTCGACGGTGATCGTGTCGTTATAGCCGCTGGCCAGGCTCACGGCACCGAGCGTGCCGGCATCCTCGACCATGGCGGCCCCACCGCCGAAATAGGCGGAGGCAATTGTCCCCTGCGCCTGGTTGACGAGAAGACCGCCGGCCTTCAGCGCCAGCGCCACCGCCGACTTGGCCCCGCTGCTGATGAGCCCATCATTGATGACGGTCGCGGCAACACCCGTCGCGTCGAGCGCCGTCCCGTAGCTCGCGAGCACGGCGCCGGCGGCATTGGTGACGATGCCGCCACCGGCCAACTCGGCGGCGTAGCTTGCCAGGTACGTGTTGGTGTCCTCGATCGTTCCCGCGTTGAACACGGTGAGCGCGCCCGTGGACCCGCCATAGAGCCCGGGCGCGAACGCGGCCGTGGCACGGATGGTGCCGGTCGCCTCGTTGGTGAGGAATCCACCGCCCCTCAGGCTGATGCCGCCTGATCCTCCGCCTGCGATCTGTCCCGCATTGACCACCGAGACCGGGCTGTATGCGTTGATGTAGCCAACGATGGTGGCTGTCGAGGCGTTCGAAAGGTAGGAGATGGAGCCGCTGGCCGAGATGGAGGCGGTTGCGAACAGAACGCCGCCAGACGGGTCCGCGATCGTTCCCGCGTTCAGGAGGGTGGAAGCGGCCGTGGTCCCGCCGTCGAATCCGACATGGGAGCCGACGATCGTGCCCGTCGCCTCGTTCCTGAGGACACTGCCGTCGTAGAGCCCGATCTGGCCGGTGATGTAGCCGGCATTGACCACGGATGCACTGCCTCGCTCGATCCCGCCGATGATGCTGGCGCCCGAGGCATTGGAAACGCTGTCGCCCGGCAGATTCGCCGCCAGCCCGATCGCGTAGGTCGGTCCGGCAATCGTTCCGGCATTGATCACGGTGGCAGCCCCCTGGATGCCCTCCGACGAGCTCGTGATCAGGCCGCTCGATGCGTTGGACATGAAGCCGCCGCCCGAACGGATCCCGTACCCGCGCAGGCCGCTGATCGTGCCGGCATTGATCATGGTGAAGGCGGCAACGTTCACACCGTAGGTGCCCTCGCTGACCCCAAATCCACCGATGATGCTGCCGCCGAAGGCGTTCGAAAGGTAGCCTCCCCCCCGAAGGTAGACGCCGACCCCGCTGGTGCCCTCGATCGTTCCGGCATTGAGAACGGTCGCGGCGGCGGAACTCCCCCCTTCGAACCCGTTTCCAGGGCCGGTGAGGATGCCACCTGCCGCGTTGGTGAGGGCGCCGCCGGCCGAGAGTTCGACGGCGTTGTAGGCGCTGATGACGCCGGCGTTGACGATGGTCACGGCAAGCGTTGCCGCCGTGACACCAGCGGTACCACCGCCGATCAGCGCATGCGCGGCATTGCTCACAAATCCGCCGACATACATCTCGATGCCGGAACCATTCGTACCCTCGATCGTTCCGGCATTGATCACCGTGGTGGCGCGCAGGCCGCCGCCGCCCAAGGAGCCAGGGGCGTTTATAGCATCGAGCGCGGCGAGGATGGTGCCGGTCGAGGCGTTGGAAACGTAGCCGCCGCCGACGAGGTAGATGCCCGTATAGCCGCTTAGAATTTGTCCCCCGTTGATCACCGTCGCGCTGCGCGAGGATCCGCCGTCGATGGCCCCCCCAAACGCGCCGGCGATGGTACCGCCCGCCTCGTTGGTGACGGACCCGCCGTCGCTGAGCTCGACGCCGATAAAGCTCTTGCTGATGATGCTGCCGGCGTTGAGCACCGTGAGGGGGACGCCGCCGCCGAGGACACCGACTTTGCCAGCGTAGATCCCTGCGCCGCTGGCGTTGCTCACGAAGACGCTGCCCGCCAGAACACCGAATTGCACGCCATCGGCCTGCGTGCCCACGATCTGGCCGTCGTTGACCAGGCCGAGGGCGCCCGACGAAGCCGCGCCATAGACGCCCGCCCCGCCGCGGATGATGCCGGATGCCGCATTCGAGACGAAGCCGCCACCGCCGGCGAGGACGATACCGGTTGCACCGGACTGCGACGTGCCCGTGGCGAGGATCGTTCCGCTGTTGATCACCGTGGACGCGGCCGTCACGCCCAGGATGCCGGCCCCGTCACCGTCGATGGTTCCCGTGCTGGCGTTGCTCACATAGCCGCCGGCGGCGAGTGTCACGCCGACGTAGCCCTCGATGAGCCCGGAAGTCCCGTTGATGACGCTGCCACCGCTGGCCAGGAGGATTCCGGAACTTCCCAGCGTGTTTTCGCCGATGACGGTCCCCCGATTCACGATGGACCAGTTGCTGGCGGCATAGAGCGCCGGGCCCGGGGCCGTCATGTCGATGGTGCCGAGGTTGGTCACGGGGTCGGCGTAGCTGCCGGAGACGAGGGAAACGCTCGTCGAGTGTTGGCCGGTGATGGATCCGGACATGGCAGCCTCCCCTCATGAGCCCAGCCACCCGGGAAGCGGGGTGGGCGGCGGGACCGTGGAATGGATAAAAATAAATCCTATGACCACGGAGATATTACGTCAAATATTTAGAACTTTAGACCAGGATTGAAACGATCATTCACCAAATTGCTGCAAAATTCATTGAGACGTCGTTCGTCGTTTATAGGTGCCCTATTTTTTCAAAACAGCTTCATTGAAGGGCCTTCCTTCCTGACTAACTTTTTTGACTCTTATTGCCGGCTTCCGATAGTCGCCGCGTACACGTGAAAACTGGGCGCCCTTCGTGTCCCGTACCCTGGCAAGGCAATTCCTTAGGGGGAGGAACCGGCGAGGCGGACGAGGCCGGCACCGCTTGAACACGGCCCCGATCGTGGCAGCGAGGCCGGGCGTGCGGCGCTGCTAACAGCGGATCGGCCGGACGCGACAACGCGTGCCGCGGGCGATGCGGGCTGGCTCCCGGCGAACGATGGTGGGCGTGGCGGCGGAGGCAACGCCGCCCGCTAGCCGGTTGCGGCGGGCCGCATGCGGCTCATGCGGCCGGCACGATGACCTTCTGCAGGCAGGTGGATTCCGTCTCGCGATAGCCGAGGCTTCCGTAGAAGCGTCGCGCGGGTTCGTTGCCGTTACGTACCAGCAGCTGGACCTTCCGCACGCCCTGGGTGGCGAGCCAGGTTTCGGCGGCCTGCATCATGCGCCGGCCGAGGCCCCTGCCCTGCAGCGCCGGTGCAACGGCGACGTAGTAGACCCAACCGCGATGGCCGTCCTGGCCCAGCATCACCGAGGCGGCGACCGCCCCCTCCTGCTCCATGACGAGGATCGTGGAGTTGGGCCCCCTGCGGGCCAAGGCGATGTCCGTCGCGGGATCGTTCCAGCTGCGCGTGACCCCGGCGGCTTGCCACAGCGCGATCACCTGGTCCTGGTCTTCGTCGCGCATCTCGCGGATGGCGGCGTCGGCCATGATGGGGCGGCGGAAGATCAGCATGAAGTTATTGGCCGGCATCGCGATGATGTCCGGTGCCGCATAACCATTGGCGGCGGCGAGCCCGGCGATCGCCTCCATGTCACGCACGCCCCAGGCGACATTGCGCGAGCGCAGGTCGGCATCGAACGCCTCGTTGGATGGCGCGGTATGGCGCCCGTGCCGTCGGTAGGGCCCATAGAGGATCAGTGCCGCACCCAGCCTTCCGGCGCCGCGGACCAGGCCCTCCGCGGCCGCCCACGGGGCGATATGGATCATGTTGATGCACAGCACCGCGTCGGCGGCGATGGCCGGCCAAGGGTCGGCAGCATCGAGCGCGATGGGCGGCAGCAGGTTGGGCAGGCCCGCGTCACCGACATACGCGGCGATGGAGGCACGGCGCGTGGGGTCCGGGTCCGAGGGCTGGAACACCAGGCCGGGCAAGGCGCGGGCGAAATGCACCGCATGCTCGCCCGAGCCGCTCGCCAGTTCCAGCACCCTGCCCCGCGCCGGCAACACCCGGCGCAGCACCTCGAGGATCGGCTCGCGGTTGCGCCCCGCGGGTGAGGCGACGATGCGCGGGTCCGTCACCGTTCGACTTGCGAGACGTCGCGCACGGCACCTCGCGCGGCACTGGTGGTCAGCGCGGCGTAGGCCCGCAGCGCCTGGGAGACGACGCGCTCGCGCTTGGCCGGCTTCCACGACGTGCGCGCGGCGCGGCGCCTTGCCAGCACCTCGTCGGCGACCTCGACGCGGATCGAGCGGGCCGGGATGTCGATCGCGATCGTGTCGCCCTCCTCCACCAGCCCGATGGCCCCGCCCTCGGCCGCCTCCGGCGAGACATGGCCGATCGAAAGCCCCGAGGTGCCACCGGAAAAGCGGCCATCGGTGACGAGCGCGCAGGCCTTACCCAGTCCCTTCGATTTCAGGTAGCTCGTGGGATAGAGCATTTCCTGCATCCCCGGGCCGCCTTTCGGGCCCTCGTAGCGGATCAGCACCACGTCGCCGGCGACGACGCGTCCGCCGAGAATGGCGCTGACCGCGTCCTCCTGGCTCTCGAAGATCCGGGCCGGTCCCGAGAATTGGAGGATCGACGCATCGACGCCCGCGGTCTTCACGATGCAGCCTTCCTCGGCGATGTTGCCGAACAGGACGGCCAGCCCGCCGTCGCGGGAAAAGGCGTTGTCCGCGCTGCGGATCACGCCCTTGGCGCGGTCGCGGTCGACCTCCTTCCAGCGGCGCGACTGGCTGAACGCCACCTGCGTCGGCACGCCGCCCGGCGCGGCACGGTAGAACTCATCGACCATGGCGCTGTTGCTGCCGATGACGTCCCAGCGGGCGAGGGCCTCGCCGATCGTCGGCGCGTGCACGGAGGCGCAGTCGCGGTGGATCAGCCCGGCGCGATCGAGCTCGGCCATGATGCCGAGCACGCCGCCGGCGCGGTGCACGTCCTCGACATGCACGTCGGCAACCGAGGGGGCGACCTTGCACAGAACCGGCACGCGCCGCGACAGCCGGTCGATGTCGTTCATGGTGAAGCCGACCCTGCCCTCCTCGCTGGCGGCCAGCAGATGCAGCACGGTGTTGGTCGAGCCGCCCATGGCGATGTCGAGGGCCATCGCGTTCTCGAAGGCGGCGAAGCTGGCGATGCTGCGCGGCAGCACGGAGGCGTCGTCCTGTTCGTACCAGCGCCGGGCGAGGTCGACGATGAGGTGCCCCGCCTCCTGGAACAGGCGCTTCCTGTCCGCATGGGTCGCGAGCACGGTGCCGTTACCCGGCAGCGCGAGCCCCAGCGCCTCGACCAGACAGTTCATCGAGTTGGCGGTGAACATGCCCGAGCAGGAGCCGCAGGTCGGGCAGGCGGAGCGCTCCATGGCCGCGACCTCGGCCTCGCTCACCGAGCTGTCGGCCGCATAGACCATTGCGTCGATGAGATCGACGGCGCGCTCCTTGCCCTTGAGAACGACCTTGCCGGCCTCCATCGGGCCGCCGGAGACGAAGATCGTCGGGATGTTGAGGCGCATCGCTGCCATCAGCATGCCCGGGGTGATCTTGTCGCAGTTGGAGATGCAGACCAGGGCGTCGGCGCAATGCGCGTTGGTCATGTACTCGACGGCGTCGGCGATCAGCTCGCGCGAGGGCAGGCTGTAGAGCATGCCGTCATGGCCCATCGCGATGCCGTCGTCGACG
>JAGWQN010000025.1 GCA_028869995.1 Rhodospirillales bacterium
ACCCAACCTCCGATCACCGTGCCGCCGAGCTGCAATCCTGGCTGCATCAATACAACTGGCATCGCCCACACGGCGGCATCAAACTCCAAACACCCATCAGCCGACTCGGCCTCTCCGAGGACAACCTGTTGAGCATCCACATCTAGCGGCGCGGTCGGTTCCCATGGCATGCGGCGAGAATGGCGGAGCTGGCGGTCATCATTCCTGTGCTCAACGAGCGCGACAATGTCGCCGCGCTGGTGGCGGCGCTGGACCAGGCGCTGGCCGGCATCGACTGGGAAGCCATCTTCGTCGATGACGATTCCACCGACGGAACCCGCGAGGCGGTCGCCAAGGTCGCGAGCGGCGACGGACGGGTGCGCCTGCTGCACCGCATCGGCCGGCGCGGCCTCTCCTCCGCCTTCATCGAGGGGGCGAACGCTTCGCTCGCACCGTTCATTGCGGCGATGGATGGCGACCTCCAGCACGACGAGCGCATCCTGCCGCGCATGCTCCAGGCGCTGCGCGAGGGCGCCGAGATCGCGATCGGCAGCCGCTATGTCGAGGGCGGCGGTGTCGGCGACTGGGATGCGACGCGGGTCGGGATGTCGAGTTTCGCCACCCGGCTGTCGCAGATCCTGCTCAAGGCGCCGGTGGCGGACCCGATGAGCGGGTTCTTCATGATCCGCCGCGACACCTATGATCGGGCGGTGCGGCGGCTGTCGGCGATGGGCTTCAAGATCCTGCTCGACCTCATCGCCTCGCTGCCGACGCCGCCGAGGATCGTCGAGGTGCCCTACACGTTCCGCGCCAGGCTTGCCGGCGAGTCGAAGATGAATGCCTCGGTAATGCTCGACTACGCCCTGCTCCTCCTCGACAAGCTGCTGCGCCAGACGGTGCCGGTGCGCTTCGTGCTGTTCGCGATCGTGGGGATGGTCGGGCTTGCCGGGCATCTCGCGGTGCTGCGGCTGGGGCTGCTGGCCGGGCTCGACTTCACGCTCGCCCAGGCGTTGGCAACGGCGGTCGCGATCTATGCCAATTTCGAGCTGGACAACGTCATCACCTTCGGCGACCTGCGCCTGCGCGGCCAGCGCAAGATGCGCGGTCTCGCCATCTTCGCGGCGATCTGCTCGGTGGGAGCGATCGGCAATCTCGGCGTTGCGGATTTCCTCGTCGGCACCTCGCACGAAGCCTGGTGGGTCGGTGGTGTCGTCGGCGCGGTGATGAGCCTGGTGTGGAACTATGCGGTGGGGGCGACGTTCACGTGGCGGCGGCGGTTCGCCTGAGTTCCCACCACAGCGGCCGCCGGCCGGCCGCAACCGCCTTCGCCTCGTAGCGCGTCGGCGGCCACCCCGCCGGGCGCTCATGCACCGGGGGCGGCACCTCGAAGAGGGATTGCGCCG
Source organism: Rhodospirillales bacterium (assembly GCA_028869995.1). Lineage (GTDB taxonomy): Bacteria > Pseudomonadota > Alphaproteobacteria > Acetobacterales > Acetobacteraceae > JAJXXT01. Next base: position 1,383 of record JAGWQN010000025.1, read on the forward strand.
CGAGAACCTCCGCGGTCCAGGCCTGGTAGACTGGGTCGTCCGTGCCGATGCGCCAAACGCCGCCGCGTTTGACGACGCGAGCCAGCTCGGCGATGGCGGCCGGGTGCACGAAGCGCCGCCGCGCGTGGCGCGCCTTGGGCCAGGGGTCGGGGAACATCAGCACCAGCCCATCGAGCGAGGCCGTCGGCAGGGCACGAAGCAACGGCCGCGCATCCTCCGGCCAGATGCGGAGATTGGCCGGCAAGGCCCCGGTTTCCTCGGCTCCCTCGGCAACCAGCCTGGCCAGCAGCGAGCAGATGCCGTTGGCATAGACCTCGCAGGCGATGAGGCCCGTGCGCGGATGCGCAGCCACCTGCGCGAGGGCATGCTCGCCGCCGCCGAAGCCCACCTCGAGCCATAGCCACTCCGGGCGGTGCGCAAAGGCGGCGAGCGGGTCGGACGCCTGGGCCGCGTCGAAGCGCAGGCGCGGCAGCGTCACCTCCAGCAGCCGGTGCTGCCGCGGCCTGAGCGCATGGCCGCGGCTGCGGCCGTAGAGCCGCTCGGCCGGCGGCTTCAGCGCCCGAAGGCCCGCTTCAGCTCCGCCACCAGGTCCGTCCTCTCCCAGGTGAAGGTGCCCTTCTCCTCGTCCGGCTCGCGGCCGAAATGGCCATAGGCGGAGGTGACGGCGTAGATCGGGCGGTTGAGGTGCAGGTGCTCGCGGATGCCGCGCGGGGAGAGGTTCATCAGTTCGCGCAGTGTCTTCTCGACCTTCGCCTCGTCGACATCCTTACCGGTGCCGTGCAGGTCCACATACACCGAGAGCGGATGCGACACGCCGATCGCGTAGCTGATCTGCAGGGTGCAGCGATCGGCGAGGCCGGCGGCCACCACGTTCTTCGCCAGGTAGCGGCAGGCATAGGCGGCGGAGCGGTCGACCTTGGTCGGATCCTTGCCCGAGAACGCGCCGCCGCCGTGCGGAGCCGCGCCACCATACGTATCGACGATGATCTTGCGCCCGGTGAGCCCGCAATCGCCGTCCGGCCCGCCGATCACGAATTTGCCGGTCGGGTTGATATAGATTTCCTTTTCCGGCGGCATCCAGCCTTGCGGCAGGCTGCTCTCGATCACCGGCAGCAGCATGCGCTTGATCTCGGCCTGCTCGAGATGGTCCTCGTGCTGGGTGGAGACGACGATGGAGGTCGCACCCACGGGCTTGCCGTCGACATAGCGCAGCGTCACCTGGCTCTTGGAGTCGGGCAGGAGCCCGCGCACCGCGACGTCGCTGTTGCGGCGCCGCTCGCTCATCCGGCGCAGGATCAGGTGCGCGTAGTAGAGCGGGGCGGGCATCAGCGACGGCGTCTCGGTGCAGGCATAGCCGAACATGATGCCCTGATCGCCCGCACCCTCGTCCTTGTTGCCGGCGGAATCGACGCCCTGGGCGATGTCCTGCGACTGGGCATGCAGATGCACCTGCACGTCGGCGAGGCGCCAGGAAAATCCCTCCTGGTCATAGCCGATGTCGCGCACGGCCATGCGGGCGAGGTGCGTGAGCAGCTCGGGCGTCACGGTGTCCGGCCCGCGCGTCTCGCCAGCCAGGACGATCCGGTTGGTCGTAACCAGCGTTTCGCAGGCCACGCGCGAGTAGGGGTCGGCGGCCAGGAACGTGTCCAGGACGGTGTCGCTGATGCGGTCGGCGACCTTGTCAGGATGGCCCTCGGAAACCGATTCCGAAGTGAAGAGATATTCGCCCTTGTTGCGCATTGCTGTCCGTCGCCCGGGGTTGGAAACCGCGGGGTCAATGGCGGAAACCCCCCCTTGGGTCAAGGACGGGCGGCTCAG
>JAGWQN010000026.1 GCA_028869995.1 Rhodospirillales bacterium
GGTCTGGTTGATCGCACGGTACATCACCGGCTGGGTGAAGGCCGGCTCATCGGTTTCGTTGTGCCCATGGCGGCGGTAGCAGACGATATCCAGCACGACGTCGGTGGCGAAGCGCATGCGGAACTCAGCGGCCATGCGGGCGCAAAAGACGACGGCTTCCGGGTCGTCGCCGTTCACGTGCAGGATTGGCGCCTGGATCGACTTGGCCACGTCGGTGCAGTACAGGCCCGAATAGGCATGGGCCGGCACGGTGGTGAAGCCGATCTGGTTGTTCACCACGACATGCACGGTGCCGCCGGTCCGGTAGCCGATGAGCTGGCTCATCGCCAGCGTCTCGTAAACCAGGCCCTGGCCGGCGAAGGCGGCGTCGCCGTGCATCAGGATCGCCATGACGCTGCGCCGGGCCTGGGTGTCGCGCGCCTGGTCCTGGCGCGCGCGAACCTTGCCGACCACCACGGGATCGACCGCCTCCAGGTGCGAGGGATTGGGCTGCAGCGAGAGATGCACCATGTGCCCGGCCACCTCGATGTCGGTCGAGGTGCCGAGATGATACTTGACGTCGCCCGAGCCCTGCACGTCGTCCGGCTTGAAGCTCTCGCCGCCGAACTCGCTGAACAGCTGCACGAACGGCTTCTTGACCACGTTGACGAGTGTGTTGAGCCGGCCGCGATGCGGCATGCCGATCGCGATTTCGTTGACGCCGGCCTGGGCGACGGTATCGATGATCGCGTGCAGCGCCGGGATGGTGACCTCGCCGCCCTCGAGCCCGAAGCGCTTGGTGCCGACATAGCGGCGCTGGCAGAACGTCTCGAGCCCCTCGGCTTCGGTCAGCTGGCGCAGGATGGTGCGCCGCGTGGTGGCGTCGAAGTCGCGCTCGGTGCTTTCGATGCGGCGCTGGATCCAGGCCTTCTGTTCCGGATCCTGGATGTGCATGAACTCGACGCCGACGCTGCCGCAATAGGCGGCGCGCAGCACGGCAAGGATTTCGCGCGGTGTCGCGGTGTCGCGGCCGAGCACCTTGTCGATGAAGATCGGCCGGTCCATGTCGGCGGCCGTGAAGCCGTAGGTGGCGGGATCGAGCTCGGGGTGCTGCTTGGGGACCTGCAGGCCGAGCGGATCGAGGCGGGCCTCGAGGTGGCCGCGCACGCGGTAGGCACGGATCATCATCAGCGCGCGCAGGCTGTCCTGGGTCGCGGCGCGCACGTGCTCGAGGTCGAGGGGGGCGGCGTCGCTCTTGCTGCCCGGCGCGGCTGCCTTGGCCGGCGGCTTCGTCGCTTCCGCGGCAGGAATGGCAAAGCTGCGCGGCGCCCAGGAGGCGCCGGAGGCATCGGTGAGGATCGCGCGGGCCTCGTCGTTCAGCGCCGCGAACAACTCGGCGAAGCCGGGGTCCACCGCCCCCGGGTCGCGGACCCAGCGCGCATAGAGATCGGCCACGTAGGCGGCGTTGCCGCCATTGATGGCGCTCGCGAGCATTTCCATTCCCGGCATCGTCGTTCCCTTGTCCCCGTTGTCCCGTGGCCGCGGCGTCGCGGCGGCGGGAATGGCTACGGCATTGCGGCGTGGTGCGGCTCAATCAAGGCGGAGCAGGCGGCATCAGCCTTGCAATCGGTGCATGCATGAGAGAGCGGTACATGCATGAGAGAGCGCACGCACGGGGAGGGGCATGCGTGTTGGGCGTGTGCAGGCGCGCGAGCCATCCGGCGATCCGTGGCTCGATCCTCCTCCCGGGGCCGCTGCGCCGTCCGGGCGGCACGGGGCTCGCCTTGGCCGCGACCATGCCCGTCTAACCGCGCAGGGCCCGCACCATGGTGCTGCCCAGCGCCGCCGGGCTCTCCGCAACATGGATCCCCGCCGCGCGCATCGCCTCGAACTTGGCCGCCGCGGTGTCGCGTCCGCCGGAGATGACGGCGCCGGCATGCCCCATCCGCCGCCCCGCAGGCGCGGTGGCCCCGGCGATAAAGCCGACGACGGGCTTTCCGGACTTTTCGGCGGCGATGAACTCCGCGGCGTCGATCTCGCTCTGCCCGCCGATCTCGCCGATCATCACGATCGCCTCCGTCTCGGGGTCGGCGAGGAACATCTCCAGCACCTCGATGAAGTCCGTGCCCTTCACCGGGTCGCCGCCGATGCCGACACAGGAGGACTGGCCCAGCCCGGCGGCTGTGGTTTGCGCCACCGCCTCATACGTCAGCGTGCCGGAGCGCGAGACGATGCCGACCCGGCCCCGCCGGTGGATGTGTCCGGGCATGATGCCGATCTTGCAGGCGTCGGGGGTGATCACGCCGGGGCAGTTGGGCCCGATGAGCCGCGATCGGCTTCCCGACAGCGCCCGCTTCACCCGCACCATGTCGAGCACCGGGATCCCCTCGGTGATGCAGACGATCAGCGGGATCTCCGCGTCGATCGCCTCCAGGATCGCGTCCGCCGCGAAGGGCGGCGGGACGTAGATCGCGGTGGCGGTGGCTGCGGTGGCCGCCGCGGCCTCGGCGACGGTGTCGAAGACCGGCAGGCCGAGATGCTTGCTGCCGCCCTTGCCCGGGGTCACCCCGCCCATGACCTTGGTGCCATAGGCGATGGCCTGCTCGGAATGGAATGTGCCCTGCGCGCCGGTGAACCCTTGCGTGATCACCCGCGTATCGGCGTCGACGAGAATGGCCATCAGGCGGCTTCCTTCACGGCGCGCACCACCTTCTCGGCGGCGTCGGCCAGGTTGTCGGCAGCGATGATCGGCAGGCCCGACTTGGCCAGGATCTGCTTGCCCAGTTCCACGTTGGTCCCCTCGAGGCGCACCACCAGCGGCACGTCCAGGCTGACCTCGCGTGCCGCGGCCACCACGCCCTCCGCGATCACGTCGCAGCGCATGATGCCGCCGAAGATGTTGACCAGGATGCCTTCCACATGCGGGTCGGAGAGGATGATCTTGAACGCCGCCGTCACCCGCTCCTTGGTGGCGCCGCCGCCGACATCGAGGAAGTTGGCCGGCGCGCCGCCATAGAGCTTGATGATATCCATCGTCGCCATGGCCAGGCCGGCGCCGTTGACCATGCAGCCGATGGTGCCGTCCAGTGCCACATAGTTCAGCGCATGTTTGGCGGCTTCGAGTTCCTTCGGGTCCTCCTCCGCCTCGTCGCGCAGCCCCTCGAGGTCGGCGTGGCGATACAGCGCGCTGTCGTCGAAGGCGACCTTGGCATCCAGCGCCACGACATCGCCGGCCTTGGTGACGACCAGCGGGTTGATCTCGACGATCGAGCAATCGAGCGCCAGGAACGCCTCGTACATCGCGGCGACGAACTTGCCGAAGCTCGCGACCTGCTTGCCCTCGAGCTTCAGCGCATAGGCGAGCCGGCGCGCGTGGAAGGGCGAGAGCCCGCTGGCCGGATCGACCGCGACCCGCAGGATCTTGTCCGGCTGGGTCGCGGCGACGTGCTCGATCTCCATGCCGCCCTCGGTCGAGGCGACGATGGTCACCCGCGCCGAGGCGCGATCGACCAGCAGCGAGAGGTAGAGTTCGCGGCCGATGTCGCAGCCGGCCTCGACATAGACCCGGCTCACGCGCCGACCGGCCGCGCCGGTCTGCTTGGTGACGAGCACATGCCCGATCATCGCCGCGGCGGCGGCGCGCGCCTCCTCGGTCGATTTCGCCAGCCGCACGCCGCCCTTGCCGGATGGGTCGTCGGCGAAATGCCCCGCCCCGCGGCCGCCGGCATGGATCTGCGCCTTCACCACCGCCACCGGTCCGCCGAGCCGGCCGGCCGCGGCCGCGGCCTCCTCCGGCGTCCACGCCACATGCCCGTCCAGCACCGCGACCCCGTAGCGCCGCAGCAATTCCTTCGCCTGGTATTCGTGGATGTTCATCGTTCGGTGCTCAGACGCCGAGCTTCTTGAACGCCTCGTTCAGGTCCCGCACCGCAGCGCAGGACTTGTCGAACGCGGCCTTCTCTTCCGGGGTGAACTGGATCTCGACGATACGCTCGATGCCGCCGGCGCCCAGCACCACCGGCACCCCGATGTAGAGCCCGTGGATGCCGTACTGGCCCTTCAGCAGCGCCGCACAGGGCATCACCCGCTTCTTGTCGAGCAGGTAGCTCTCGGCCATCGCGATCGCGGAGGCGGCCGGGGCGTAGAAGGCGCTGCCCTTCTCCAGCAGCTTGACGATCTCGCCGCCGCCGTTCGCGGTGCGCTTGATGATCGCCTCGATCCTCTCCTGCGTCGTCCAGCCCATCTTGATGAGGTCGGGCACCGGGATGCCCGCGACCGTCGAGTAGCGCGGCAGCGGCACCATGGTGTCGCCATGCCCGCCGAGCACGAAGGCGGTCACGTCCTCGACCGAGACATTGAACTCCTCGGCGAGGAAATAGCGGAAGCGCGCGCTGTCGA
>JAGWQN010000027.1 GCA_028869995.1 Rhodospirillales bacterium
ACCCCCGCGGCCTGCGCCGGTCCGGACGCGCCGGCGGTCTCGGTGGCGGTGAGTGGCCCCAGGATCAGCCCCGCGCCGGCCGCGATCGCCGCCTGCGCCGCCGCCGCGGCACCCTGCGACGTGCCGAAGGTGTCGCGCACGTCGAGCAGGGGCGAACCGGGGACGGAGAGCGCCAGCTTCGTCGCCTGCTCGAGCACTGGGCCCAGCGCGGCATTGGGGCCGGAGAGCGGCGCCAGCAGCGCGACGCCGCGCCCGCCCGGCGCGCGCGTGCGCGATACGGGACCAGCACCGGGCGTCAGCGACAGCGCGGCCCCGCCGCCGCCCTGCCCGCCCAGTCCGCCAAACCCGCTTTCGGTGGTGCAACCGGCGAGTGCTACGCTCGCCGCGAGGAGCATGCATGTCCGACGACGCATCGGGATCCACCCTTACTTCGGCCTCTTCGGCGGGACTTGTGCTGGTTTCCGTGCCTATCGGCAACCTCGGCGATATGACGCCGCGCGCGCGAGAGGCTCTGGCGGCCGCCGATCTCGTGCTTTGCGAGGATTCCCGCGTGACCAGGCGCCTGCTCGCGGCCCTCGGAATCGGCGCCCGCCTGCAGCCGCTGCATGACCACAACGAGGCGCGGGAGGTGGAGGGGCTGCTCGCGCGTCTTGCCGGCGGCGCGCGCCTCGCCCTGGTCTCGGACGCCGGCACGCCGCTGCTTTCCGACCCCGGCTACCGGCTGGTGCGCGCGGCGATCGCCGCCGGCCACCGCGTCACCGCCGCCCCCGGCGCCAACGCGGCGCTGATGGCGCTCACCCTCTCCGGCCTGCCGCCGCACCCCTTTCTTTTCCTCGGTTTCCTGCCACCCCGCGCCGCCGCCCGCCGCGCCGCGTTCGCCGACGTCCGGCGCTGGGAGGCCGCGGGCCTCAACGCGACGTTGATCTGGCACGAGGCGCCGCACCGCCTCGCCGAGGCGCTGGCGGACGCCGAGGCGGTGCTCGGCCCGCGCGAGGCGGCCGTGGCGCGGGAACTGACCAAGCATTTCGAGGAGGTGCGTCGCGGCTCGCTGGCCGAACTCGCCGCGCACTACGCGGGGCACGAGGCGCGCGGGGAGATCACGCTCGTCATCGCCGCCGCCGCCGCCGAGGCCCGGACGGAGGAGGATCTTGACGCGCTGCTGCGCCAGGCCCTCGCCGAGACCTCGCTCAAGGAGGCGGTAGCGCGCGTGGCCGCCGCGACCGGCCGTCCGCGCCGGGAGGTCTACGCGCTCGCGCTGCGGGCTTCCCAGGCGCGCTCAGGCGGGGAATGATGCGGAGCGAAAGGAGTCCCGCATGCAGAACACCGACCCCGTCTGGGACATCGTCGAGGCCAAGCGCCCCGACTACACGAAGTTGTCCGACCAGGTTTGGGACGCCCCGGAGCTGAACTTCCTCGAGCAGCGCTCGCTCGCCGCCCATGTCGCGCAGCTCGAGCGCGAGGGCTTCCGCGTCCAGACGGGCCTCGCCGGCATCCCGACCGCCGTGATGGGCGAGGCCGGTACGGGCGGCCCGGTGATCGCGATCCTGGGCGAGTATGACGCGCTGCCGGGGCTGTCGCAGGCGGCCGGGGTCGCCGAGCACCGCCCGCTCTCCCAGGGCGGCGCCGGCCATGGCTGCGGCCACAACCTGCTCGGCGCCGGGGCGATGCTCGCCGCCGCGGCGGTGAAGGACTGGCTGGCTCAGAACGGCATCGAGGGGCGCGTGCGCTATTACGGCTGCCCTGCCGAGGAAGGGGGAGCTGCGAAGACCTTCATGGTACGCGAGGGCGTCTTCGACGACGTCGACATCGCGATCTCCTGGCACCCGGCGCCGCTGTCGGGGGTGAACCCGGCGATCTCGCTCGCGGTGATGCAGGTGGACTTCACCTTCGAGGGCCGTGCCAGCCACGCCGCGGCGAGCCCGCATCTCGGCCGTTCGGCGCTCGATGCCACCGAGCTGATGAGCGTGGGCGTGAACTACCTGCGCGAGCACATGCCCGCCGACGCGCGCATCCATTCCGCCTATCTCGACGCCGGCGGCATCGCGCCGAACGTGGTGCAGGCGCGCACCGTCGTGCGCTACCTCGTGCGCGCAGCCGAGCTGGCGGACCTCTTCGCCCTCACCGAACGCGTCGTGAAGATCGCCGAGGGCGCCGCGCTGATGACCGAAACGAGGATGCGCCACGAGGTCGTCAGCGCGATGTCGAACCTGCTCGGCAACAGGCCGCTCGAGGAGACGATGTACGCCGCCTTCCAGCGCCTCGGCCCGCCACCGTTCACCCGTGACGACGAGGTCTTCGCCAACCAGATCCGGGCCACCGTGCGCGAGGACGACATCGTCGCCGCGTTCCGTCGTTTCGGTGTCAAACCGGATCGGGAGATGCCGCTCTGCCGTCTCATCGTCCCGCTCGACGCGGTGGGCGAGAAGATGGTGGGCTCGACCGATGTCGGCGATGTCTCCTGGGCGGTGCCGACGGTGCAGGCGCGCGGCGCCACCTACGCGATCGGCACCGCGGGCCATTCCTGGCAGCTCACCGCCCAGGGCAAGACCCCCGCCGCGCACACCGGCATGGTGCACACCGCCAAGGTGATGGCCTCGACCGCGGTCGAGGTGCTGAAGGACAAGGCGCTGCTCGAGCGCGCCCGCGCGGAACACCGGGCGCGACTGGCGGCGAGCCCGTATCGCTGCCCCCTGCCCGAGGGCGTCGAGCCGCCGTTTGCCATGTCCGTCGGTGGATGAGCGTTCCCGCCCTGTGCCTGCGCGGCGTCTGCAAGCGCTTCGACCGCCCGGCCGTCTCGGGCCTCGACCTCACCGTCGAGCCTGGTGAGATCTTCGCCCTGCTCGGGCCCAACGGCGCGGGCAAGACGACGACCCTGCGCATGGTCGCGGGGCTCCTGCGCCAGGACGCCGGCACGATCGAGGTGTTCGGCACCGATGTCGTGGCCGAGCCCGTCGCCGCCAAGCGCATGCTGGCCTGGCTGCCCGACGAGCCGCTGCTCTATGACCGGCTGACGCCGCTCGAGTTCCTGGAGTTCGTCGCCGGGCTGTGGGCGATTCCGCCGCGCGAGGCCGGCCTGCGGGCTGAGGCGCTGCTGCGCCGGCTCGGGCTGTGGGAGCATCGCGACGAACGATGCGAGGGCTTCTCGCGCGGCATGCGCCAGAAGACGGTGGTGGCCGCGGCCCTGCTGCACGAGCCGCGGCTGCTCATTCTCGACGAGCCGCTGACGGGGCTGGACGCCGCCGCCTCGCGCGACGTGAAGAACATGCTGGCCGAACGCGCGGCCGGCGGAGCGGCCGTGGTCGTCACCACGCATATCCTCGAGGTGGCCGAGCGCATCGCCGACCGCATCGGCATCATTGCCGCGGGCAGGCTGCTCGAGCTCGGCAGCTTCGCGCAGCTGCGCGCCCGCCACGGCGGGGCCACGCTGGAGGAAATATTTCTCCATCTCACCGCGCCCGGTCCGCAAGACGCCGGGAACACGGCGTGACGACGACCGCGCCACCGCCCGCCTCGTTGCGCTTCCTGCTGCGTCACGAGCTGCGCCTGGCCTGGCGGCGCGGGGGCCTCGCCCAGCTCGGCGTCTCGTTCCCGCTGGCGGTGCTCACGCTCGTCGTCCTCATGCACCTCGCCGCGTTCGGCTTTGTCGCCGGCGTGCGTCTGCTGCACTGGACCGATGCGGACTTCGTCGCCGCGGCCACGGTCGGCCTGGCCTATGCGGCCGGGCTGATCCTGATGCAGGCGATGCGCCAGGCCGTCGACGTGCTGTACGAAGGACGCGACCTCGCCTGGCTTGCGACGGCCCCCCTGCCATTGCGGACCATTCTGCGCGCGCGCATGGCGGCGATCGCGCTGAATGCGGGCTGGTTGTGGCTGGTCCTCGCGGGCACGCTCGCGGACGCGCTTGCCGTCCTGGTGACCCCGGTGGCGCTCGCGATCTATCCCCTGGTCGCGAGCGTGGCGCTGTTCGCGGCGGCGCTTTCGGTCTGGCTCGTGGTGCTGCTGCGCGATCTCGTCGGCCTGCGCACCATGCGCACGCTGGTGATGCTGTTCTCGATGCTGGCCGGCGGCTCGGTGTTCGTCGGCAGCCAGGTGAGCTCCGTGCTCACCGCTCCGGAGCAAGCGGCGCTTTGGCGCGCGCTGCATCCGCACGGCGGCGGGCTGCTCGCGCTGCTCTGGTGGCCGTCGCGCGCCGCCATGGGCGCGGCGGTGCCGCTGGTCGCCTGCATCGGCGCATCCATCGTGGCCGCGGCGCTCGCCGCCATCTGGGTCGAGCATCGTTTCGCGCGCGGCGGGTTCGACAACATTGCCCGCCGCACCGTGCGCCGTGCCACCTCGGCCGCCGCGTTTCGGACCGGCACCTGGCGCGTCCTGCTCGTCAAGGAGTGGCGGCTGGTCTGGCGCACGCCCGGGCTCGTCGGCCGGGCCCTCTACCAGGGGGTCTACCTCGTGCCGGTGGTGATGGCGGCCTGGCGCAGCGGTGCGGCCGTGGCCGCGCCGGTCCTCGCGGCGACCCCGGTCTTCATCGGCTCGGAGCTTGCGCGCCTGTTCATGGTGACGGCCATGGCCGGCGACCAGGCGCCGGCGCTCGCGGCCAGTGCTCCCGTGGCGCGGCGGCGGGTCCGCGCGAGCAAGTTCATCGCCACCGCCGCGGGTGCCGCCACGCTGGCGCTGCCGATGGCGCTGGCGATCGGCCTGTGGCGCCCGGCGACGCTGCCGCCGATGCTGGCCGGCATGGTGGTCGCGGGTGTCGGGGCGCTGCTGATCGGCGAGGCGAGCGCGACCCCCGACCGCGTCATCGATCTCGGCAACCGCCCCGGCGAGATGTTCCGCGGCGCCGTGTTGGGGCCGGTCGCGGGGATGGCCTGGGCGATCAGCACATGGCTCGGGATGCAGGGCCGCCCGCTCGGGCTCGCCACCGCCGCCGGGGCGATCGTGCTGAGCAGGATCGCGATCCGGCGGCCTGAGGCGCGGGCCGGGCGCTCCCGGATCGGGCCCACGGGTCCACAGCCCGGCCGCGCGGTCCAGGAACGCTAACGCACGATCGCGGCGAGCAGCGCATCGAGCCTCCGGCGTCCGCTCGGGGTCGCGCGCAATGTCGTATCGAATTCGATATAACCTTCCTCGATCGCGGCGTCCAGCATCGTCGTGTTGAGGGCGTCGGCGAGCTCGATGCCGGTACGCGCTGCGAAGCGGACGGGATCGATCCCTTCGGCCAGCCGCAGCCCCATCAGCAGCGCCTCGCGCGCGCGGTCTGGCGGCCCTACCGCTTCCTCGGCCGTGGTGCCGTGGCCCTGGCTCTCCACCAGCGCCGCCCAGGGTTCCGGCGCGCGGTGGCGCCGCGTTGCCAGCAGCTCCGCAGCGAGCGAGACGCGCCCGTGCGCGCCCGGCCCGATCCCCGCGTAGTCGCCATAGCGCCAGTAGGCGAGGTTATGCCGGCTCTCCGCGCCGGGCTGGGCATGGTTGGAGATCTCGTAGGCGGCCATGCCACGCCGGCTCGTCTCCTCCGCGGTCGCGTCGTAGATCGCCGCCGCGGTGTCCTCGTCCAGCTCGACCAGCTCGCCGCGCCGGTGCATCGCGGCAAAGATGGTCCCGGGCTCGATCGTGAGCTGGTAGAGCGAGAGGTGGTCGTCGGCGAGTGCCAGTGCCTCGCGCAGCTCCGCGCGCCAGGCGGCCAGCGTCTGGCCCGGCCGGGCGGTGATCAGGTCGAAGGAGAGGCGCGGAAAGATCGACCGCGCCAGCGCCAGCGCCGAGCGCGCCTCGCCCGCGTCGTGGCGGCGGCCGAGGAAGCGCAGCACCGTCTCGTCGAGACTCTGCACGCCGAGCGAGACGCGGTTGACCCCTGCCTCCCGGAACGCCCGCAGCCGTCCCGCCTCGACGCTGGTCGGATTGGCTTCGAGCGTGATCTCGCAATCGGCCGCCATCTCGAAATGCCGGCCTGCGTCGGCGATCAGGGCGGCGACCGTCTCGGGCGCCATCAGGCTCGGCGTGCCGCCGCCGAAGAAGATCGAAGTCAGGCGACGCCGGCCGAGCCGCGCGGCCTCCCACGCCAGCTCCGCGCGCAGGCAGGCCGCGAAGCGCGCCTGGTCGATGCGCTCGCGCACATGCGAGTTGAAGTCGCAGTACGGGCACTTGGCGAGACAGAACGGCCAGTGGATATAGAGGGCGAGGGGTTCCACGCCCCGCAACGTAGTCGCTGCCCGCCGCAAGCGTGAGGGGGGCGCAAACCGGAGAGGGGGAGAAGGGTGAGCGACCCGCTCGGAATGCTGACGGCCGTGGCCGGGCTCTGGACCGTCGCCGTGGTGACGCCGGGGCCGAACGCGCTGCTCGTGGCGCGGCTCGCGGCGGCGCGTGGCCGTGGCGCCGGGCTCGCGGCGGTGGGGGGCATCGGGCTCGGCACGCTGGCCTGGAGCCTCTCCGGCTTCTTCGGCGTGCAGGCGCTGTTTGTCTTCGCGCCCCTGCTCTACCGCGGGCTGATGCTGGCCGGGGCCGGCTGGCTGCTTTGGCTCGGCTGGCGCCTGATCCGCACGAGCACGCTGCCCGCGCGCCCGGAACGGGCCACGGCCGGCCCCGCTTTCCGTGCCGGGCTGCTGACCTGCCTGTCCAACCCCAAGTCGATGCTGCTGGTCGCCTCGCTCTTCGCCACCGTGATGCCGCATGGTGCGCCGCTGCCGGTGGGCCTGGCCGCGGTCGCGCAGATGGTCGCGATCTCCCTGCTCTGGTACGGCGCCGTGGTGCTGCTGCTGACGACGGCGCGGGCCGCCGGCGTCTATGCCCGCGCCGGGCGCTGGCTCGACCGGGCCGCCGGCGCGATCTTTCTCGGCTTCGGCCTTGTCGTCGTGGGGCGCGAGCTGTGAGCGGTTCCTCGGTCGAACGCGTGCGCGCCGCCCTGCTGGCGGCGGGGCACCCCGATACGGTCACGGCGTTTCCCGTGGGCACCCGCACCGCGGCCGAAGCCGCCGCGGCGGTCGGCTGCACGGTGGCGCAGATCGCCAAGTCGATCGTGTTCCGCGCGGGAAGCCGGGCCGTGGTGGTAATCGCCTCCGGCGCCAATCGGGTCGATGCCGGAAAGGTGAGCGAGGTGATCGGCGAGAAGGTTCGCCGCGCCGACGCGGACTGGGTGCGCGAGGCGACCGGCTTCGCGATCGGTGGCGTCTCGCCGATCGGCCATGTCGCCCCGCCGATCCTGCTGTTCGATCGCGACCTGCTGGCGCTCGATCCGATCTGGGCGGCCGCGGGTTCGCCCGCTCACGTCTTCCGCACCGATCCGGCGACGCTCGCTCGCATCACCGGGGCCCGGATCGCCGATATCAGGGAGGGCTGAGACAGGCCGCGGCGAAGGCGCGGAAGGCGCGTGTGCGGTGGCTGATGGCTTCCTTCTCCCCGGGCGGCATCTCGCCGAAGGTTCGGGTGTCGCCGTCGGGCACGAAGATCGGATCGTATCCGAAACCATGTCCGCCGCGCGGCGGGAAGGAGACCGCGCCGTCCACGCGCCCGGCGAAGCACGCCGCCTCGCCGTCCGCGAGTGCCAGGCACAGCACGCTGACGAACCAGGCCCGCCGGTCGGCGGCGGCACCCATGTCGCGCTCGACGCGCGCCATCGCGACGCGGAAGTCCCGCCCGGGTCCGGCCCAGCGGGCGGAAACGACACCCGGCGCGCCATCCAGCGCCGCGACGCAGAAGCCGCTGTCGTCGGCGAGCGCCGGCAGTCCCGAATCCCGTGCCGCCGCCAGCGCCTTGAGCCGCGCGTTGCCCTCGAAGTCGGCGGCGGTTTCGTCCGGCTCCGCGAGGCCGAGCGCGCCGGCGGCAACCGTGTCGATGCCGTAGGGGGCGAGCAGTGCGGACATCTCGGCGAGCTTGCCCGGGTTGTGCGTGGCGATGACGAGCCGGCTGCCGCGCGCCAGGTGGATCATGCCAGCGCCGCGCGCTGCAGCTCGAACAGTTTCGTCGTGCCCGCGCGCGCGAGATCCATCAACGCGGTGAACTCGGCGTCGGTGAAGGGCGCCTTCTCGGCGGTGCCCTGGATCTCGACGATCCCGCCCTGGTCCGTCAGCACGAAATTGGCGTCGGCATCGGCGTCGCTGTCCTCGGCATAGTCGAGATCGAGCACCGGCACCGCGCCGACGATGCCGCAGGAAACCGCCGCCACCTGGCCGATCAGCGGCGACGATTTCAGGATCTTCGCCGCCTGCAGCTTGCGCAGCGCGAGCGCGAGCGCGACCCAGGCGCCGGTGATCGAGGCGCAGCGCGTGCCGCCGTCGGCGTTGAGCACGTCGCAATCGAGGGTGATGGTCATCTCGCCGAGAGCCGCCCGGTCCACCACCGCGCGCAGGCTGCGCCCGATCAGCCGCTGGATCTCCTGCGTGCGACCCGACTGCTTGCCGCGCGCCGCCTCGCGGTCGCCGCGCGTGTGGGTGGCCCTGGGCAGCATGCCGTATTCGGCGGTGACCCAGCCCAGCCCCTGGTTGCGCAGGAAGGGCGGCACGCGCTGCTCGACGCTGGCCGCGCACAGCACTTCCGTCCCGCCCATGCGGATCAGGCAGGAGCCTTCGGCATGGTGGGCGAAGCCCGGTTCGATGGACACCGCGCGAAGCATGTCCGCGGCGCGGCCGGACGGGCGGCCCGAAGCTTGAGCAGGAGACGGCATAGGGGGGTTCCGCGATATGTTGACCCGCCCTATGACGGGCCGGCGCTGCTGGCGCAAGGTGACGCGGTTTCGTTAGGGGAAGGCAATGACAGCGATCGGCTTAGGAATCATCGGCGCGGGCATCATGGGTGAGCGGATGCTGCGCGCGGCGCTGCAGCATGCCACGGAGAGCGTCGCCATCGCCGGTCTGTGGGACCCCTCGCCTTCCGCGCGCGCGCGTCTTGCCGCCGCGCTGCCGGCGCTGCGCTGGTTCGAGGATCCGGCGGCGCTGATCGCGGCGGCGGACTGTGTCTACATTGCCTCGCCCCCCGCATCGCATCTCGAGCATGCGGGCGCGGCGCTGGCGGCCGGGCGCGCCGTGCTGTGCGAGAAGCCGCTCGCCTCCGATGTGCCGGCGGCGGAGCGGTTCGTGGCGGCGCACGCGGGCGCGCGTGCCGCGGTGAACTTTCCGATGGCGACGTCCTTTGCCGCCGAGCGCATACGCGGCTGGCTCGCCGAGGGCGTGGTCGGCAGCCCGCGCTCGATCGCGATCCAGGTCGATTTCGCCGCCTGGCCGCGCGGCTGGCAGCAGGCCGCGGCGTCCTGGCTCGACGGCCGCGCCGAGGGCGGCTTTACCCGCGAGGTTGTCTCGCATTTCCTGTTCCTCAGCCATCGCCTGTTCGGCGCGCTGGCGGTGCTGGATGCCCATGCGTCGTTCCCGGCCGAAGGGCGCAGCGAGCGCGCGGTCGAGGCGAAGCTGACCGCCGGCGCGCTGCCGGTGATGCTCAAGGGTGGGGTCGGCACCACGGACAGGGACGACAGCAACACCTGGACCCTGACCGGCGATGCGGGCGCGGTGCGGATCCGTGACTGGGCCTATGCCGAGCGGCTGGTGGAAGGCACCTGGCAGCCGGACCCGGCGGCACTGCCGCATGAGCAGGCGCGTCCGCTGGTGCTCAAGCGCCAGCTCGCGGCGGTTGCCGCGATGACGCGTGGCGAGGCGCACCCGCTCGCAACCCTGGCCGAGGCGCTGGCCGTGCAGCGCGCGGTCGAGTCGATCCTCGCGCGCTAGGCTCCTTTCGGGCCTGCCTCGGCCGGTTCGTCCCACCGGCCTGGCGGAGACGTGGCGGAGAGTTCTTGCGGGCGCGGGATCGGGTCGCAAATATGGGGGACTATGGATCAGCCCGCCCGCCCGCACCGCGCGCCGTCCGGCCCCTCCCCGGGTCTCGACCCGCGGGCGGCCGCGGTGCTGCGGGAAATCGTCGAGCAATTCGTTGCGACCGGCGAGCCCGTCGGCAGCCGCACCCTGTCGCGCCGGCTGCCGATCGCGCTCTCGCCGGCGACGATCCGCAACGTGATGGCCGACCTCACGGATGCCGGCCTGCTGTTCTCCCCCCACACCTCGGCGGGGCGGCTGCCGACGGAGCGCGGATTGCGCCTGTTCGTCGACGGGCTGGTGCAGTTCGGCGACATTTCCGTCGAGGACCGCGATGCGATCGGCGGCACGCTCGCGGCCGCCGGCCGGTCGCTCGAGGACACGCTGGCCGAGGCGTCGGCCATGCTGTCGGGGCTCTCGGCCGCGGCGAGCCTGGTGCTGGCGCCCAAATCGGAGGGGGCGGTCCGCCACATCGAGTTTGTGCCGCTCGGCTCCGGCCGTGCGCTTGTCGTGCTGGTCGGCGCCGACGGCACGGTGGAGAACCGGGTGATCGAGATCCCGCCCGGCGTGCTGCCGTCCACCCTGGTTGAGGCCGGCAACTACCTCAACGCCCGGCTCGCCGGCCGTCGTCCGCTCGCGGAGCTGCGTCGCCTCGTCGGCGAGGACATCGCTGCGGACCGCACCGCGCTCGACGAGCTGGCGCGGCAGGTGGTCGAGGCCGGGCTCGGCACCTGGTCGGGCGAAGGGCGGGGTGCGAGCCTCATCATCCGCGGCCAGGCGCGGCTCTTCGACGACATCCACGAGATCGAGCGGCTGGCCGCCATCCGCCAGCTGTTCGAGCGCCTCGAGATGCAGGAGACCTTGCTGCGTCTGCTCGAGATGGCCGAGGCGT
>JAGWQN010000028.1 GCA_028869995.1 Rhodospirillales bacterium
GCATCGTCGTGTGCTCGATCACCGCCGCATACTCGTCGTAGGCGATCTCCGGCCGATCCCAGATCCGGTCGCTCAGCTCCGTGTAGCGCTCACGGCGCTCGTCGACATAGGTCCAGACCGGATCACTGTTGCGCATCGATGCTCCTTTGCTGCCAAGATCGGCGGCGTCGGCGGGAGCCTAGACCAATCTCCGGCTCCGTAAAGCGTCCGGTCCGCAGCCGCTTGTCCCCAACCGGTCCGTCCGCGTCAGCGCGCCTTTGCCTCGCGGCGGCGGCGATGCAGGATGAACTCGGTGTAGCCGTTGGGCTGGGTCGCGCCTTCGAGCACGAGCTCGCACGCAGCCCGGAACGCCGGCCCGTCGAAGCCCGGCGCCATCGGCCGATAGGCGGGATCGGCGGCGTTCTGCCGGTCCACGACGGCGGCCATGCGGCGCATCGACTCCAGCACCTGCTCGCGCGTCACGATGCCGTGGTGCAGCCAGTTGGCGATGTGCTGGCTCGAGATGCGCAGCGTCGCACGATCCTCCATCAGGCCGACATCGTCGATGTCGGGGACCTTGGAGCAGCCGATGCCCTGATCGATCCAGCGCACGACGTAACCGAGCACGCCCTGCGCGTTGTTGTCGATCTCGCGCTGCACGTCCTCGGGCGACCAGTTGGCGCGGTCGGCGACCGGAAGGGTCAGCAGGTCGGCGAGCCTGGCGTGCGAACGGCCGGCGATCGCGCGCTGGCGGGCGGCCACGTCCACCTCGTGGTAGTGCAGCGCATGCAGCGTTGCCGCCGTGGGCGAGGGTACCCAGGCGGTGCTGGCGCCGGCTTCCGGATGGGCGCGCTTCTGCGCCAGCATGTCGGCCATCCGGTCCGGGATCGCCCACATGCCCTTGCCGATCTGCGCACGGCCCGCGAGGCCGCAGGCCAGCCCGACATCGACGTTGTTGTTCTCGTAGGCACCGATCCAGACCGAGCGGCGCATGTCGCCCTTGCGCACCATCGGGCCCGCCGCCATCGCGGTGTGAATCTCGTCGCCGGTGCGGTCGAGGAAGCCGGTGTTGATGAACACGACGCGGTCAGCCGCAGCCTCGATGCAGGCGGCGAGGTTGACCGTGGTCCGCCGCTCCTCGTCCATGATGCCCATCTTCAGCGTGAAGCGGGGCAGGCGCAGGGCGTCCTCGACCGCCGCGAAGAGATCATTGGCGAAGGCGACCTCTTCCGGCCCGTGCATCTTGGGCTTGACGATATAGACCGAGCCGGTGCGGCTGTTGCGCAAGCGCCCGCGCCCCTGCAGGTCGGCCATCGCGCAGAGCGAGGTCATCGCCGCGTCGAGGATCGTTTCGGGGATTTCACGACCGTCGGGGTCGAGCACCGCATCGGTCATCATGTGATGGCCGACGTTGCGCACGAGCATCAGGCTGCGCCCCGGGCGTGTCAGCGTCGTGCCGTCGGGCGCGGTGTAGACCCGGTCCGGGTTGAGGTGGCGCTCGAGCGTCCGGCCGCCCTTCTCGAAACTCGCCGACAGCGTTCCCAGCATCAGCCCGAGCCAGGCGCGGTAGATTTCCGCCTTGTCGGCCGCGTCCACGGCGGCGACGCTGTCCTCGCAATCCATGATGGTGGTGACGGCCGATTCCAGCACCAGGTCGGCCATCCCCGCGCGGTCGTCCCGGCCGATCGGATGGTTGCGATTCAGCACCAGCTCGAGGTGCAGGCCGTGGTGCACGAGGAGGATCGCCGCCGGCGCACCCGCCTCGCCGACCCAGCCGGCGAGGGCTGCGCGGTCCTGCAGCCCGACGCTGCCGGCAGGCGTCGTCGCCGCCAGCTGGCCGTCGACGATGGCGTAGCCCGTCACCTCGGCGTGGCTCGCGCCGGCGAGCGGTACCGCCTGGTCGAGGAACGCCTTGGCGCGCGCGATCACCCGCTCGCCGCGGATCTTGTTGTAGCCAGGGCCGGGAGCGGCGCCGCCATCCGAGGGAATGGCATCGGTGCCATAGAGCGCATCGTAGAGGCTGCCCCAGCGAGCGTTGCCGGCATTGAGAGCATAGCGTGCGTTGCTCACCGGCACGACGAGCTGCGGCCCGGCTACCAGCGCGATCTCGGGATCGACATGGGCCGTCCGCACCGCGACATGGCCCGGCACCGGTGCGAGGTAGCCGATCTCGGCCAGGAAGGCCCGGTAGGCCGCCGGATCGAAGGTGGCGAAGGGATGCGCCCGGTGCCAGGCGTCGATCTGCTGCTGCAGCGCGTCGCGCCGGGCGAGGAGAGCAGCGTTGCGCGGCGCAAAGGCAGCGACGATGCGCGCGAGGCTTTTCCAGAACTCTCCGGCATCGAGCCCGCTGCCCGGCAGCGCCTCCTGCTCGACGAAATGGCAGATCTCCGCCGCCACCTGCAGTCCCGCGCGATCCTGATAAGCCATGGCTGCCTCCTCGTGCTGCCCGCCTGCGGCCAGGCGTTCCGAGTGGCGCTTGTGCGCAAACGCGGCGCAGCTGTCGAGACCTATTGACGATTCGTGGGGAATACTCATCCAGCCATGAGCGTTCCCAATGAACCGCTCAGACCGTCATGCCGCGATCCTTGCACCACTGCACATACAGCGCCTTGGTGGCGGCGTCGGGCGGGTAGGTGCCGGGCAGCGGCGCACCGCCGGCGATGCGCTCGGCGAGAAACATCTCCATGTGTTCCTGGGCCGCGGCGTCGGCGGCGACCTCGTCGGCCAGATGCGCCGGCAGCACCACAACCCCGTCCGTGTCGCCGACCATGATGTCGCCGGGGTAGACCGCGACGCCGCCGCAGGCGATCGGCTCGTTGATGGCCACGGCGTGGTGCATCACCAGGTTGAGCGGCGCGGAAGGGCCGCTGCAGTAGACCGGCATCGGCAGCTCGGCGATCGCCGCCGCATCGCGCAACCCGCCGTCGGAGACCATGCCCGCCGCGCCTCGCTTCCACAGGCGCGTCATCAGGATCTGCCCGCCGCTGGCCACCCGTGTCTCGCCGCGGCAGTCCATCACCAGCACCGCGCCGGCGGGCACGGTCTCGACCGCCTTGCGCTGCGGGTGCTCGGGGTTGGCGAAGCCTTCCAGCACGTCGAGATCCTCGCGCGCCGGGATATAGCGAAGCGTCATCGCCGGGCCGACCATGTTGGCGGCATACCGTCCGAGCGGCCGCACGCCCTGGATGAAGATGTTGCGAAAGCCGCGCTTGAACATCTGAGTCGTGAGGGTCGCGGTGCCGGCGAGGCCGAGGCGAGTGAGGGTTTCGGGGTTCATCGCCCATCCTCCGGTCGGTGTTGTCATGGCTCGGGAATTCGGGGCCGCACCATAAATCTCCGCCGGCGCTTGCACAACGCGGAAGGATCTCAGGTGGAACCGCGCGGCAGGATGCGGAACGGCACCCGCAGGCCGGGGCCCGCCGCCGCTCCCGCCAGCCGTGCGAGCAGCAGCTCCGCCGCCAGGCGGCCGATCGCCGCGCCATCGACGCTGACCGTCGTGATCGGTGGCTCGGCGGCTCGCCCGGCATCGAAATCGCCGAAGCCGCAGACCGCGAGTTCCCCGGGCACCGGGATGCCCAGCGCGCGCGCCTGGGTGATGGCGCCGAGCGCGATCAGGTCCGAGCTGCAGAAGAGCGCGGTGCGCCCGCGCAGCTGCGGGGCGATCTCGCGCAGGGCCTGGCGCCCCTCGGTCATGCTCGAGGGCGCGGGCAGGCGCCGCGTTTCGATGATCTGCCCGCCCGCCTCGGCCGCCGCGCGGAGGAAGCCGCTGGCCCGCGCCTCCGCCCGGGGATCGGAGGCGGCGAGGACGGCGAAGCGGCGGTGTCCCGCGGCGATCAGGAAGGCGGCCACCTCGCGACCGACCTCCTCGTGGTCGAAGCCGACGAGGATGTCGAAGGCCGGGCCGCTGTCCCAGATCTCCACCACCGGAATCGCGGCGGCCGCGAGCATGTGGCGCAGCGCCGGACCGCGCCGTGCCCCCGTCAGCAGCAGGGCGTCGGGGCGACGCGACAGCACCGCGGGTAGCAGGGCGGCCTCGGCGTCCGGCCGGTAGCCGGTCAGGGAGAGCATCACATGGTAGCCGGTCTGCATCAGCCGGTCCGTGAAGCCCTGGATCGGCGCGGAGAAGATCGGCGAGGCGATGGTGGGCACCATCGCCGCGATCATCCGCGAGCGGCGGCTGGACAGGCCGCCGGCCAGCAGGTTCGGCACATAACCGAGCGCCTGGATCGCCGTGCGGACCTTGTGCGCGGTGGCAGGCGCCACGCGCTCGGGTTCGTTCAGCACGCGCGAGACGGTCATTGGCGCCACCCCTGCAGCTTGCGCCACGTCGGTGATGCGGACGTCGCGCCCGCGGCTGCGCCGGCGCGTCAGACGCTGCCCCCGGCGGC
>JAGWQN010000029.1 GCA_028869995.1 Rhodospirillales bacterium
ATGAAGGAGCTCGCCGGCTTTATTGCCGAAGCGCTGGAGGGCAACCGGGCGCCGGAGGAGGTCGGGCGCGATGTCACGGCCTTCCGGCGCCGCTTCACCAGGCTGCACTATCTGCGCAGCTAACCCGCGGCGGCCGGACGCGCAGGGCCCGGACAACGATCCGGCCGGACGATGCCGTCCGGCCGGATGTGACGCCCGAGGCGGTGGCCTGCGGTTAGCCGTGCCACCATTTCCCGCCCAGCACGATCCCCTTGCAGGCCAGCTTGCGGTCCGTGGTCAGCTTCTCGCCGGTCACGTCTTCGAGCTCGAAACGGCCGGTATCGAAATCAAGAACCGTGGCATCGCCGAGCAGGCCCGGCTTGAGGGTGCCGCGGTCGGTCAGCCTGATCGCCTTGGCCGGATTGATGGTCGCGGCGCGCACCACCTCCATCAGCGGCATGCCGATATGCAGGAGCTTGGTCATGGTGGTGAGCAGCTCGTAGGCTGGGCCGTTGATCGAGACCACGTGCACGTCCGACGAAATGACATCGGGCATGAAGCCGGCCTTGACCATCTTCATGGCGGTATCCCACCCGAAGCTGCCTTTGCCGTGCCCGATGTCGAAGATGACGCCGCGCTCGCGCGCCGCCGCGACATCCGTCTGGATGCGCCCGTCGGGGCGGAAGGGCAGGTTGGGGAAGGGGCGGAAGCAGTGGGTCAGGATGTCGCCGGGGCGCAGCAGGTTCATCACCTCCTGGCGCGAAGGCGGCGTGTAGTCGAGATGCGTCATGACCGGCAGGCCCGCGGCTTCGGCGACATCGAGCGCGATGTGCAGCGGCTCGACGCCGAGCACGCCCGAGGTGTTGGCGCCCACGCGCACCTTGATGCCGACGACGAGGTCCGCGTCCCGCTTGGCGACCTGCAGGGCGAGCTTGGCGTTGAGCAGCCGCAGGTCCTGGCTCTCGCCCACGTTGACGTCCGGATGGAAGCCGAAGATGCCGGCGAAGGAGATGTGCAGGAACGGCAGCACCCGGCATTCCGAGCGCTCGATGATCAGCTTGCGGAACCCGTGCAGCGTCCCCGGGCCGGCGGAGCCCGCGTCCACCAGCGTCGTGCAGCCGCTCATCCGCGCATAATCGTCGGGCATCACGCCGAGCGAGGTGCCGCCCCACCAGACATGGGTGTGCAGGTCGATCAGGCCGGGGACGACGATGCGGCCGGCGACGTCGCGGGTTTCCGCCGCGGGGCCCAGATTGGCGCCCACCGCCGCCACTTTGCCGCCGCTGAAGGCAACATCGGCGACCGCGTCCATCCCCTGGGCCGGATCGAGAACCCGACCCCCTTTGAGCACCAGATCGAACATTTTTCCTCCCGGTTTTCAACTGCGCGGCAGCGTCGCAGTATGGCGGAGTTGGTGCAAGGCACCGGTCGCGAATGGCTGACCAGCAATGGGGGGAACAGGATGGACATCGAGCAGCCGACCAACTCGGCGATCGTCGCCGCCTACCGGGCGCGCACGCCGGGGTCGGCCGGCATGGCGGATGAGGCGCGCCGGCTGCTGCCCAGCGGCATCGCCCATGACGCGCGCCATCTCGACCCCTACGGCATCTATGTCGCGCGTGCGCTGGGCCCGCACAAATGGGACGTCGATGGCAACCGCTACATCGACTATTTCGGCGGCCACGGTTCGCTGATCCTCGGTCACGGCAATGCGATGGTGAACGCGGCGGTCGCCGAGGCGCAGGCGGAGGGAACCCAGTTCGCGGCCAACCACCCGCGCGAGATCGCGTGGGCCAGGGCGGTGCAGCGCCTGGTGCCGAGCGCCGAGCGCATCCGCTTCACCGCCTCGGGGACCGAAGCGACGCTGATGGCGGTGCGCCTGGCCCGCGCCTTCACCGGCCGCGAGGGGCTGATCCGCTTCAAGGGGCATTTCCACGGCTGGCACGACCAGATGACCAGCGGCTACTCGAATCATTTCGATGCCTCGCCGACGCCGGGCGTGATGGAGAGCGTCGCGCATTCCAACATCCTGCTGCACCCGTGGGACGTCGAGGCGCTGGCGGCGACGCTGGCGGCGCGGCATGACATCGCCGCGGCGATCCTGGAGCCGACCGGGTCGAGCTTCGGCCAGGTGCCGCTGCGCCCCGAGTTCCTGCTGGCGCTGCGCGAACTCACGGCGAAGCATGGTGTCCTGCTGATCATGGACGAGGTGATCACCGGCTTTCGCGTCTCAGCCGGCGGTGCCCAGGGGCGCTTCGGTGTGCGGCCGGATCTTTCCACCTTCGCCAAGATCCTGGCCGGCGGACTGCCGGGCGGCGCCGTCGGCGGGCGCGAGGACATCATGGCGCTGCTCGACTTCGAGGCGATGCGCCAGGCAGGACGCGAGAAGGTCGGCCATCCCGGGACCTTCAATGCCAACCCGGTCTCGGCGGCGTCCGGTATCGCGGCGCTGACGCAGCTCGCGGAATCCGATGCGGCGGAACGGGCGGAGGCAACCGCGGCGCGGTTGCGCGAGCGCTGCAACGAGGTGTTTCGCCGGCGCGGCGTCCGCTGGGCGATGTACGGCACCTCATCCGGGTTCCACACCACGCTGTCGGCCCCCGAGCCCGGCGCGTTCGACCCCTATGCCAGCAGCGTCGAGGCGCTGAAGTCGATGCCCGAGAGGCTCGTTGGCCGGCTGCGACTGGCGCTGCTGGTGCATGGCGTGGACACTGGCGCTCGCATCGGCGGGTTCCTGTCCAGCACCCATACCGAAGCGGATGTCGAGGAGACTGCGGCTGCGTTCGATGCCGCCATCACGATGCTAAACGACGAAGGAGAGATCGCATGAGCGATGCCGATATCGGCTACATGCCGGCCGCCGAGATGGCGGCGCTGATCCGGGCGAGAAAGCTCTCGCCGGTCGAGGTCGTCGAGGCGCTGGCCAGGCGCATCGAGCGCCTGGAGCCCAGGATCAATGCCTTTGCCGCGCGCGATTTCGACCGCGCGCTGGCGCTGGCGCGCGCGGCGGAGGCGGCGGTGATCGCGGGGCGGGCCACCGGCCCGCTGCACGGCGTGCCGGTCACCATCAAGGACCTGGCGTGGACCAAGGATTTCCCGACCCAGTTCGGCAGCCTGATCATGAAGGGCCACCGCGTCGCCGAGGACACGCCGTTCGTCACCCGGCTCGAGGCGGCCGGCGCGATCGTGCTCGGCAAGACCACGACGTCGGAATTCGGCTGGACCGGTGTCAGCCGTTCGCCGTTGACCGGCATCACGAGCAATCCGTGGAAGGTGGGCTACAACGCGGGGGCATCGTCGGCGGGCGCCGGCGCCGCCGCCGCCGCCGGCTACGGGCCGCTGCACCAGGGCAGCGACGGCGCCGGCTCGATCCGTATGCCGGCGCATTTCTGCGGCATCTACGGCCTCAAACCGAGCTTCGGGCGGGTGCCGTACGCACCGGTCTCGCCGGGGGACTTCACCTCCCATATCGGCCCGATGACGCGCACGGTCGGTGACGCGGCGCTGATGCTCGGGGTCATGGCGGGGCCGGAGGACGACGACTTCACGTCGCTGGAAAAACCCCCGGCGGACTATCTGGCCGGCCTCGACGACGGGATCGCGGGCGCGCGCATTGCCTATTCGGCGGATCTCGGCCATGCACGGGTCGATCCCGAGGTTGCCGAGCTGGTGCGGGCAGCGGCTGAGAATTTTGCGCGAGCGCTGGGCACCGAGCTGCGTCAGGCGCGGATCGAATGGGGCCGCGAGAGCGCCGAAGTGGTGCGGCTGTTCTGGCCGGCCCACGTGTCGCGCCATGCGCGCTACCTCGCTGAATGGGAATCGCGCATGGACCCGGGGCTGGTCGCTTGCGTCAAGGCCGGCGCCGGGCTGAGCATCGCCGAGTACCAGGCGGCGCGCGAGCGCAAATACGCCAACAACACGGCGATCCACCGCGGCTTCCGCGACTACGATTTCCTGATCACGCCCGCGGTTTCGGTCGCCGCTTTCCCGGCCGAGCGGCTGATCCCCGAACACTGGCCGCAGCATCCGTGGGACTGGGTGCAGTGGGCGGAGTTCTCGCACCCGTTCAACATGGCGTGGAACCCGGCAGCGAGCCTGCCGTGCGGCTTCACCAGCGCCGGATTGCCCGTCGGGCTGCAGATCGTCGGCCGCCGCTTCGACGACCTGGGCGTGCTGCGTGCCTCGCGCGCCTTTGAGCGCGCGCTGCCCTGGGCCGACAAGCGCCCGGCGCTGGATTGATCGCCGGGCTGCCCGCATGTCCAACGACGCCATGATCTGCCGACCCATCGGCCATCTCGAAACGCCCTGGGCGACGACATCGGAATGCCCGCGCAACGGCCGCCAGCCGGATCCGCCGCCGCTCTGCCGGGCGGTGCTGGCGCCCCAGTTCCGGCCGGGGCTCACCTCGCTCGAAGGGTTCTCACACCTGATCCTGCTCTACTGGCTGAACCGCGAGCCGGGCACGTCCGACGAGCTGGTGTTCACGCCGCGCTTCGACGACCAGCCGCGCGGCGTCTTTGCCACGCGCACGCCGCGACGCCCCAACCCGATCGGCCTGTCGGTGGTCAGGCTGCGGGGCATCACCGACGGGGTGCTCAGTGTGCAGTATCTTGACTGTGTCAACGGCACGCCGCTGCTCGACATCAAGCCCTACCTGCCACGGACGGATAGCGAGCCGGAGGCGAGCGTGGGCTGGCTCGCGCAGTCGCGCTCGCTGCATGCGACGGGGGAACAGCGATGAAGCGCAAGGTGGCGGTGGTCGGGCTCGGCATCGGACGCGCCCATATCGACGAGGGGTATTCGAAGTTGCCGGCGCAGTGGGAGGTCGCGGCGATCTGCGACCTCGACGCGGCGCGGCTGGCAGAGGTCGGCGACGCGTTCGGCATTGCCCGCCGCACGTCGTCGTTCGCCGACGTGCTGGGCATGACGGATATCGACGTCGTCGATATCTGCACCCCGCCTTCGCTGCACCGCGAGCAATTGCTCGCGGCGATGGCCTCCGGCAAGCACGTGATCGGCGAGAAACCGTTCGTCACCTCGCTCGCCGAGATGGACGCGATCGAGGCGGCGGCGGCGGCGGCGCGCGGCACGGTGATGCCGATTTTCCAGTATCGCTGGGGCGACGGTTTTCGCCGGGCGCTGCGGGTGGTGCGCGCGGGGCTCGCGGGCAAGCCCTACACCGCCACGGTGGAGACCGCCTGGCGGCGCGACAAGGATTATTACGACATCGCCTGGCACGGCACCTGGGCGATCGAGCGCGGTGGCTGCCTGCTCGGCCACGCGATCCATAGCCACGACATGATGCAGGAGCTGATGGGCGATGCCCTCAGCGTCTATGCCCATGTCGCCACACGCGTGAACCCGATCGAGACCGAGGATTGCGCCGCCGCGACGCTGCGCATGGCGAGCGGGGCGGTGGTGGCGCTCGCCGCCACGCTCGGTTCGGCCAGCGAGATCTCGCGCATGCGGCTGCATTTCGAAAACGTGACGTTCGAGAGCTCCACCGAACCCTATGCGCCGGGTAACGAGCCCTGGCAGATCCTGCCGCGCAACGCCGCCGCCAAGGAAGCGATCGGGGCGTTGCTCGCGGACCACGCCTCCTACCCGATCCGCTTCGAGGGCCAGCTGCGCGCCTATGGCGAGGCGCTCGACGCAGGCGAGGGCCCGCCGGTCACGCTGCGGGATGCGCGCCGCTCGCTCGAACTCATCACCGCGCTCTACGGTTCGGTCGCGAGCGGCGTGCCGCAGGCGCTGCCGATGGCACCCACTCATCGCGGCTATCGGGATTGGCGACCGGGAGCCCAGCCGTGAACCCCTGGAGCGACACGCGGATCTGGAACGGCGGCGAGTTCACGCTGGAGCGCGGCGGCAGGCTCGCGCAGCTGGAGATCGCCTACGCCACCGCCGGCCGCCTGGCCCCCGACGGGCGCAATGCGGTGCTGCTGACGCACGGGTACACGTCGAGCCACCGGTTTGCCGAGCCGGCGGCGGACGGGGCCGAAGGCGGGTGGGCGCTGCTCGTCGGGCCGGGGCGGGCGATCGATACCGACACGCTCTTCGTCGTCGCGCCCAACATGCTCGGCTCCTGTTACGGCACGTCGGGTCCGCGCAGCACCGATCCCGAGACGGGCCGGCCCTATGGCCCGACCTTCCCCGAATTCACCGTGGGCGACATGGTGCGGGGGCAGAAGGCGCTGCTCGACGCGCTTGGGGTGCGGCACCTCCGTGCTGTCGTGGGCCCATCCTATGGCGGGTTCCAGGCCTTTCAGTGGGCGGTCACGTTTCCGGACTTCATGAGCGGGATCGTCGCCGCGGTGACGGCTCTGGCGCGGCCGCGCGACGAGAACGTCAACACCGCAGCCGATCTGGCCAGGAGCTTCGCCCGGGACCCGGGCTGGAACGGCGGCCACTGCTACCCGGACGGCATCAAGGCGACGATGGCCAGGCTCAGGGTCGCGACCCTCAAGAATTATGGCATCGAGGCGCGGCTGGCCCCGGCCTATCCGGATGCCGCGGCACGCGAGCGCGCGATCGAGGCGATCGCCGCGGCATGGGCTGAAGCGTTCGATCCCAACTCGCTGATCGTGCTGCGTCGCGCGCTCGACTTCTACGACATCGCGCCGCAGGTCGGGCGCATCAGGGCCAAGGTGCTCTACGCCCTCTCGCGCACCGACCGGCTGTTTCCGCCCACGCTCGAGGCACCGACGATGGCTCGCCTCCGGGAGGCCGGCGTGGACGTGACCTACACGCTGATCGACAGCGAGCTGGGTCACGCCGCGTCGGGCGACGATGCCGCGAAGTGGGAACCGGCCCTGCGGCAATTCATGGCGCGGTTGTCATGACCTCGCCGCGGCGGGCAGGGTCTGATCGGGCTTTCGCGCGCTGTCGCGGCGATCGCCCGCGTGGTGCAGTCGGAGGCGTGACATGACGATCAAGGGCAAGGCGTTCATCGTCGGCGCCTATGAGCACCCGACGCGCAAGGCGCCGGACAAATCCATCATGCAGCTCCACGCCGAGGCCGCGCGCGGCGCGCTCGCCGATGCGGGGCTCAGCAAGGGGGACGTGGACGGCTATTTCTGCGCCGGCGACGCGCCGGGAATGGGGGCCTTCTCGGTCGCCGACTACATGAATCTCAAGCTCCGGCACGTCGACTCCACAGATACCGGCGGCTCCTCCTACCTGGTGCACGTGGCCCACGCGGCGGCGGCGATCGCGGCGGGCCAATGCAATGTCGCGCTGATCACGCTTGCCGGTCGGCCGCGCAGCGAGGGGATGGCGACCGGGACGGCCGCGCGCCCGGGCAATCCCGGTCAGCCGGAGGTGGGATTCGAATATCCGTACGGGCTGACGGTGGCGAACGGCTATGCCATGGCCGCGATGCGCCACATGCACGAATTCGGAACGACATCGGAACAACTAGCCTGGGTCAAGGTCGCTGCCTCGCACCACGCGCAATACAATCCCGACGCGATGCTGCGCGACGTGGTGACGGTGGAGCAGGTGCTGGCCAGCCCGATGGTTGCGACGCCGCTGCACCGCCTCGACTGCTGCGTCATTTCGGATGGTGGCGGTGCGCTCGTCGTCACCCGCGAGGACATCGCCCGCACGCTTAGCCGACCGCTGGTGCGCGTCATCGGCGCCGGCGAAGCCCCGAAATTCTCGGATGGCGGCGCGATCGACCTCACCTATACGGGCGCGCGCTTCTCGGGGGCTTCTGCCTTCGCCGAGGCCGGTGTCAGGCCCGCCGACATCCAGTACGCCTCGATCTACGACAGCTTCACGATCACGGTGGTGATCCAGCTCGAGGATCTCGGCTTCTGCGAGAAGGGGCGGGGCGGAGCTTTCGTTGCCGACGGCAATCTCATCAGCGGCGTCGGCCGGTTGCCGTTCAATACCGATGGCGGCGGCCTGTGCAACAATCATCCGGCCAACCGCGGCGGCATGACCAAGGTGATCGAAGCGGTGCGCCAGCTGCGCGGCGAGGCGCATCCCCGGGTGCAGGTGCCGGGCTGCACGCTGGCCCTCGCGCATGGCACCGGCGGCCTGATTGCGACGCGCCACGGCAGCGCCACGCTGATCATGGAGCGGATCTGATGGCTGAGCGAACCTATCCCGAGCCGGTAGCGACCCCCGAGACCGGCGAGTTCTGGCAGGCGACGAAGGAGGGCCGGCTGCTTCTCAAGCGGTGCCGCGGCTGCAGCCGGTTCCATTGGTACCCGCGTGCCGTCTGTCCCCACTGCATGAGCGGCGAGACGGAGTGGGTCGAGGCCAAAGGCGAGGGCAGGATCTACAGCTTCTCGGTCATGGCGCGCGCCGAGCCGCCGTTTGCGATCGCCTATGTGGAGCTCGCCGAAGGGGTGCGGATGATGACGAACATCGTCGATTGTCCGCTTGACGCCATCCGGATCGGCCAGGCGGTGCGCGTGCGCTTCGCCCCAACACAGGGCGGCGGCAGGCTGCCGGTCTTCGCGCCAGGCTGAAGCAACCTCCGGCTTGGTTGAGCCTGCCCGGCTCAGCCAAGCCGGAGATCAGTTAATTTAGATTATACGTTTTCAAGAGCAGGCTCAGCCGGGCGGCCGCTCGCCCGGGCTGTCCTCGGCGGTCGGGCGTTGCGCCAGGGCGCGTTCCTCCGCCGGCGGGTCGGCGGGCAGCTCGAGCCCGGCGAGAACACCACTCGTGGCGCGCAACTGCGCAAGGAAGGCGCGGCACATCGGACAGATGCGCAAATG
The DNA here is from genome assembly GCA_028869995.1 of Rhodospirillales bacterium. Lineage (GTDB taxonomy): Bacteria > Pseudomonadota > Alphaproteobacteria > Acetobacterales > Acetobacteraceae > JAJXXT01. Next base: position 8,709 of record JAGWQN010000029.1, read on the forward strand.
CCAACGCACCCCGAGCCACTGCCGAGGGCCGAGCTTGCGCTCCGTCAGATCCGTCAGCATCTCCGAGACATCGCGGCAGACAAGCATGAAACATCCCTCCTTGGCGTAACGCGCCGCGGCGCTATCTGTTACAGGCAGTCCTCCGGGACGCCAAATGGGAGGCAACGTGAGCGACAACGAGTTCGACGACCCTGCGTTCATCGCTCGCCTGCAGGCGGGAGACGATGCCGCATACCGGCGCCTGGTGCATCGCTTCCACGCCTCGATGGTCCGGGTCGCCAACGGCATCATCGGCTCGCGCGCCCAGGCGGAGGAGGTGGTTCAGGATTCCTGGGCCGCCGTCTTTACCGCGATCGACCGTTACGAGCCGCGCACCACGCTGGCCGCCTGGCTGTTCACCATCGTCGCCAACCGGGCCCGCTCGCGTATCCGCTCCGAGGGCAGGCTGACGAGCCTGCCCGCGTCCCTGGGCGGCGACGAGGATCGTGCCGTGCCACGCTCCGCCTTTCAGCCGGACGGGCACTGGGTGGACGCGCCGCAGATGTGGGATCCGCTGGACCCGGAACGCGAGTTCGGCGGCCGGCAGCTCTGGCAGCATGTTCAGGCCGCCATCGAGCGGCTGCCTGAGAACCAGAAGGCGGTGATCGTGCTACGCGACATCGAGCAGCGGTCGGCCGAGGAAGCCTGTGCGATCCTCGGCATCTCCGAAGCCAACCAGCGCGTGCTGCTGCACCGTGCGCGCGTCAGGGTGAGAAACGCCATCGACGTCCTGGTCCGGCCCCGCGCGCCCGCGGGTGCGGGGCCGAGCGGCAAGGGGGCCCTGCGCCGCCTCTGGGAGTGGCTCTACAGGCCGAGGAAGTCCCGGCCGGCCTTCGCGTAGGCGTCGGCGCGGGTAAGCCGGCGCACCAGCTGCGCGTCGGGCTGATTGGTGAGCGCGGAGGGTGGCAGCCCGGCGCGCAGGTGAGCCAGCGTCTCCCAGGCGGCGCGAACCGCCGCCATGGCCGGCTGATGCCCCTGCAGCGCGATGCGGACTCCGTCCTCGGCGCGCGCTTCGGCGCGACTGCCCCCGAGGATAATCGGCAGGCCGGTCGCCTGGTGGATGGCGGCGACATCCTCGCGGCTGTCGGCGCCGGCCAGGAACAGGGCGTCGGCGCCGGCGGCGGCATAGGCGCGGCAACGTGCCAGCGCATCCTCGGCATCGGTCGCGGCGAGCGCCGAGGTACGCGCGACGATCGCGAAACCGGGGTCGGTACGGGCCGCGAGCGCGGCACGCAGCTTGCCCAGCCCCGCTTCGAGCGGCAGCAGGACGAGGCCCGTCGTGCCGTGGGATGTCGGCAGATCGGTATCCTCCAGCGTCATCGCGGCAACCCCCGCCGCCTCCAATTCCCCGACCGTTCGCGCGACGCCGTGGGCATTGCCGTAGCCGTGGTCGGCGTCGACCAGCAGGGGCGGGTTGCTGGTGCCGGCCGGCATCGCAACGGCGCGGGTGATGCGCCGGCACTGCTCGGCAAACTCGGTGAGCGTGATGGCGACCAGGTCGGGCGCGCCGAGGATCGCCAGCGACGCGATCGAGCCCGCGAACATCAGGACCTCGAAGCCAAGGTCGGCGGCGGCGCGCGCCGAGAGCGGATCGAACACCGATCCGGGATGGATCATCCGCGGCCCCGCGAGGACGGCGCGAAAGGCGGTGCGCGCGGCAGCGGCCGGCTGGAGAGGGGGCGTCGGTTGCATGCGGCTTCCTCGCGTTGAGCGCGAAACTTTGCGCCTCTCGGGGCCGGCCGCAAGAACGGGCCGGCTGTGCCGCCGCGGGGCAGGCCGCCGCAGGCGCGCAGCACGACCCTGCAGCGTCGTGCGGGCGCTGGCTGCGGGTAACCTGGCGTGGCAGGCTTGGTCTTATGGGGATGCAACGGATGGCGGTGGGCGGCGGGTTTAGGACGTCGCCTCGGCAGGTCAGGACGCTGACCGGGGCACGCCTGCACGGGCGAGCGCGGGAGGCTGGCGGTGCCGAAGAGGCCGCGGCACGAACCCGGGCGGCGAGGCCTGCCTCGTGGCTTCCGGACGCCGGAAGGCGGCATGCCTGCGCGGGAAGGGAGGAGTCATGACGCGTCCTGTCGTGATCGACGCGGACCCGGGCACCGACGATGCGATCGCCCTGTTCCTCGCCCTGGCTTCGCCGGAGCTGGAGGTCGTGCTCGTCAGCGTCGTCGGCGGCAATGTCGGGCTGGAGCGGACGCTGCGCAACGCGCGCGCTGGTGACGCTCGCCGGCGCCAGGGTTCGCGTGGTCGGCGGCGCGGAGCGGCCGTTGCTCGGGCGCTACGTGGACGCTGTGCGCGTGCATGGCGAGGATGGGCTCGCGGGTGTTGCGCTGCCCGAAGGGGCGCCGGCCGCGCCGGGCGTTGCCGCCGACGCCATCCGCGCCGCGCTGCGTCGGGCGGGTCCGGTGCGGGACGGGCGGGGCGGGCTCACCCTGGTCGGCATCGGACCGGCCACCAACCTCGCCCTCGCCCTCGCCACCGAACCCGCGCTCGCCGCGCACGTCGCGGAGATCGTGCTGATGAGCGGCGCCATCGCCCGCGGCAATGTCACGCCGCACGCCGAATTCAACGCCTGGTCGGATCCGCACGCCCTGTCCGTCGTGCTGGCCGCCGGCCGGCCGGTGACCCTGGCGACGCTCGACCTCACCCGCCAGGCGCTCTGCACCCGCGAATGGCTTGCCGGCCTGCCCGCGGGCGGACGCTGCCTGGCCGCGGCGCGGGCGATCCTGGAACGCGTGCCGATGCGCGACTACCCGGCGGGCTTCGGGCACCCGCAGCACGATGCCTGCGCCATCGGCTGGCTCATCGCCCCGCAGCTCTTCGCCGGGCGCCACGTCGGCGTCGCCGTGGACCATGCCGGCGAGACGCGAGGGCGGACCCGGATCGTCGCCGAGGAGGGGGAAGTGCGCCTGTTGGAACGCCTGGATTCCAAGGGGTTCTTCGGCCTTCTGGGTGAGCGCCTGGCGCGCCTGCCCTGAGCGGCGCGCGGCCACGTGACAGGGGCGGCCGGGCGCGCTAGTTCGGCGGGATGACCACCAGCAATCAGCTTCGCGCCACGTTCCTCGACTATTTCGCCCGCAACGGCCACGAGGTCGTAGCCTCCTCGCCGCTGGTGCCGCGCAACGACCCCACCCTGCTGTTCACCAATTCAGGCATGGTGCAGTTCAAGCGTGTGTTCACGGGCCAGGAGCGGCGGGCCTACACGCGCGCCACCACGGCGCAGAAATGTGTGCGCGCCGGCGGCAAGCACAACGACCTCGACAATGTGGGTTACACCGCGCGCCACCACACGTTCTTCGAAATGCTGGGGAACTTCTCCTTCGGCGATTATTTCAAGGAACAGGCCATCCTGCATGCCTGGACCCTGTTGACCAAGGATTTCGCGCTTCCGAAGGAAAAACTGCTGATCACCGTTTATCACA
>JAGWQN010000030.1 GCA_028869995.1 Rhodospirillales bacterium
CAGCCGTTGCGGAGGACGGTGGCCGGAGAACAGTCGGAGTGGCGCTGGAAAACGGCGCCTTGGAAGATACAATTTAACGCGTGGCCGAGCGGGCCTGCCCGCTCGGGAAGAAGGGACTTTTCGCCGCATGCCTGAGGTTCTGTTTGCCGGCCCCGATGGCCGGCTCGAAGGCCGCTACCATCACGCCAAGGACCGCGGTGCGCCACTGGCGCTGATACTGCACCCGCACCCGCTGCACGGCGGGACGATGAACAACCGCATCACCTACACGATGTACCAGTCGTTCCAGAAGCTGGGCTTCTCGGTGATGCGCTTCAACTTCCGCGGGGTCGGCCGCAGCCAGGGCCGCTATGACGGCGGCTTCGGCGAGATCTCGGACGCGGCGGCGGCGCTCGACTGGATGCAGACGGTGAACCCGAGCCATGGCGGGCTCTGGATCGCCGGCTACTCGTTCGGCGCCTTCGTCGGGATGCAGTTGCTGATGCGACGGCCGGAAATTTCCGGTTGGATCAGCGTCGCCCCGCCGGCAAGCCACTACGATTTCGGCTTCCTCGCCCCCTGCCCCTGCGGCGGGCTGATGATCCATGGCGACGCTGACGAGCTGGTGCCCGAGATTTCCGTCCGCAAGCTGGTGGATAAGCTCAACACGCAGAAGAACGTTTCGGTGGACTACCGGATCTTCGCGGGCGCCGACCATGTCTTCGCCAACCACGCCGAACAGATCGCCGAGGGCATCGAAGACTACGTGAAGAAGACGATGGCCCGCCGCAACATGGCCCTGGCCGCCGACTGAGCCGGCCCGTCCCGACCAGAAAAAAAGCCGCGGCATCGTTGGCCGCGGCTTTTTTGTTGCCGCCGTTCGGCTCACGCAGGGTCGACGATGCGTCCGCCGGCCAGAGGCGCTGCGACGCCCGTGGTGCCCGGGAAGGTCAGCGGCAGGCCCGCCAGTACACGCACCGCCAGCAGCGCGAAACACTGCGCCTCCAGCGCGTCGCCATCCCACCCGACCTCCTCGACCGGCGCCACATCGCCCAGGCGCGACGCCAGCGCCGCCATGATCGCGGGATTGTGTCGGCCGCCACCGGTGACGAGCCAGCGACGCGGCCTGGCCGGCAAGTGGGCGAGGCTCGCCGACACGCTCCCGGCCGTGAACGCGACGAGCGTCGCCGCCCCGTCCTCGGTCCCGAGCTGCGCGAGGCCACTCGTGGCAAGGCGGGCGGCGAAATCCAGACGGTCGAGGGATTTCGGCGCGGGGCGAGCGAAATAAGGGTCGGCCATCAGGCGTGCGAGCACCGCCTCGTCGATGCGCCCGGCAGCGGCGAGGCGGCCGTCGCGGTCGAACGCCGCGCCGGTGCGGGAGGCCACCCAGTCATCGAGCGGGGCGTTGCCTGGGCCGGTGTCGAACGCGAGCAGGGAATCACCCTCGCCGAGCCAGGTGACGTTGCCGACGCCGCCGAGATTGAGAACCGCGAGCGGGCGGGCGAGATCATGCGCCAGAGCCCGGTGGTAGACCGGCGCAAGCGGCGCTCCCTCGCCCCCCGCCGCCACGTCGGCGAGGCGGAAATCGCACGCGACAGGGAGGCCGCACGCGCGCGCGAGGAGCGCCGCGTCGCCGATCTGCCAGGTCCGCCGACGCTGCGGCTGGTGCAGGATGGTCTGGCCATGGAAGCCGATGATGTCGGCCCGCGTCTCGAGGGCGCGCACCGCGGCGACGTGGCACTGCGTCAGCGCCGCTGTTGCCTCGAGCAGCTCCGGATCCTGCACCGGCAGGTTCGCACCTGCCCGGTCGAGCAGCCGGCGCAGACGCAGGCGCAACTCGGGCGCATAGGGCAGCGTGAGAGCCCGGCCGGTGCGGACCACCTGCTCGCCGTCGGTCTCGAGCCAGGCGGCGTCGACACCGTCGAGCGAGGTGCCGCTCATCAGCCCGATCGCGCGCAGGATTGGCCGTCCCATCCGACGATGCTAAAGCGCCGTGCCGACCCGGACCATAGCTGGAACAGACGATGCCGACCGACGACTATCTGCACGAAGCGCGCGCGCGCGGGTTCCTGCATCAATGCACCGACGAGGAAGGGCTTGCGGCGGCGCTGCGCGCCGGCACCGTCTCGGCCTATGTCGGCTTCGACTGCACTGCCGACAGCCTGCACGTGGGCAACCTCGTCGGGATCATGAACCTGCGCCTGCTGCAGCGCTGCGGGCACCGGCCGGTGCCGCTGATGGGCGGCGGGACGACGAAGATCGGCGATCCGTCGGGCAAGGACGAGAGCCGGCAGATGCTCACGCCGGAGAAGATCGCCGAGAACATGGCCGGGATCCGGCGGTGCTTCGACCCGTTCCTGCGCTTCGGCGACGGGCCGACCGATGCGATCATGCCCAACAACGCCGACTGGCTCGACCAGCTCGGCTACATCGCGCTGCTGCGCGAGGTGGGCCCGCATTTCACCATCAACCGCATGCTGACCTTCGATTCCGTGCGGCTCCGCCTCGAGCGCGAGCAGGCGCTGACCTTTCTCGAGTTCAACTACATGATCCTGCAGAGCTACGATTTCCGCGAGCTGTTCCGCCGCCACGGCGTGTTGCTGCAGATGGGCGGCTCCGACCAGTGGGGCAACATCGTCTCGGGCGTCGATCTGGTGCGGCGGATGGAAGGGGCGACCGTCTTCGGCCTCACGACGCCGCTCATCACCACCGCGTCGGGCGCGAAGATGGGCAAGTCGGTGAAGGGCGCGATCTGGCTGCGCAGCGACCGCCTGGCGCCCTTCGACTACTGGCAGTTCTGGCGCAACACCGAGGACGCCGATGTCGGCCGCTTCCTGAAGCTCTTCACCGACCTGCCGCTGCCCGAGATCGCGCGACTCGAGGCGCTCGGCGGAGCGGAGATCAACGACGCGAAGGCGATCCTCGCCACCGAGACGACGGCGCTGCTGCATGGTCGCGAGGCGGCCGAAGCCGCACGGCAGGCCGCCCGGGCCGTGTTCGAGGGCGTCGGCGAGGCGGCTCTACCGGAAGTGACGATCGCGGCCGGCGAGGCGGGCGAGGGCGTTGCGGTCTACCGGCTGTTTGTCCTGGCCAAGCTTGCCGGCTCGAACGGCGAGGCACGCCGGCTGATCCGCGGCGGCGGCGCACGGCTCGACGACCAGCCGATCGAGGACGAGACGATGCTGATCGCGCGCCCGCGCCTCGATGCGGGTGTCAAGCTCTCCGCCGGGCGCAAGCAGCACCGGATGGTCAGGACCGCCGGGTAGCGACGACCGGCAGGCCGCGGGCCATCGGCGTCAGGTTCCACCCTTGGGGACGGAGGGGATGGTCAGCCGCCAGGACGGGCCGGGCTCGCAGAAGAGCGGCACGGCGTTGGGCGTGCGAACATTGACCTCGAGCCCCATCGCCGAGCGGATACCGCGGAACAGGGCGCCATGGGCGACGACGAGAACCGGCGCGGGGCGTGCGAGAGCGCGATTGATCGCGCCGACCGCACGCTGGCGCAGGCCGGCAAAGGTCTCCGCGCCCTCGGGCGTGTAGTCGCCGGCGATCCAACTGTCGTACCAGGTGCCCATCGGCCGGCCCTCCTGCTCGCCGAAGCAGACCTCGGACAGGTCGGGGTCCAGCTCCACGGCCAGCCCGAGGGCGTCGGCGACGATGCGCGCCGTGGTCGCGGCGCGGCCGAGCGGCGAGGCGACGACGGTGGCGATGCCGCGGTCGCGCAGCATGCCCGCCGCCGCGCGCGCCTGGGCGAGGCCGTTCGCGTTGAGCGGCACGTCCGTGCGGCCCTGGGACAGCCCCTGCGCGTTCCAGTCGGTCTCGCCATGGCGGAGAAACCAGAACGGGTGGGCAACGATCTGCGGCGCCGCTGCCACTGGATCGCCGAGGCCGGGTGCCGCGCCGCTAATGGTCGACTCCCTCGCGCCGGAGCACGCGAGCGACGGCCGGGCGCGCCAACATGCGGGCAAAATGCGCCGAGAGATTGGGGGACAGCGTCATGCCCCGGCGCCGCACCGCCCAGAACTCGACGTAGAACAGAGCGGCATCGGCGATCGAAAAATCACCCAGGAGGTAGTCCCTGCCGCCCAGCGCCCGGTCCAGAGACCGAAAGCCTGACGCAACGATCTCGCCGCCACGGGCCTCGACGCGCCCGAAGTCGGCCTCGGTTGGTGCAAAGCGCTCCGGGTGCAGGATGCGCGAGAAACCCTGCATGTGCACCGTCGCCGTCACGTACTCCATGACCTCGAGCGCGCGTGTCTGCGCCTCAAGATCGTCGGGCAGCAGCTTCGCCGCGGGATGGGTGCGCGCAAGCCAGAAGGCGATGGCCGGAAACTCGGTGAGCAGTGAGCCATCGTCGCGCACCAGGGCCGGCACCTTGCTCTTCGGGTTCAGTGCCATGAAGGCGGGCTGGCGATGCTCGCCCCCGCGCAGGTCCACCGCCACCGCCTCGTAGGGCCTGCCGATCTCCTCGAGCAGGATGTGGATGCCAATCGAACAGGCGCCGGGCGCGTAGTAGAGCTTCATGGCCAGCTCCCCGATCTCAGTCGAACAGCGAGCTGACCGAGCTCTCGTCGGAGATGCGTCGCATCGCCTCGGCGAGCAGCGGTGCAATCGAGATCTGGCGGACATTGTCGGCGAGCCGCATCGCCTCGGTCGCGAGGATGCTGTCGGTGACGGTCAGCATCTCGATGTTGGAGGAGGCGACCCGTGCCACCGCGCCGCCCGAGAGCACGCCGTGGGTGACATAGACCGAGGCGCTCTTGGCGCCACCGGCGATCAGCGCCGAGGCCGCGTTGACCAGCGTGCCGCCCGAGTCGACGATATCGTCCACCAGCAGGCAGTCGCGCCCGCGCACATCGCCGATGATGTTCATCACCTCCGAGACGCCGGCCTTCTCGCGGCGCTTGTCGATGATCGCGAGGTCGAGCTTCAGGCGGGTCGCGATGGCCCGCGCCCGCAGCACACCGCCGACATCGGGCGAGACGATCATCAGATCGCGCCCCGCATAGCGCTGCTCGATGTCGCGGGTGAACAGCGGCGCCGCGTAGAGATTGTCCACCGGGATGTCGAAGAAGCCCTGGATCTGGCCGGCATGGAGATCCATCGTCAGCACCCGGTTGGCGCCGGCCTCGGTGATGAGGTTGGCGACCAGCTTCGCAGAGATCGGCGTACGCGGGCCGGATTTTCGATCCTGCCGGGCGTAGCCGAAATACGGGATCACTGCCGTGATGCGGCGCGCCGAGGAACGGCGCAGCGCATCGCAGGCGATCAGCAGCTCCATCAGGTTGTCGTTGGCCGGATAGGATGTGGACTGGATCACGAACACATCCTCGCCGCGGATGTTCTCGTGCATTTCCACGAACACTTCCATATCCGCGAAGCGGCGCACGGACGCCTTGGTGAGGGGAAGGTTAAGCGCTGCCGCAACCGCCTCGGCGAGCGGACGATTGGAGTTGCAGGCGACGATTTTCATCGGACCTCGACCGGTTGGCGCGGCGGGTTCCTACCAATGTGACGAAGGCATGTCCATGCGCGGCCCGCCGGGCCGCGCCGGGACGGGCCGCCGGCTTCAGGAGCCTGGCACGGCCAGGCCGATCCGCCGGTCGATCACCTGCTTGACGCCGGCCGCGGCCTCATGTGCTGCGTAGACGGCGTTGTCGCCCCAGGCATGCGCGAGCGTGCCGTGCGGCACGGCATTCACCTGCGTCACGTGCCCGGCGAGGCCGCGCCGATCGGAGACCTTCCAGTCGATGGTGACGTTGTCGAGCCCGTGCGTTCCCGACACCACCTCGACGCTGCCCGCGACGGTGAAATCGGCCCCCTTGGCGCCGCTCTGGACGATCGGGCCGAGAGCCGCGAGTTCCCGCGACATCTGGTCGTAGAGCGCGGTGTCGCCGTCGCCGGGCGCGCCCGTGACCGGCAGCAGGCGGACCCGCGCCGAGCGGTTGAGCAGGCTGTGCGGATCGGCCTTGCGCTCGGCAAGATTGATCGTGGAGAGGAGCGAGGCGATGCGCGGCGCCATGGTCTTGGCCACCAGGCCCAGCGTCGCCGGGTCACCGCTGCGCCACGCAGCTTCCGGCACCGCGGGGGCGGAAACGGCGCCATGCGGCCTGCCCTGCCCGTCCAGCACCGTGAAACGCGGCGTCACCAGCGCCGGCGAGGCTCCGGCAGGCGCCGGCGGCACATCCACGGCCAGGCTCCAGTCGCCCTTGCGCGGTGCCCCGGCCTCGGCGGGAACGGTCTGGGCGACGAGCTGTGCGGTGAGTGCCCGGGCCAGCATCGCGGCGCTCGCGGGCGGCAGTCCGAGCGGCGGCGGCACGGCGAGGCGCGCGGGCGGCGGCGCGGCAAGCCGGGCACCCGCCGCACCCGGATGGCCAGCGAACGGCCGCGGCAGTTCGCCGCAACCGGCGAGGAGCAGCAGCGCCGCCAGGACCAGGTTCCGGGCGATCAGGAACGGGCGCATGCGATGACCGAGATCTGATGCCCGATCGGCCCGCCACCCGAGAGGGTGCGGCGACGATGCGAGAAGAAGCGTGCCTCATCGGCACGGGTATCGTGCCCGGTGATGTGGGCCGCCACCCCCGCGGCCAGCAGACGCGCGCGACAATAGCCGGGCAGGTCGAACTGCCAGTGCCCCGCTCTGCCCGCGGCGAAGAACCGCTCGTCGGCGAGATCGCGCGCCAGCACGGCATCGCGCAGATCGGCGCCGACCTCGTAGCTCGCCTGCGCGATACAGGGGCCGATGGCGGCAGCGATGTGCGACTCCCGGGCGCCGAGGGCCACCATGGCGGCAACGGTTGCCTCCAGCACACCGGCGAGCGCTCCGCGCCAGCCGGCATGCGCGGCGCCGACCACGCCTTGCGCGGCATCGGCGAACAGCACGGGCGCACAATCGGCGGTGACGATGCCGAGCGCGATCCCCGGTTGGGCCGTCACCATGGCATCGGCCCTCGGTCCGGCACCGGGCGCCCAGGGCTCGGTCACGGTCGCGACATCGGCGCCATGCACCTGGGTGAGGCCGACCAGCAGCGCGGGGTCCGCGCCGAGAGCGCGGGCGGCACGGGCACGGTTCTCCAGCACCCGAGCGCGATCGTCGGCACCCGAGAGGCTGGCATTGAGGCTGGCGAACGGACCGTCCGAAACGCCGCCCTCGCGGGTAAAGAAGCCGTGCGGGACGGCGATCGCGGCAACCGAGATCGGGCGCGGGTTCATGCAAAACCTTCCGGAACCGGGAGCCGGGGGTGGGCGACGGCCAGGACCTTGAACAGCCGTCCCATGCCGTCCGGTTCCGCGAGGCGGCGCGCGGCCCGCAGGATGGCTGCGGCGCGAGCCGGCGATACGTGGCGCGCGAGAACGCCCGCCCGCCGCTGCAAGCCGAGGCGGGTCAGAAACATGCCCTGCGGCACGGGTCCGTGGACGGCAGCCCCGGCGCGCCGGGCCGCTGCCGCCATGGCGGCGAAATCCACATGCGCGGTGAGATCAGCCTCGCCCGCAGCCTCCAGCGGCGGGGCCGGGCGAGCGGCGCGCAGCGCCTGCAGCGAATCCCCCTCGGCGCTCTCGGCCGGACCGTAATCGAGGAACAGGCCGATGCCGCCCTCTGCGGCGATGCGCGCGGCGACGCGGGCGACGAAGGCCTCCGCCGCCTCGCCGCGCTCGCGCACCGCGCCCTCCTCGCCCGGGAGGTCGAGCTCCACCTCGCCGCCCTCGTGCCAGGCGCCCGACTCGACATAGCGTTCGCGCCAGACACGGCCACGGCGCACGAACTGCCGGATCGGCAGGGCATCGAGGAACTCGTTGGCCAGCAGGATCATCGGGCCGGCGGGCACCTCGTCAAAGGTGGCATGCAGGATGGCGTGCGGCAGCGTCCGGGACAGCAGGTCGATCAGCCGCGGCGAGGTCTCGATCAGGTGCAGCTCGATCGTGGCGGCGAAGCCCGGCGCGACACGGGCGATGAGGCGCAGCGCGTCCGCCATCAGCGTGCCGCGGCCCGGGCCGGCCTCGACCAGAAACACACGGCCCGGCGTGCCCATCGCCTGCCAGGCGACCACCGCCCAGGCACCCAGCAGCTCGCCGAAGATCTGCGAGATCTCGGGCGCCGTGGTGAAATCCGCGAACGGATCGTGCGTCGCGTAGTAGGCCGCGTTGGCACGCGCCATGAACGCGTCCAGCCGCTCCATCAGGAATGCGGCTTCTGTTTGCGCGCCCAGACGATGAGGCCAAGACCGGCAATGACCACCGGGATCGAAAGGAGCTGGCCCATGGTCGTGCCGAAAATCAGATAGCCGAGGAACGGATCGGGCTGGCGGAAGAACTCGGCGATGATGCGCGCCATGCCGTAGCCGAGCAGGAACGTCCCCGTCAGCACGCCGTATTGCCGGCGCACGCGCTCCGAGCGCGACAGCAGGATCATCACCCCGAACAGCAGCACGCCTTCCAGCAGGGCCTCGTAGATCTCCGAGGGGTGGCGCGGGATGGGGTGGGCCTCGTAGTTGGGGAACAGCATCGCCCATGGCAGCCAGGCCGGCGCGGGACGGCCGGGCAACTCGCCGTTGATGAAGTTGGCGACCCGACCGAGGCCGAGGCCGAGGGGAACCGCCACCGCGATCCGGTCGGCGAAGGCCAGCACGTTGATCTTCTCGCGCCGGCAGAACCACACAATCGCGACGGTGACGCCGAGCAGCCCGCCGTGGAACGACATGCCGCCGTGCCAGACCGCGGGGATCTGCAACGGATGCGAGAAGAAGAACCCCGGCTGGTAGAACAGCACGTAACCGGCACGGCCCCCGAGAACCACGCCAAGCGTGGCCCAGGTGAGGAAATCGTCCACTTGCAGCCCGCTCGCCACCACCGGCTCACGAGCCACCATCCGCCGGACCAGGCGCCAGCCCAGCAACAGCGCCGTGATGTAGGCGAGCGCATACCAGCGCAGCTGGAAGGGGCCTACGGTGATCAGCGCGCGGTTGAACTCGGGGAAGACGAGAACGGGGAACATTCAGGCGTACGGGTCCGGTTGGCTCAGGAAATCGTGCACATAGCGCTCGACGCCGGCCTCCAGCGTGGTGAACGCGCCGGCATAGCCGGCGGCGCGCAGCGCCCGCATGTCGGCCTCGGTGAAGGACTGGTAGCGGCCCACCAGCTTGTCAGGCATCGCCACCAGATCGAAGCGCGGTTCGGCGCCCGCGGCGCGGCAGACCGCTCTTGCCAGATCGGCATAGGTGCGCGCGGCGCCGGTGCCGAGGTTGAACAGGCCCGACACCGCGGGATGGGCGAGCAGCCACTGCATGACCGCAACCACGTCGCCGACCCAGATGAAGTCGCGCTGCTGCTCGCCATCGGCGACGCCGGCGCGGTCGCTGCGGAACAGCGTCGGCACCCGCCCGGCCGCGACCTCGCGATACTTCACCGCAACCACGGAGATCATTGCGCCCTTGTGGTACTCGTTCGGGCCATAGACGTTGAAAAACTTGAGCCCCGCCCATTGCGGCGGGCGATGGGCGCCGGCCGCGAGCTGGCGCGCCACCCAGGTGTCGAAGGCGTGCTTGCTCCAGCCATAAAGATTGAGGGGCCGCAGGGCGGGCAGGCCGTCCAGGCCGTCGCGGAAGCCAGCTGCGCCATCGCCATAGGTCGCGGCGGACGACGCATAGATCAGCGGCACCTCGCGCGACGCGCACCAGGCCCAGAGCCGCTGCGACAGCGCGACGTTGGTGGACCAGACGCGGTCGCCATCGGTCGCGGTGGTGGCGGAGATGGCGCCCAGATGGACCACCGCATCGAGCGGCGGATGTCCGGCGAGATAATGATCGAGTTCGTCGGGCGGTATCAGCGCCGACGGGGCGTGGCGCGCGAGATTGCGCCATTTCTGCGGACCATCGGCGGGCGCATCGCGCAGCCGGTCGCTCACCACCACCTCAAAGCCGCCGGCAACCAGGGCCGCCACGAGGTTTGAGCCGATGAAGCCGGCGCCGCCGGTGACCAGGATCATGCGCGCCCCCTAGCGCCGTTGCCGATCGGATGGAACATCGCCGCGGCTTTCCCGCTCGAGAAAGCCTAATGTCCAGAGGTGGTTATCTCCGATCGGCACGAGCCGGGACGACTCCGCCCGATCGCGCGGTGCTGTAGCGCCGCGTCGCCGGCTTTGTCGAGGGGCAGGATCGGAAGATCGCAGCGAATGGTTGCCCGCGATCCGGGCGGAGCCTACATCCGCCGGGTCGCCGTCCTGTCCGGAGGTTTCCATGCGCGCCCGCCCTGCCTTCCTCGACGATCTTGCCGGCATGGCCGGCGGCGCGCTCTCGATGGTCGCGGGCCTGCGCGAAGAAATCCAGGCGGTGGTCCGCGGCGCGGTGGACGAGGCGCTGCGCCGTCTCGACCTGGTGCGGCGCGAGGAGATGGAGGTGCTCGAGGAACGCGTCGCCGCGCTGGAAGCGGCCGTTGCGGCGCTGGAGCGCCCGGCCCCGCAGAGCATCGGCGCGGACACGCCCACGCCGGATGCATGACGGTTCGGTGACCCTCTTGCGGCGCGGCAAAATCGTTCTTTAGGCTATTGGTCGTGGTGGCTGGCACGGACGACCCCCATATCTCGTAGCCGCCACACAATATGGCCGATTCCATCCCTCCAGCCGGGGAGCCTGAGCGATGTCCGCCCATCTCCAGCCCGATGCCGCCGCCAACCCGCTCGACATGGTCGAGCAGATCGTGGCTGCCAATGACTGGGCCTTCGACCGCCGCAACGACGCCGAGATGGCCGCCGAGGCGCCGGGAAAGTGGTGCGATTACGGGCTCTACTTCTCCTGGTCGGACGAGATCAGCGCCATGCATTTCACCTGCACGTTCGACCTGAAGGTGCCGGAGAAGCAGCGCGCGTCGCTCTACGAATTGCTGGCGCTGGCCAATGAGCGCCTCTGGATCGGTCATTTCGGGATGGACGTGCAGGACGGCATGCCGGTGTTCCGCCACTCGGTGCTGCTGCGCGGCGCGCCCGGCGCCTCGGCCGAGAGCCTCGAGGACATGGTCGATATCGCCATCACCGAGTGCGAACGCTTCTTCCCGGCCTTTCAGTTCGTGCTCTGGGGCGGCAAGTCGCCGGCCGACGCGCTCGCCGCGGCGATGCTCGACTGCGCGGGCGAAGCCTGAGACAAGAGCCCCGTTTTCTGCAACGGGACCTGAACCGATGATTCCTTCCGTGTTGCTGGCCGGATTCGGCCGGATGGGTTCGGCGATGACCGCGGGATGGCGGGAGATGGGCCTCGCACCGAGCGTGGCGCTGGATCCCGCGCGCCCTCCCGCGCCGGGCCCGGAGATCACCGTGGTGGCAAGCCTGTCGGACATCCCGGCCGGATTTGCGCCGCGCGCCCTGATCCTGGCGGTGAAGCCGCAGATGGCCGCCGCGGCCCTTCCGCCCCTCGCGCCCTATGCGCAGGGAGCCGTCACTCTTTCCATCATGGCCGGGCGCACCATCGCCGGCATCCGCTCGCTGCTCGGCGAGGTGCCGGTGGTCCGCGCCATGCCCAACACCCCGGCGGCGATCCGCCAGGGGATGACCGTCGCCTGCGCCGGGCCGGGCGTCAGCGCCGAAGCCAAGGCGCTGTGCACGACGCTGCTCGAGGCCATCGGCACCGTCGCCTGGGTGGACGACGAGGCCCTGCTCGATCCGGTGACCGCCGTCTCCGGCAGCGGGCCCGCCTATGTGTTCCTGCTCGCCGAGGAAATGGAAAAGGCGGCGATCGAGCAGGGTATTCCGGCGGACCTCGCACGCCTTCTGGCGCGACGCACGATCGCTGGCGCCGGCGCGCTCCTGGCAGCGAGCGAGGAGGACGCCGCGGCGCTGCGCGTGGCCGTGACCTCGCCCGGCGGCACCACGGCGGCGGCGCTCGGCGTGCTGATGGCGGAATGGCCCGGCGCCGTCTCGCGCGCCATCGCCGCCGCGACGCGCCGTTCGCGCGAGCTCGCCGGCTGAATTCGCAGAAATCCGGATGACATGGGCGCGGCGCCGTCCCATCTTGGAGACATGGAAGACGATGCTTTCGACACAGCGCTGATCGGCGCCGCCTTCAGGCTCGCCGGCGAACGCGGTTGGTCGCGCGTTTCCGTGGCCGCGGCCGCGCGTGAAGCCGGGCTCGACCTCGCGCGGGCACGACTGCGCTTCCCCGGGCAACTCGCCGTGCTGCTCAAGTTCGCCCGCATGGTGGACCGCGCGGCGCTGGTGACGGCGCAGGCCGAAGGCGGCGAAACGGGCAGTGTGCGCGACCGGCTGTTCGAGCTGCTGATGCGCCGCTTCGACGTGCTGCAGGAACATCGAGCGGGGGTCGAGGCGCTGCTGCGCACCCTGCCGCTGCGGCCGGGCCTTGCCCTGATGCTCGCGCGGGCGACCGAGCGCAGCATGGGCTGGATGCTGGAGGCGGCCGGCACCGAGGCGACAGGGCCGCTCGGCCATGTGCGCGCCAAGGCTCTGGCCGGCGTCTGGCTTTGGGCGGTGCGGGCCTGGGCGCGCGACAGCAGCGAGGACCTCGCCGCGACCATGGCCGCGCTCGACGCGGCTCTCGACCGCGCCGAACAGGCCGCACGGATGTGCGGGCGCTGGAGCGCGCGGGAGTCCGAACCGGCTCCGGTCGAAACCGGCGGCAGCGACGACGCGCCGCAGCCCGCAGAACCGGCAGCCCCCGCCCCCTCGGCCGCCGCCCCCGCGCCACCCGCTGCCGTCAACCCACCCCAGGAGGGATCGCATGACCAGGAGCCCGAAAGCCCCACATGAAGCGTTCGCCGCCGCTTTCGGCGAGATGAAGATGCCCAAGGCTCCCGATCTGGACGCCCTCATGGCGACGCACCGGCGCAACCTCGAAGTGCTGGCGGAGGCCAACCGCCTGGCGATGGAGGGCGCGCAGGCGATGTTCAAGCGCCAGGCGGAACTGGCGCAACAGGCGATGGGAGCGTTCACCGACGGGCTGCAGGAACTCTCCAAGGCCGAGGCACCGGGCGCCAGGGCCGCGCGGCAGGCCAAGCTGATGAAGGAGGCCTATGACCGCACCGTCCGCAACAGCCAGGAAATGATGGACCTGATCCGCCGGGCCAATGCCGACGCGCTCAACCTGCTCAACAAGCGCATCGGCGAGGCCATGGAAGAGGTCGAGACGCTGCTCGCCAAAGCCGGCAGCTGACGCGGCCGGCGCAGGGGCGGTCCGCCGCGCCGGCGGGTTGCCAGCCTCGTTGCGTGGCGCTACCCCGCGACCAAACTCGCGGAGCCGTTCCATGCGCGTCAAGGACGTGAAGAAAGTCGTGCTCGCCTATTCAGGCGGGCTGGATACCAGCGTGATCCTGCGCTGGCTGCAGACCACCTACCGCTGCGAGGTGGTGACCTTCACCGCCGACCTCGGACAGGGCGAGGAGCTCGAGCCGGCACGCCGGAAGGCTGAGATGTTCGGCGTGCACGAGATCTTCATGGACGACCTGCGCGAGACCTTCGTGCAGGATTTCGTGTTCCCGATGTTCCGCGCCAACGCGCTCTACGAGGGGCAGTACCTGCTCGGCACCTCCATCGCCCGGCCGCTGATCGCCCAGCGCCAGATCGAGATCGCCGAAGCGGTGGGGGCCGATGCGGTGGCCCATGGCGCGACCGGCAAGGGCAACGACCAGGTCCGCTTCGAGCTCAGCTATTACTCGCTCAAGCCCGACATCAAGATCATCGCGCCGTGGCGCGAATGGGACCTGACCAGCCGCACCAGGCTGCTCGCCTTCGCCGAAGCGAACCAGATCCCCATCGCCAAGGACAAGCGCGGCGAAGCCCCTTTCTCGGTCGACGCCAACCTTCTCCACTCCTCGTCGGAGGGGAAGATCCTCGAGGACCCGGCGGTCGAGGCCGACGAGATCGTCTATCAGCGCACCATCAGCCCAGAGGCGGCGCCCGATCAGCCGACCGTGATCAGCATCGATTTCGAGCGCGGGGACGCGGTCGCGATCGACGGCGAGAAACTGTCGCCGGCGACGCTGCTGACGAAGCTGAACGCGCTGGGCAAGGCCAACGGCATCGGCC
>JAGWQN010000031.1 GCA_028869995.1 Rhodospirillales bacterium
CCGCGCCAGGCGAAGCGCAGCCGGTCCAGCGCCGCCGCCGTCTGGCTCGCGGTTGCGAGGCCGCGGGCGGCCCGCAAGCGGGCGGCGCGGAAGGCCGCACGAAACGCCAGCAGCCGGTCGCGCGAGCGGACCAGCCGGTCGTAGCGAGCCAGCACCGCATCCACCTCGCGCGCGGCCGCACCGCGCCCGCCGCTGCCCGCGCTGACGGCCGGCAGGGCGGCCTCGGCGGCGATGGCCCGGGCGAGGCGCAGGGATCGTGCCCGCGGATAGGCGGCCAGCAGCCTTGCGGCCGCGCCGGGCTTGCCACCGCGCAGCATCGTCTCGGCAGCCAGCGGCAGCAGGCGGCGGCGCAGCGGGCGCGGATAGGCCTCGAGGATCGGCAGCACCCTGGCGAACATGGCCGCCGCCTTCGCCCGATCCGGGGCGTGAGCCGCAAGCCGGACGGCGCGCCAGAGACAAACCTCGTTCGCGGCGCGGCAGGGCGCGTCCGACACGGCCACGGGATCGGCGCCGGGTTCGGGGTGAAGCGCCGCCGCCGCCGCCGCTGCGAGCTGGAAGCGCGGGTCGGCAGCAAGGCGGACATCGGCATTGGCGGCCAGCCTAAGCAGGCTGCCCGCCTCGGCCCCCATCCCCAGCGCCAGCATGGCCTGAGCCGCCGCGAGCCGGGCGTCGGCACGGGCCAGCGGCGGCGCGCTCGCGGCGGTGAACGTCGCCTCGGTGAGCCGCCGGCGCAGCGCCGCCAGTCCCAGGTCCGGCAGATCGAGCAGGCGCACGCCGGCGGTGGCGGCGGCAGCCGCGTTATAGGTTCCGAGCGGCAATGGGACGGCCCCGCCATCGAGCAGGAAGCCGCCGGCTATGGCCCGCAACTGAACCGCGTCGGCATGGGCGGCGACGGCGACACCGGCAAGCGTGGGCAGCACGGTAAAGAACGGCGTGCGCCAGCGCGACGCCACCGCCCCCGCGGACGCGACGGTGCCGACCAGCAACAGGCCACCGCCGCGTGGATCGCGCACCGAGATAACGGGGCCGGGCGCGGCGGCCGCCAGGCTCACCTGGCCGCGCGCCACGCGCAGGGCGAGGGTCGGCGGCGTCACCCCGTCCACCAGATGCCACGCGCCGTGTTCGACGACCGGCACCAGGCCCGGCGGCATCGTGAGCGACATTCCCGCCGGGAGCGGCGCCGCCTTGGCGTGCAACTGAGCGAGCAGGCGGGGTGGCGGCACGACGCGCGAATCCGCGACCAGGAGCAGGCGGCCGGCACGCCGGAAGGCGGCGATCGGAACATCGCCGGCATAGGGCAGCGCGATATCCCGACGTGGCGACCGCAGCGTGACAGCGGTGACGGCGGCAGAGGGGTCTCGGGCTGAGGCCGGGGGGGTGCCGCTTGCAACGGGCAGGGTCGACGTGGGGGGAAGTGGCGGCACGGGTACCAGCGCCGGCTTGGGGGAAGGCGTAGCGACCGTGGAGGGCTTGGCCAAGGCGGGCCGGGCCGGGCCGGCAGCGCCGGGCGCCATCGAACGGGCGAGAGCGAGGTGCGTCTGTGCGTGGCCGGCGGGAGCCCGGGAGGGCGGCGCGGGCGGCAGCGGCAGCAAGGTGGCCAAGCGGCCTGGCGGCGCGGCGAACGGTGGCTGCGGCGGCAAAGGGAGCGGTGGGTTCGCCGTTTCGCGTACGTCGAAGATAAAGCGCGGACCCAGGCGCCAGCTGTGCACGAAGGCGCCCGCAGGGAGGGCGACGCGCAAGCCTGCGCCGCGGCGCGTGGCAGGGAAAGGCGCCCGGCGGTCGGGCACAGCGAGCGGCAGCGGCAGGCCGTCGCCACCGCGCGCGACCAGCACGCCCGCAGGGGACAGGGAGGCCGATGCCCCCTTGGGCAGGCGCAAGACCAGGCGGACATAGCCGCGGTGACGTCCCTCGCGCAGGGCGACGCGCGCGTGGGTCGGCGCGATGAGGGCAGGCCGGGCGCCGGCCTCCGCCGCGGCCGCGGGCCACGACGCCGCCGCCAGCAGCAGGGCCAGCCCCGCCGTCCGGACCACGGGCCATGCCCTCCGGCGATGTCGAGCGTGCGGGCGCACGCGTCGCGGGCTCAGCCGCCCTTGCCGGCGGCAGCGGGCGCGGGCGGCGGGAGCAACGCATCACGCCTGGCGCGCATGGCCGCGAGCTGCGCCGTCACCAGCCGCGCCCGGGCGGGCTGCATCGCCGCCATGATCGCGGCGGCGCGGCGGATGTTCATCGCGTCGAGCACCTGCAGCAGGACGTTGCGGTCGAGCTGGTTGAAGATGGCGGCGGCGTCGGCTGGCTTCATGGCCTCATAGAGCTTCGTCAGCTTCATCGTGTCGGCGCTGGCCGCCTGCCGCCGCCGGGCGGCCGCCGCTTCGATCTGCTTTTGCAACGACTGCAGCTCCACCATCCGCGCCGAGACCTGCTTCTCCGCGGCGTCGAGCGCGCGCTGGCGGGCGGCAATCGCGACGGCGCGCCGGTCGAGGGCCGCCTTGCGTGTCCTGAGGTCGCCGAGCAGGGAAAGCTCGGCGGGCGAAGGTGCCGGGGGGCATGCCTGGCCCGAGGGCAACGAAGAGCCAGGCGGCTGCACGACGGCGGGGTGAGCGCCCGTGGGGCCAGATGGACGGGCCGGGGGCGCCGGCGCAGGCAGGGAAGCTGTCGCCGCCTCGACCAGATTCGCCGTCGTGACGAGAAGCAGCAGCCCGATGGCGGCCATCGTCACGCGCAGCAGCCAGAGGCCCGGCAGCGGACGCATCTCAGCGCACCAGCTTCAGCGCGCGCAGCAGATCGCGCTCGGCTGCACTGCGCGGACGCTCCGCCGGTTCGGGCGGGGACACGGCGGACGGCGCAAAATCCTCCGCGGAGAAGCGGTTCGCCAGCCGCGCGCCCGGCGTGGAAGCGGCGCCCCCGGGCTGCGCTGACCCGGGTGCCTGGTTCGGGGACAGCGCGCTCCCGCGCGCCTCGCGCACGAGGTGCTCCAGACGGTCGGCGGCCGCTTCGGCGCGCTGGGTGATGAAGCCGAGATCCTCGCGCAGCGAGCCTGCGTGCTCGATGCGGCGTGCGAGATCGCGCCCGGTCTCGGTGCCAGCCTGGCGCAGCCGTGCCACCGACTGTTCGGCGGACTCCGTGGCGCCGCGAAAGCCGGTAACCAGCGCATCGAGCGCACCGCGATCGTGGCGAAGCTGGCCGAGCGCCCGCTCCAGCCGCCACGCGCGCAGCAGGGTGGTGGCCAGCAGCACCACGAGGCCGAGCTCGATGCCGATCTGCAACGCGATGCCGTTCATCACTCGTCTCCGGTCGGTTCGGCCGGCGTCTCGCGCGGCGCGATCAGTTCACGCTCGATGCGCACGGCGATCTGGCCACGCTTGCGCCCGGCGCGGCCCTCGAAGAGGCTGGTGCCGCCGCAACGCAGCGTGATGGCCGCTCCCTGGCCCGCGTTCAGCGTCAGCCGACTGCCTGGCCTGAGCGCCATGACGGTGGAAAGCGGCAGGATCTGCTCGTCGAGCACCGCCTCGAGATCGACGTCGGTGGCCCACAATTCCTCGGCGAGATGGGTCTCCCAGATCGAATCGCGGCCGAACTTCTCGCCCATGAACTGCTGCAGCAGCAGCTCGCGCACCGGCTCGAGCGTCGCATAGGGCAGCAGCAGCTCGATGCGTCCGCCGCGCTCCTCCATGTCGATGCGCAGGCGCGCCAGGACCGCGGCGTTGGACAGTCGCGAGATGGTGGCGAAGCGCGGGTTGGTCTCCAGCCGGTCGAAGCGGAAGGTGACGGGGCAGATCGGGTCGAACGCCTGCGACAGATCGGCGAGCACGACGCCGATCAGGCGTTCCACCAGCTGGCGCTCGATCGAGGTGTAGGGACGGCCCTCAATGCGCATCGCCGCCGTGCCACGCCGCCCGCCGAGCAGGACGTCGACGATCGAGTAGACGAGGGCGCTGTCGATCACCATCAGCCCGTAATTGTCCCACTCCTCGGCGGCAAAAACGGCGAGCATGGCCGGCATCGGGATGGCGTTGAGATAATCGCCAAATCGCAACGAGACGATATTCTCGATGCCGACCTCGACGTTGTCGGAGGTGAGGTTGCGCAGCGAGGTGGAAAGGATCCGCACCAGGCGATCGTAGACAATCTCGAGCATCGGCAGACGCTCGTAGCTGACGAGGCCGGCATCGATGATGCGCTTGAGGCCGCCCTCCCCGCCCTCCTGCAGCAGCGCCTGCACCTCGGCGGGTTCGAGCCCCGCCGCCTCCGGGTCCCGGCTGTCGCTCATGGCCGTGTCACTGGACCAGGATTTCGGTGAACAGGACGTCGCGCACGCGCCCGGGCGCGAGCGCGATGGCGGCACGCGACAGCAGCGCCTCGCGCAGGCGCCAGGTGCCGGCACTGCCCTGGAAATCCTGCGGGCGCATCTCGCGCAGGTAGGTCTGGAAGAGGTCGACGATGCGCGGCATCGCGAGCTCGGCGCGCTTGGCATCGGCTGGCGTCGGCACCTCGAGCTTGGCCGCAAGCTTGACGAAGGATTGGCGATCAGGACCGGCGTTGAGGTTGGCGATCATCGGCGGAAGGGCAACGAAGACCGGTGGGGCAGCGGCCGCGGCGGCCGGCGACGCCGTCTTCGTGCCGAGGCCGAGCACGCGCGGAAGCGTGCCGCTGAACCACAGCGCGCCGATGCCGAGAGCGAGCAGCGCCGGCAACGCGAGAAGCACGATGCGCCGCCGGCCGCCCGCCTTCGCCCGCCCTCCATCCTTGCCTTCGGCCGCCCCGCCCTCTGGCTCTTGCGTCCTGTCCGCCTTCGCACGCGCCACCGCGTCCTCCGTCGCTCACCCGGCGGAGTTTGCCGTGCGGACGGTTAACGAGGCGTTGCGCGCGGCAGGTTCTGCCGGGCATCCCGCAAGTATTGCGGCCCGCGGCGCGGCCCGGGCGTTGGCACGCGGCTTGCCTCGTCGTCGGCATGAACGACGCCATCATCCTCTCCGGCATGATCACCCGCTGGCGCCAGCTCGAGGTGCGCGCCAACAACCTCGCCAACGCCGAGACGCCCGGCTTCCAGGCGCTGCACCTGCAGGCGGTCACCTCGCGGGTGACGCAGCCGGCGGGCGCACCCGCGTCCGACATCGCCTATGCGGCGACGCGCGGCACCTGGCGCGATACCGAGCCGGGCCCGATCCAGCGCACCGGCAATGCGCTCGACCTGGCACTCGGCGCCGCCGGCTACTTCACCGTGATGACGCCGGCGGGGACACGGCTGACGCGCGACGGCCATTTCACCCTCGATGCGACCGGCACCATCGTCGACCAGCAGGGCGATCCGCTGCTCGACAGCCAAGGGCAGAACATCCAGCTCGGCAGCGCCGACGGCCGGCCGAGCATCGCGAGCGACGGCACGATCTCGGGCAAGCAGGGGGTCATCGGGCGCATCGGTGTCGTCGAGCCCACCAATCCGCAGGCGCTCGCCAGCCAGGGCGGCACGCTGCTCGCCGCGACCTCGCCCACCGCGCCGGTGGCCGAGCCGCATCTGCTCCAGGGAGCGGTCGAGGGCAGCACGACGAATGCGATCGCCGAGACCGTCGGGATGGTGGACGACACCAGGCAGTTCCAGCTCATCGCCTCGATGCTGAAAGCCGAGTCGACGCGACGCAACCAGGCGATCCAGCAGATCCTTTCGCAGGTGAACTGAACCATGCGCGCACTCGACATTGCCGCCACCGGCATGCAGGCCCAGAACACCCAGGTCGAGGTGATCGCCAACAACATCGCCAACATGTCGACCACGGGCTTCAAGCGGCGGCGCGCCGAGTTCCAGGACCTGATTTACGAGAACCTTCGCGGCGTCGGCTCGGCCTCCTCGACGTCCTCGATCGTGCCCGCCGGCGCGCAGATAGGCCTCGGCGTCAAGACCGCGGCGATCTACCGCATCCCCGAGCAGGGCAACCTGCAGCAGACGGGCAATGCACTCGACCTCGCCATCAACGGCGCGGGTTATTTCCAGATCACGCTGCCAAGCGGACAGACGGCCTATACCCGCGACGGCACGTTCTCGCTCGCGCCGGACGGGACGATCGTCACCGCCGATGGCTACACGGTGCAGCCGGGCATCACCGTGCCGACCAACGCAACCGCGATCACCATCAGCCCGGCGGGCCAGGTACAGGCCAACATCGCCGGACAGACGGCCCCGCAGACGCTGGGCACGATCCAGCTGGCGACGTTTCCGAACGAAGCCGGGCTTTCGGCGCAGGGCTCCAACCTGTTCGTGCAGTCCGCGGCCTCCGGCTCGCCGGTGAGCGGGCCGCCGGCCAGCGCGGGGTTCGGCACGGTGCAGCAGGGCTTCGTCGAAAGCTCCAACGTCAATGTCGTGACCGAGATCACCAACCTGATCTCGGCGCAGCGGGCCTACGAGATGAACAGCCGCGTCATCACCTCCGCCGACAACATGCTCAACACGCTCACGCAGATCAGCTGAACGCCATGTCCGCCACGATCCGCTGCCGTCTTCTCCTCGCTGCCGCAGCAGTGCTGCTGGCCACCCCGGCCGGGGCCGCGGCGACGCTGCGGCCCTTCACGACGCTCAACGCGCCGGTGGTGCGCCTGCGCGACCTGTTCGCCGACGCCGGCAGCGACGCTGCGCGCGTGCTCGGACCGGCACCGGCGCCAGGTTCGCGCATCAGCGTGCCGGCGCACCAGCTCGCCGTCATCGCCCGCGAATACGGCGTGGACTGGAAACCGGTGAGCGGCTTCGAGAGCGCGGTGCTGATCCGCCCGGGCGCGCCGCTGGCGCTGGCACCGGTGCTCGCGGCGCTGCGCGCCGCGCTCGCGGGGGTCGGCGCACCGCCCGGCAGCGCCGTCGTGCTCGACGGTTTCGCCGCGCCGATGCTGCCGCTGGCGGCAAAGCCGCAGATTGCCGTGGAGCAGCTCGCCTACGACGCCAACGAGGGTGGCTTCCAGGGCGTGCTGGCGGTCTCGGTGCCGGGCGAGCCCACCCTCAGTGTCCCGGTTGCGGGACGCAGCGTGCGCCGGGTCAGGCTCGCGGTCGCGGCGCATCGTCTTGAACCCGGAACGGCGCTGGGGCCGGCTGATTTTGTCGAGCGCGATGTCGCGCTTCCCGCCGCGCGCGCCGCCGAGCTGCGCCGTCCGAGTGACGCGTTCGGACAGGGGGTGCGGCATGCGGTCGCAGCCGGCGCGCCGGTGCCGCTCGACGACCTCATGGTCCTGCCCGCCATCCGCCGCGGGCAGCGCGTGACGATGGAGATCGAGGCACCGGGCCTTGCGGTGGTGGCGACGGGGGTGGCGCTCGCCGACGCGGGGATGGGCGAGCGGGTCGATGTGCTCAACCCGGTTTCGCACGCCGTGGTGCGCGCGGCGGTGCTGGGGCCGGGGCGGGTCGCGGTCGAGCCGGGCAGCCTGCCGCTGCGCGCCGACGCCATGACCGGGTTGGTGCGATGAAACATCCGCTTCCACAGCTGCTCGCCGCGCTGCTGCTGCTCGGCGGCTGCACCAACCTCACCCGGCTTTCGGAAGTCGGCGGACCGCCGCGCATGACGCCGACCGCCGACCCGACGCGCGCGCCGGGCTGGCGGCCGATGACCATGCCGATGCCGCGGGCGCGCGAGGCGAAGCCGGCGCCCGACGCGCTGTGGCGGCCGGGCAGCCGCGCCTTCTTCCGCGACCAGCGGGCGGCGCGGGTCGGCGACCTCGTCACCGTGGTGGTCAACGTCAACTCCTCGGCCAATCTGCAGAACTCCACCTCGGCGACGCGAGCGAGCAACCAATCCATGGGCGTGCCCAACGTCCTCGGGCTCGAGACGCAGCTGCCGCGCATGTTCTCCGGGTTCAATCCGGCGAGCGCGCTTGCCACCACCTCCGCCACGGGCAACACCGGGACCGCGGAGCTGAAGCGCAGCGAGGGGGTGACGGTGCAGCTCGCGGGCGTGGTGACGCAGGTTCTGCCGAACGGCAACCTGGTGATTTCCGGCTCGCAGGAGATGCGCGTCGGCGGCGAGTTGCGGCGGCTCACGGTGAGCGGCGTCGCGCGGCCGGAGGACATCGACAGCAACAACACGATCTCGCTCGAACGGATGGCGGAGGCGCGGCTCTCCTATGGCGGGCGCGGCCAGCTCACCGACGTGCAGACCCCGCCCTGGGGACAGCAGATCCTGAACTTCCTCATGCCGTTCTGATACCGGCTGCCTCGCGGCCCTGTGGAAGGCGTGTTAGACGGCACGCAACCGCGGAGGAACTATGATGCCGGAAGCCTTCATCTGCGATTTCGTGCGCACGCCGATCGGGCGCTATGGCGGCGTGCTCAGGGAGGTGCGGACCGACGACCTGGCAGCGCATCCGCTGCGGGTGCTGCGCGAGCGCAACGCGGGCGTCGACTGGGAGGCGCTCGACGACTGCTACCTCGGCTGCGCCAACCAGGCGGGCGAGGACAACCGCAACGTGGCGCATATGGCGACCCTGCTGGCCGGCTATCCGGTCGCGGTGGCGGGTGCGACGATCAATCGGCTTTGCGGCTCCGGGCTCGATGCGGTGGGGACGGCGGCGCGCGCGATCCGCACCGGGGAAGCCGAGCTGATGCTCGCCGGGGGCGTGGAGAGCATGACGCGCGCGCCGTTCGTGATGGCCAAGGCGGGGGAGGCGTTCGCGCGCACGGCGGAGATCTACGACACCACGATCGGCTGGCGCTTCGTGAACGGGCTGATGAAGACACGTTACGGCATCGACTCGATGCCGGAGACCGGCGAGAACGTGGCCGAGCAGTTCCAGATCTCGCGCGCCGACCAGGATGCCTTCGCGCTGCGCAGCCAGCAGAAATGTGCCGCGGCGCAGCAGGCGGGCTTCTTCGCGCGCGAGATCGCGCCGGTCACGATCAAGGGGCGCAAGGGCGATGTCGTCGTCGACCGCGACGAGCACCCGCGCGGCGACACCACGATGGAGGCGCTGGCGAGGCTCAAGACGCCGTTCCGCAACCCGGGGACGGTGACGGCGGGCAACGCCTCGGGGGTCAATGACGGAGCGGCCGGGCTGATCCTCGCCTCCGAGGCGGGGGCGAGGAAGCACGGGCTCACCCCGCGCGGGCGCGTCGTCGCGATGGCGACGGTGGGCGTCGAGCCGCGCATCATGGGCATCGGGCCGGCGCCGGCGGTGCGCAAGCTGCTGGCACGGACGGGAACCAGGCTCGACGACGTCGACGTGATCGAGCTCAACGAGGCGTTCGCAAGCCAGGGGCTCGCGGTTTTGCGCGAGCTCGGGCTCGCGGACGACGAGGAGCGGGTGAACCCGCACGGCGGCGCGATCGCGCTCGGGCATCCGCTCGGCATGAGCGGAGCACGCCTGGCGCTGACGACCCTCTCCGCGCTCGAGGTGCGCGGGCAGAAGCGGGCGATCGCGACGATGTGCATCGGCGTCGGGCAGGGAATTGCGGCGCTGATCGAGCGGGTTTAACGCCACGTGAACGCCCGTTAACCCGGGCAGGCGAAATCCCCCCGCCGGCGGCGCCGGCGTGCTAGGCTTGCGTCGCGGCCAAGGATGGCTCGCGCGATTGCGCGTGGGTCTGCCGTGAGGCCCGTCGAGCGGGCCGTCGGGTCAAGCGGGAGCAACGCCAAGACCGGGAGCAACGCCATGGCAACGACGATCAGGAATCCGATTGAATGGGGCGCGGACCAGTTGCGCCTCGCCGGAACCGCCTTCGGCAGCGCGCGGCGTGCCGTCGAGCAGGCCGAGCGCGCCGAAGCGCCGGTCCGCATCGCGACGATCGACATGCGCGACATCGGGGCGGCCCTGCGGGCGGGCGTCGGGGATTTCCTCGCCTGCCGCACGGATGCGGTGTTTCTCTGCGTGATCTACCCGGTCGTCGGACTGGTTCTCGCCTACCTCGTCTTCGGCCACGGGCTGCTGCCGCTGCTGTTTCCGCTCGCCGCCGGCTTCACGCTGGTCGGGCCGGTGGCCGCGCTCGGGCTGTATGCAATGAGCCGCAACCGCGAACGAGGCGGAACGATCGCGATCAGCGATGCGCTCGGCGTGCTCAATGCCCCGGCCTTCGGTCGCATCGTCGTGCTGGGCCTGATCCTGGTGGCGGAACTGCTGGTCTGGCTGTGGGTTGCGTTCGCGCTCTATGTGCTGACGCTGGGCCCGAAGCCGCCGGCCTCGCTCGGGCTGTTCCTGCACGACGTGATCGCGACCGGGCCCGGGCACGCGATGGCGGTGCTCGGGATCGCGCTGGGATTGGGGTTCGCCGTGCTGGCCCTGCTGCTCTTCCTCGCGCTGCCCCTGCTGGTCGACCGCGATGTCGGCCTGGCGGTGGCGATCCGCGCCTCGGCGCATGCGGTGATGCGCAACCGGAGCACGATGGCGGCCTGGGGCCTGATCGTCGCCCTCAGCCTGGCGGTCGGCTCGGTCCCGGCCTTCCTGGGGCTGGTGATCGTCCTGCCGGTGCTGGGCCACGCGACGTGGCATCTCTACCGGCGCGTCATGCCCCGCTGAGGCGGCATCGCCGCTCTCGACAGCGGGCCAGTCTCGGCTACGATCGCGGCACGATCGAGGAGCCGGGGACACGATGGAAACGCCGCTGACGCCGATGGAGTTCGCCCGCCGGGCACGCCGCCTCTATGCCGGACGCGAGGCCGTCGTCGATGGCGCGCTTCGTTTCACCTACGGGCAGTTCCTGGAGCGTTGCGACCGCTGGTCGGCGGCGCTGCAGGGGATGGGCGTGCGTCAGGGCGACCGCGTCGCCTATATCGCGCCCAACACGCATGCGAACCTCGAGGGCTACTACGCCGTGCCGCAGATCGGCGCCGTGCTCGTGCCGATCAACTATCGGCTGCGGGCCGAGGATTTCGAATACATCCTCAATCATTGCGGTGCCACGGTGGTCTGCGCGCATGCCGACCAGATCGACGCGGTGGAGAGCGTCCGCGCGCGCCTGCCCGGCGTGCGGCATTTCGTGGCCCTCGAGGGGACGCGGGACGGCTGGATGGACTACGAGGCGACGCTCGCCGCCCATGGGCCGGCCTTCGCCGCGGTGCCGATCGCCGAGACCGACCTGCTCACCATCAACTACACGAGCGGCACGACGGCGCGGCCCAAGGGCGTGATGATCACGCACCGCAACGCCTACATGAACGCGATCGGTACGCTGGTGCATCATCACCTCTCGCCGTCGGACCGCTATCTGTGGACGCTGCCGATGTTCCACGCCAATGGCTGGACTTTCACATGGAGCAACACGGCGCGCGGCATGGCGCATGTGTGCCTGCGCCAGGTCGAGCCGCGCGCGATTTTTCGCCTGATCCGTGACGAGCACATCACCATGTTCTGCGCCGCGCCCACCGTGCTGATCGGCATCGTCAATGCGCCCGACGAGGTGATGGCGGGCGCGCCGCGCGGGTTGCGGCTTTTCACCGCCGGCGCGCCGCCGGCCGCGGCAACGATCGAGCTCGTGGAGAGCAAGCTTGGCTGGGAGCTCACCCACGTCTATGGCGCGACCGAGACCTCGCCGCTCATCACGTTCTGCGAGCCTTTGCCGGAGCATGCGGCGCTGGGGCCGCGCGAGCGCGCCGAGGTCAAGGCGCGCCAGGGCGTGGAACTCGTCACGTCGGGTGAGTTGCGGGTGGTCGACGAGGACGGCACGGAAGTGCCGCGCGACGGCAAGACGCTCGGCGAAATCATTGTGCGCGGCAACGTGGTGATGGCCGGATATTATAACGATCCGGCCGCCACCGCCGCGGCGATCCGCGACGGCTGGTTTCATACCGGGGATGCCGCGGTGGTGCATCCGGACGGATACGCGGAGATCCGCGATCGTTTCAAGGACGTGATCATCAGCGGTGGCGAGAACATCTCCTCCGTCGAGATCGAAGGCTGTCTCTTGCGCCATCCGGCGGTGCAGGAAGTGGCCGTCGTCGGGATGGCGCACGAGCGCTGGGGCGAAAGCCCGCACGCCTTCGTGATCCTGCGGCCGGGTGCGGCCGCCATGCAGGAGGAACTGAAACAGCACGTGCGCGACCACCTGGCGCATTTCAAGACGCCCGGCTGGATCAGCTTCGTCGATCAGTTGCCGAAGACCGCGACGGGCAAGGTGCAGAAATTCGTCCTGCGCGGCGGCGGGGCGATCGCGCGGCAGTAGCGGCGGCGTCAGCGGGCGTAGATGCGGCGCAGCTCGGTCTTCAGGATTTTGCCGGTGGCGCCATGCGGGAGAGCTGGCGCGACGACGACACGGTCCGGCACCGACCAGGCGGGGACCTTGTCCTTGTAGAAGGCGCGGATCGCCTCGGGCTCCGGCGCGCGCCCCTCGCGAGGCACGACGATCAGCAGCGGGCGCTCTCCCCATTTTGGATCCGCAACGGCGATGGCGGCGGCCTCGGCGACATCGGGATGAGCGATGGCGATGTTCTCGATGGCGATCGAGCTGATCCATTCGCCGCCCGACTTGATGAGGTCCTTGGTCCGGTCGGTCAGAGCCACATATCCCTGCGGCGTGATGACACCGACATCGCCGGTGGGGAACCAACCGCTGTCGCCGACCGACGTTTCGGGCATGCGATAATAGGCGCTGGCAACCCAGTGGCCACGGAAGACGAGGTTGCCCTGGGTGCGCCCGTCCCAGGGCACCTCGCCGGTTTCGTTCTCGGCGCGAACATCGACGCCGAAGACGGCACGCCCCTGCGTCGCCGCTTCGTCGAGGCGCGCTTCGGGGGCGAGGGCGAGCGTCTCGGGCTTGGGGGAATTCCACGTCACCACCGGCGAACTTTCCGTCATTCCCCAGGCGTGGCAGACGGTGACGCCGAGACGGGCATAGTCGGCCATCAGC
>JAGWQN010000032.1 GCA_028869995.1 Rhodospirillales bacterium
GAGGGGCGAGATGCGGATCGCGATCCTGGAGAACGACCGGCTGCCGGAGGGCCTGGCGCCGGCCGGCATGCGCTTTGCCGACTATTACGAGCGCATGCTGCGGGCGGCGGAGCCGGCGGTGGTGTGCGATGTCTTCCACACGCCGGCCGGAGAGTATCCGGAGGATTTCGCGAACTACGACGCGGTGATCCTGACCGGCAGCCACGCCGATGCGTTCGCCGACGAGCCCTGGATCGTGGAACTGCGCCGGCGGGTGACCGCACTGATCGCCGCGGGCACGAAGCTCGTGGGCATCTGCTTCGGCCACCAGGTCCTGGGGCTTTGCCTCGGCGCGCCGGTCGGCCGGGCGGCGTGCGGCTTCACCATCGGGCGCGTGGCGTATCGCTGGCACGGGTGCGCCGGCGCGACCGCGGGTGCGGCTCGCTACGGCCTGCTGGCGTCGCACCAGGACCAGGTCAAGGCGCTGCCCCCGGGCGCCGAACTGCTCGCCAGCAGCGAGCTTTGCCCGGTTGCGGGCTTCACCTATGGCGGGCATGTGCTGAGCCTGCAGCCGCATCCGGAGTTCGACGAGGCGATCCTCGCCAATATCGCCGAGCGGCTGCGCGACAGCCTGGGCGAGCGGGCCGATGCGGCCCTGGCCAGCATGGCCGAGCCGCACGAGGGCGCGGCCATCGGCGCGATGATCGCGGCCTTCATCAACGGCGAGCAGGCGCGCCAGGCGGCCTAAGGCGAGGTCCCGGCCGGCCGGAGCAGGCGGCCGCGCCGTGCGCGGTGCCTCTGCGCAGGCCGTGCAGCCGGGCTATTCGATCAGGACGCGACTCGGCGGGACCGGGCTCGAAGCGGGCGTCGGCGCATTTTCGGCCGGCGGCGGCGCTGGGACGCGCGGGCGGCGCATGCCGGCGCCGACGCGCTGCGGGCGGATGGCGGCGGGGTCGATGCCGGCCACGTCCTCGGGGGCGGCCCGGGCGACGGCGGCAAACAGGATCGGCCAGAGGCCGCGCCCGCACCAGCGGTTCCAGCGGTTATAGACCGTGGTCGGCGGGCCATAGACCGACGGGCAGTCCTGCCAGCGCGTGTTGCTGCGCAGCATGTAGAGAATGCCACTGATGATGCGCCGATCGTCGTCGCGGCTCGCCGTCAGGCGATGGCGTGGCAGCAGCGGCAGGATGGCCTGCCAGCCGGTTTCGCTCAGCCAGTATGGTTCCGCCCCGGTGGGTCCTGCCATGGGTCCGAATCTCCTCAACTATGGGTTGAATCACAACTCGGACTCCGATTCCTAGACCCATGTCCGATCGGCGTTCCTGGCGGGGCTGCCGCGGGCCCCGCAGGGCGCTCGCGGCGTGGGGCGGCGCGCGCGGGCAGACCCGCGGAAAGACAGGCGCTCAGTCCGCGTCGAGGCGGCGCAGCGGCAGCGTCCAGGCGAGGATGGCGCCGGTGAGCGGGAAGCAGGCGATGGTCAGGAAGGCGGCGCGGAAGGCCGCCGCGATCTCGGCCTTCACGGTCGCGAGGCGCTCCGGCGGCAGGCCGGAGAGGGCGCTCGGCCCGGCCTCCACGACATGCGCGAAGAGATGGGCCGTGCCCGGATCGCTCATCGCGATCATCGCGAACAGCACCGCGCCGGTGATCGCCGCCCCGAGGGCGGCGCCGACGCTGCGCGAGAACTGCACCGAGGCGGCGGCGGCACCGAGCTGGGCGCGTCCCGCCACGAGCTGCACCGTCAGCTGCACCACCGACATCGTGGTGCCGCTGAACAGCGAGAGCCAGGCGAACAGGAAGGGAAGCTGGCGCAGCGTCAGGTCCGGCGCGGCGAAGGCCATGAAGACCAGCCCGAGCGCGGCCAGCGGCAGGCCGATCGAGGGTATGATGGCGGTGCGGCCGGTTCGCGCCATCAGCCGGCCCGTGATCATCGAGCCCACGGCGATGAGGGCGGTGAGCGGCAGCAGCATGAGGCCCGTGGAGCTGGCGTCGAGCCCGCGGACCACGCGCAGGTAGATCGGCAGGAAGGTGACGAGCGAGACGACATTGGCGCCGTTGCACATCGCCATGGCGTCGGCGCGCCAGATCGTCGGGTGGCGCAGCAACGAGACCGGCAGCAGCGGTTGCGGCGTGCGGCGTTCGTGGCGCAGCAGCAGCGTGAGCGCCGCCGCGGCGAAGGCGGCGAGCCCGGCGGCGAGGGTCAGGCTCGCCGCGTCCATCCGCTGCGCCTGCTCGAGCCCGAGCAGGAGCGGGGTGATGAACAGGGCAAACAGCACCGCGCCGGGGGTGTCGAAGCGGAACCGCCCCGAGGGCGCGGCCGCCGCCGACGGCAGGCGGGTGACCAGCGCCATGGCGACGAGGCCCATCGGCAGGTTGATCATGAACACCGAGCGCCAGCCCCAGTGCTGCGTCAGCCAGCCGCCGACCACCGGGCCGAAGGTGGAGGAAAAGGCGAAGATCGAGCCGAGCCAGCCCTGGTAGCGGGCGCGCTCGCGCGGCGGCACGGCCTCGCCGATCAGCGCCTGGCTCAGCGTCATCAGCCCGCCGCCGCCGGCACCCTGGAGCACGCGCGCCGCCGCCAGCAGCGTGACGGTGGGTGCGGCTGCGCACAGCAGGGAGGCGACGATGAAGATGGCGAGTGCCACGAACATCATCCGCTTGCGTCCGAGCGCATCGCCGAGACGCCCATAGACCGGCGCGGCGATCGTGGTCGCGAGCAGGTAGCCGATGACGATCCAGGCGATCCGGCTGAGCTCGCCCATCTGGCCGGCGATGGAGGGCAGCGCCGTGGCCACGATGGTCTGGTCGATCGCCGCCAGAAACATCGGCAGCATGATCGAGGGGAAGGTCGCGAAGAACAGCTGACGCGACCGGTTGGGGTCGGTTGCAGCCTCGGGCTCGGGCGTGCTGGCGGTGGCCGCCGTGGCGTCGGGGGCGGAGGCGGAACGGGCCATTTTAATGATTGTCGGGTGCGCGGGCGGACATGTCCAGACGCGCGGCGCGGCGGCGGGCGGCGCGCGGGAGGGACGTCCGCCGGGAACGTTTCCCGGCGGACGTCCCTGGACCTCAGGCCGACGCCGCGTTGCCGATCGCCAGGAATTTCTCGCGCCGGCGGGTGCGCAGCGCGGTGCCGTCGAGTTCGCCGAGCGGGGCGAGTGCGAGGGCGATCGCCTCGCCCACCGCGGTCACGGCGGCCTCGGGGGAGCGGTGGGCGCCGCCCAGGGGCTCGGCGATGATGCGGTCGATCAGGCGCAGGCGGCGCAGGTCCTCGGCCGTGAGCTTCAGCGCCTCGGCGGCGAGCGCGGCCTGGGCCTGGTCCTTCCACAGGATCGCCGCACAGCCCTCCGGCGAGATCACCGAGTAGATGCTGTGCTCGAGCATCAGCACGGCATCGCCCGCGGCGAGCGCGATGGCGCCACCCGAGCCGCCCTCGCCGACGATGGTGGCCACGAGCGGAACCGGGGCGGCGAGGCAGGCGTCGATCGAGCGGGCGATCGCCTCGGCCTGGCCGCGCGCCTCGGCGTCGATGCCGGGAAACGCACCTGAGGTGTCGACGAAGCTCAGGATCGGCAGGTTGAAGCGGCCGGCCAGCTCCATCAGGCGCCGCGCCTTGCGGTAGCCCTCGGGCCGGCTCATGCCGAAATTGTGGGCGACGCGGCTTTCCGTGTCGGTGCCCTTCTCGGTGCCGAGCACCGCCACGGCACGGCCACGGAAGCGGCCGATGCCGCCGACGATGGCGGCGTCGTCGGCAAAGGCGCGGTCGCCGGCGAGCGGGGTGAACTCGGTGATCAGGCCGGCGACATAATCCTTCGCCTTGGGCCGGTCCGGATGGCGCGCGACCTGCGTCTTCTGCCACGGGGTCAGGCGGGCATAGGTGGCGCGCAGCTCCCGCTCCACCTTGGCGGAGAGACGGCCGACCTCCTCGGCGATGTTCAGCCCGCCGGGCTCGGACATCTGGCGCAGCTCGTCGATCTTGGCCTCGAGCTCGGCGATCGGCTTTTCGAAGTCCAGGAAGTGTCGCATGCGCGGGGGGCTAGCACCTTTCAGCGCCCGGGTAGAGCCCCCCGGCGCCCCTCAGCCGCGCGCCCGGCGCCGCGCCAGCGGGTGGTGCGCCTCGACCAGCCTCGCCAGGCGTTCGGCCTGGACGTGGGTGTAGATCTCGGTGGTGGCAATGTCGGCGTGGCCGAGCAGGAGCTGCAGGGAGCGCAGATCGGCGCCGCGGGCGAGCATGTGGCTGGCGAAGGCGTGGCGCAGCACATGCGGCGAGACGCGCGCGGGGTCGAGGCCGGCGGCGAGGGCGGCACGCCTGAGCATCAGCCAGAACGCCTGGCGGGTCAGCGGGTGGGCAGGATCGCGGCCGGGAAACAGCCAGGTTCCCTTCTCCGGCAGCGCCCGGGCCGCCGTGCGCGCCGCCTCCGACAGCGGGACGATCCGTTCCTTGCCGCCCTTGCCGCGCACCAGCAGCATGCGGCCTTCCGTCGCCAGGGCGCTGCGGCGCAGACCGAGCAATTCGGAGATGCGCAGGCCGGTGGCGTAGAGCAGTTCCAGCGCCGCCGTCAGTGTCGCCGATTCCGCCGCATCGGGCCGGGCGCGGGCGGTGGCGAGCAGGGCGTCGACCTCGGCCTCGCTGAGCAGCTTGGGCAGGCGGCGGGGCAGGCGCGGCGAATCGAGGCCGGTGGTGGGGTCGTCGGCGCGGATGCGCTCGCGCAGCAGATAGAGATGGAACTGCCTGAGCGCCGAGAGCTTGCGCGCGGCGCTGCGCGCGGCAAGGCCGCTCGCCTCCAGGGCTACGAGGAAGCCGCGCAACGTCGCCTCCGAGGCTGCGGCCAGGTCCTCGCCGCGACCGGCGGCGAAGGCCGCGAAACCCTCGAGGTCGCGGCGGTAGGCGAGCAGCGTGTTGCGCGCGGCGCCGCGTTCCGCCGCCAGCATCTCGAGGAAGGCCTCGATGTGGTGGCGCGCCGTCATCGTGCCACCCAGGCGCGCACGCGCGGAAGGATGTTTTCCTGCAGGAGGATGGACGACATTTTTCATTATTAGCATCAAAAGGCGCGGGAGGAACGGGCCTTCGGTTGGGCGCGGCCTGTGCCATCGTGCTAGAGGCTCGGGGATGAACGATGACAGTCTTCGCGACGCACCGACGGCGCCGCCGGTGCAGCCTGGCCTGCCTGCGGGGCGCAGTGTCGTGCTGGTCGGCATCATGGGGGCCGGAAAAACCTCGATCGGGCGGCGGCTTGCGGTCCGGCTCGGCCTGCCGTTCCGGGACGCCGACCTCGAGATCGAACAGGCGGCCGGCTGCTCGATCGCCGAGATCTTCGCGCGGTTCGGCGAGCCGGCGTTCCGCGAGGGGGAGAAGAAGGTCATCAAGCGGCTGCTGGCGGGCGAGCCGATCGTGCTCGCGGCCGGCGGCGGAGCCTATATGGATGCGGAGACGCGCGCGGCGATCCGTGCCGGCGCCGTCTCGGTCTGGCTGCGCTCGACGCTGCCGGTGCTGCTGCGGCGCGTGGCGCACCGGACGCATCGCCCGCTGCTCAACGCCGACGATCCCGAGACGGTGCTGCGGCGGCTGATGGCGCTACGCCATCCGATCTACGCCGAGGCGGATATTGCGGTCGATTGCGGCGACGAAACGCCGGAGACGACCACGGAGATGGTGCTGCGGGCGCTGCGCGAGCACCGGCCGCCGCGGCGCATGCCGGTCGCGCTGGCGCAGCGCGGCTACGACGTGATCGTGGGCGAGGGGCTGCTCGCCAGGTCTGGCAGCCTGCTGGGTCCGGTGCTGCCGCAGCGCCGCGCCGTGGTGGTGACCGACGAGCACGTGGCCGGGCTGCATGCGCCGGCGCTGGCCGCGGGGCTGGCCGAGGCCGGCTTCGAGACCGGCGAGCCGATCGTGGTTCCGCCCGGGGAGACCACCAAGTCGGCCGAGGTCTATCTGCGCCTGGCGGGGGAGCTGCTCGACCGGCGGGTGGAGCGGCGCACCGCCGTGATCGCGCTCGGGGGTGGCGTCGTGGGCGATCTCGCGGGGTTCGCAGCGGCGACGGTGCTGCGCGGCCTGCCGTTCGTGCAGATACCGACGACGCTGCTGGCCCAGGTCGATTCGAGTGTCGGCGGCAAGACCGGGATCAACACCCGGCAGGGCAAGAACCTGCTGGGCGCGTTCCATCAGCCGCAGGCGGTGCTGGCCGATGTCGGGGTGCTCGCGACGCTGCCGGCGCGCGAGCTGCGCGCGGGCTACGCCGAGATCGCCAAGGCCGGGCTGATCGGCGATGCGCCGTTCTTCGGCTGGTGCGAAGCCCATGCCGCGGCCCTGCTCGCGGGCGATGCCGCGATCCAGGCGGAGGCGGTATGGCGGGCCTGCGCGTTCAAGGCCCGCGTGGTCGGCGACGACGAGCGCGAGGAGAAGCCGAACGACGGGCGGGCGCTGCTGAACCTCGGCCACACGTTCGCCCACGCGGTCGAGGCGGAATGCGGCTATGGCCAGGTGCTGCACGGCGAGGCAGTGGCGGTCGGGCTCGGGCTCGCGGTGCGCCTGTCGGCGCGGCTCGGCCATTGCGACGCTGCGCTTGCCGCGCGGGTGGAGGCCCACATGGATGCGTGTGGATTGCCGGCGACGATGGGGCATCTCAACCGCCGGCTATCGGCGCGCCAGCTGGTGGCACACATGGCGCGCGACAAGAAGGTCCGCGACGGGAAGCTGGCGTTCGTGCTGGTGCGCGGCATCGGCCAGGCGTTCACGAGCAGCGACGTGCCACCCGAGGCGGTGCTGGCAACATTGCGCGAGTCCGGATGCGTCGACTGAGCCGCGGTGAGGCGGCCGGCGAGGCACGCCGCCGGTCCGGACAAGCCGTCGCCCGAGCAGCCGCGGCAGCCCGGGCTGCGCAAGCCTGCGGCTCTAGAAAACGTATAATTGAGAGCCGTTTATCTCCGGCTCGGCTGAGCCGGGCAGGCTCTGGCAAGCCGGAGGTTGCTCTAGGCTGCCTTTTTGGCGGCCGCGCGCTGGATGCGGCGCTTCAGCGACAGCGCTTCCGGCTGCAGCTTGCGGTTCGGCGTGCCGAGCAGGAACGCGTCGATGCCGCCATTGCGCTCCACCGTGCGGATGCCGCGGGTGGAGAGGCGCAGCGTCACGGCGTGGCCGAGCGCCTCGGACAGCAGCGAGGCGGGCTGCAGGTTGGGCAGGAAGCGCCGGCGTGTCTTGTTGTTGGCGTGGCTGACGTTGTTGCCTGACAGCACGGCCTTGCCGGTGATCTCGCAGCGGCGCGACATCGTGGAACCCTCGGTAGCGTGGATGAAGGCGTGGCTTATTCCAAAGCGGCACCCGCCCGTCAAGCGCCTGCGCGCGGGGCTGACGTGCACGGGCCCGGAGCGCCGCCGTCGCCCAGCCCGGGGCGAGGTCTTCAGGCGGCGGAAGAAATCCGGTGGGGCGATTCCCTCCCGGCGAATCTTGTTCTAAATGCGTTCGTTCCCAAACCGAGGTCCGCTTGCGCATCCTCTACAGCCATCGCATCCAGTCGCGCGACGGACAGAGCGTGCATGTCGAGGAGCTGGTGGCGGCGCTGCGGGCGCTGGGCCACGAGGTCGTCGTGGTCGGTCCCGGCTTCTATGAACATTCCGGGTTCGGCGGCGAGAGCGCGCTGGTGGCGCGGCTGCGGCGGCTGCTGCCCGGCGCAGTCGGCGAGCTTGCCGAGCTGGCCTACAATTTTCCGGCCTATCGGCGCCTGGCGCGGGCCTGCGAGGCGCTGCGGCCGGACCTGATCTACGAGCGCTACAACCTCTATTACCTCGCCGGCGCGTGGCTGGCGCGGCGGCGCGGCATCCGCTTCTTCCTCGAGGTCAACGGTCCGCTGGCAGAGGAGCGGACGAAGCATGGCGGCCTGCAGCTGCGCGCGCTCGCGCGGCGCTGCGAGGCCTCGGTATGGCGTGCGGCCGACCTCGCGCTGCCGGTCACGGCGGTGTTGCGCGAGCGCCTGCTGCGCGTCGGCGTGCGGCCGGAACGGGCACGCGTGGTGCCCAACGGCGTGGTGCTGGAGCGTTTCGTGCCGCGCCAGGAGGCGCTGGCGGGGGAGGCCGAGGCGCCGGTGCTGGGCTTCGTGGGCTTCGTGCGCGACTGGCACGGGCTCGACACGGTGATCCGCGGCATGGCGGCGCAGCCCGGCATGCGGGTGACGTTCACCGTGGTGGGCGAGGGGCCGGCGAAGCCCGCGCTGCAGGCGCTGGCGGCCGAACTTGGCGTGGCGGAGCGGGTGCGCTTCGTTGGCCTGGTGGCGCACGAGACGGTGCCGGCGACGGTCTCGGCGTTCGACATCGCGCTGCAGCCGCGCTCGGTCGATTATGCCTCGCCGCTCAAGATCTTCGACTACATGGCGGCCGGCCGCGCGATCGTGGCGCCGGACCAGCCCAACATCCGCGAGGTGCTGGAGGACGGGCGCACCGCGTTGCTGTTCGATCCGGCGCGGCCGGAGGCGATGTGGGAAGCGGTCGCCAGGCTGCTGGCGGACCCGCAGCTGCGGCGGCGGCTGGGGCAGGCCGCGCGCGCGGAGCTGGAGGCGCGCGACTACACCTGGCGCGGCAACGCGGCGCGGATCGTCACCTGGGCCGGCGAGGCCGTGTCCTGACATTGCCGACTCACGGACGCCCGACTCACCCGAGTTCGACGCTCAAAAGCCCGCAGCCCGAACGCCCGCCGCCCCAACGCCGGGGGCGGGCCTCAGGGCGCCAGGTCGTGGTTCAGCTCGCCGGAGCGGACGGCGGCGATCGCATTCTCGAGCACGGTGATGATCGCTTCGTCGGCCATCGAACGGCTCATCATGGCAAGCGCGCCGCCGAGCAACGCCGAAGCGATCGCCGGTTCGCCCAGCTGCTGGCCCACCATGTATTCCACCGCCTTGTCCACCACCGCGCCCGCGTGGCTGAGCTCGGCATCGGGGACGGCTTGCGGCTCTGGAGTTTCGGGCATCCGGGTCTTCCTGTCGGTTTGGCGGCGCCATTGTTAGTCTCGCCGGGCCGGACGGGGAAGCCTGTGGCGGCAACCGGCCGGGGACGGCCCTGCGCGCGCGGCGAAGGGTGGTGGCGATGAAGCTGCTCTTTCTCTACGGCTCGCTGCTCGACCCGGCGCAGTTTCAGCGCGTGACGGGCTTGCCGCTCGCGGGCGTTCGCGCGCTGCTGCCGGGTTGGCGGCGCGTGGCGATGACCTACGGCCCGTATCCGACGCTGCGCCGCGACGCGGGTTCGGTGGTCGAAGGCCTGCTGGTGCGGGTCGATGGACGTGCCTTCGCCAAGCTCAGCGATTACGAGGGCCCGCGCTGGCGCCTGCGCGAGGTCGTTCCCGTCGTCGATGGACGCGCGGTGGTGGCCCGGGCCTGGATCGCGGCCGGCGGGTCGCGCCGACCGTGGCCCTGAGACTGGCCCCCAGTTCTGAGACTGAATTCTGTCGCTGAGAAACGAAACGGAGGAGACGAAGACAATGCTGCAGCCACACCCCGCTGCCCCCGGCATGCGCGAAGACGAGATCGACACGCCCGCCCTGGTGCTCGATCTCGACGCGTTCGACGCCAATCTGGCGACCATGCGCGACATGCTCGCGCCCACCGGGGCGAAGCTTCGGGCGCATGCCAAGACGCATAAATCGAGCGTCATCGCCCTGCGCCAGATGGCGCACGGCGCGATCGGGCAATGCGTGCAGAAGGTGGGCGAGGCGGAAGTGCTGGCCTGGGGCGGCATCCCCGACATCCTGGTCTCCAACGAGGTGGTCGGCGCCGGCAAGCTGGCGCGCCTCGCGGCGCTCGCGAAGATTGCGCAGGTGGCCGTCTGCGTCGATGACGCCGCCCAGGTCGCCGCGGCGGAGACGGCAGCCGAGGCGGCGGGCATCCGCCTCGCGGTGCTGGTCGAGATCGATGTCGGCGGCGCCCGTTGCGGTGTCGCACCGGGTTCAGAGGCAGCCGAGCTGGCACGCGTGATCGCCGCGTCGCGGCATCTGCGTTTCGGCGGCCTGCAGGCCTATCACGGCAGCGCCCAGCATCTACGCCGCGCCGAGCAGCGTCATTTCGCAATCGCCGCGGCGGCCGAGGATTGCCGGCGCACGGTGGACATCCTGCGCCAGCAGGGGCTCGACTGCCCGATCGTCGGCGGCGGTGGCACCGGCACCTTCATGCTCGAGGCGCAGAGTGGCATCTATAACGAGATCCAAGCCGGCAGCTACGTCTTCATGGACGCCGATTACGGGCGCAATCTCGATGCCTCCGGCGCTCAGCGTGCGCCGTTCCGCCAGTCCCTGTTCGTTCTGGCGACGGTGATGAGTGCGGCGCGTGCGGGCGTCGCGGTCGTCGATGCCGGGCACAAGGCGGTGGCGGTGGATTGCGGGATGCCGCTGGTCGCGGGCCGGCCCGGCGTGACCTATGCCGGCGCATCGGACGAGCACGGCAAGCTCGTGACCGAAGGCGGCGAGATGCCGAAGCTTGGAGAAAAATTGCGACTCATCCCAGGGCACTGCGACCCCACGGTCGATCGTTACGATTGGTATGTGGGCGTGCGCGGCGGGCGCGTGGAGTGCCTGTGGCCGATCGGTGCGCACGGTATGATGATGTAATGCCGCGCGCCGGCTTCCCCGGCGCGATAGAGGTGTTGTAGCGTCTTCGAGCGCAATCGGAGATAGTGCCGTGGCCAAAACCATCTCGACCAGGTTGAGCCAAGCGGTCGCCTACACGTCATCGGCAGACAACCCGCTCACCATCACCTCGACCGGGGGCATCCTCGCGGCCACGGGCGGCTATGCGCTGAGCCTCGGCGGCAGTGGCATCGTCTGGTCGGTCGACCAGGAGGGCACCGTCAGCGCCGCCGGCAACATCGGTGTCACGATCGCCGAGGGCTCGCTGGTCAACACGACGGGCGCCCTGGTCGAGGGTGCCACCTTCGGCGTCGTGCTCGGCGGGCCCGGCAGCGTGGTCAATGCCGGCACGATCGTGGGCGGGACCGACGCGGTCTCGGTGGCGGACGGCGCCACGGTGATCGCCGATCCGGGCGCGGTGTTCTCGGGCACGGTGCATGGCGGCGGCGCGGCCAGCGTGCTGCAATTCGCCTCGGGCTCGGCGCAGGGGACGTTGTCCGGCCTCGGCGCGCAGTATGCGGGGTTTGGTTCCTACACCGTCGCGGCCAACGCGCGCTGGTTGGCGAGCGGCACCAACACGCTCGCCATGCCGGGCACCTTCGTCAACGATGGCCACCTCTCGGCGAACGCCGAAATCCTGGTGCAGAGCGGGACCGTGCTCAACACGGGTACCGTCTACTCGACCCACAGCCTTGCGTTCGACATCACCAACGCGCAGGTGAGCAATGCGGCGAGCGCCGTGATCTCGGGCATTGCGGCAGCGCGGCTGCACAACGGCGTGACGATGGTCAACGCCGGGACGTTATCCGGCAGTGTCGACGGCCTGTACGATGTTGCCTCGGGAACAATCATCAACCAATCGGGCGGCCTCCTCACCGGCGTCTACGACGGCGCCGCACTCGGATACTTCGCCGTGATGATCAACGGCGGCTCCATTTCTGCAACCTATCCCAGCGGCGCCTTCTACGGCGTGGATGCGGAGAACAGCGCGACGCTCGTCAACCAGACAACGGGCGTCATCACCGGCTATAACGGTGTGCAGGTCGGCCGGACCAAGGGGGCGCTCGTGCCCGCTGCGACGATGCTGAACCAGGGCCTGGTGGTTGGCCACTCCCACGGCGCCTACATCAACGGCGGGACGATCAGCAACGCCTCGGGCGGGACGATTACCGGCGGCCCCTCCGGTACGGGCGTGTTCATGCACAGCGGCACCCTCGACAACGCCGCCCACGGGATCATCGAGGGAGGGACCACCGGGGTCTCCGGCTACGGGCTCATCATCAACGCCGGAACGATCATGGGCAGCGCCTCGGGCTATGCGCTGCAACTCGTGAAGGGCTCCGCCAGCCGCCTCGTCATCGAGTCCGGCGGCACCTTCATCGGCACAGTCAATGGCGGCGGTTCGCTCGGCACGCTGGAGCTACCGGGGCAGGTCGGCACGCTCACGGGCATCGGCAGCTCGCTGATCGGCTTCGGGCACATCACGCTCGATGCCGGTTCGAACTGGCTGGTGGAGGGTTCGGCCGGCGGGTTCAACGGCGACGCGATCAGCGGCCTGGCGCAGGCCGGCACGGTCGAGCTGCAGGGCACTGTCGCCTCCGAGGTGGCATTCGCCAACTATTCCCTGACGCTCTCGGGCGGCCTGACCCTCGGCCTCTACGGCATGACGGGTGTGAGCGTCACCAACGACGGCGCCAACACCTTCATCACCGCCTGCTTTGCCAGCGGCACGCGGATCGCGACCGCGCGCGGCGCGGTGGCGGTCGAGGCGCTGCGCGTGGGCGACCGGGTCGCGACGGTGACCGGCCGGCTCGCCAGCGTGCGCTGGATCGGCCACCGGCAGACCGACCTGCGCCGGCACTCCTCGCCGCACGACGTGATGCCGGTGCGTGTCCGCGCCGGCGCCTTTGCCGACAAGGTTCCCGAGCGGGACCTGATCCTCTCGCCCGACCACGCGGTGCTGGTCGAGGGACGGCTGGTGCCGATCCGCCACCTGGCGAACGGCGAGAGCATCGTGCAGGAGTCGCGCGAGAGCGTGACCTACTGGCATGTCGAGCTCGACCGGCACGACGCGATCCTGGCCGAGGGGCTCGCCTGCGAGTCCTATCTCGACACCGGCAATCGTTGCGCTTTCGCGGGCGAGCCGGCGGTGGCGCTGCATCCCGATTTCGGGCGCGACCGGGCGCTCGCGGTGTGGCAGGCACAGGGCTGCGCCGAGATCCTCACTGACCCGGCGGATCCGGAGCTGCGCGCGCTGCACCTGCGGCTGCTCGCGTGGTGGGCCCGCCGGCCGCGCTTGCCCGACGCGAGACGATCCGCCTAACGTCGCTGGGCGGGGTCGCGCCAGCGGGTCGTAGGCCCCGCCGATTAAGAACAATCGGCGAGGG
Organism: Rhodospirillales bacterium; assembly: GCA_028869995.1. Taxonomy (GTDB): domain Bacteria; phylum Pseudomonadota; class Alphaproteobacteria; order Acetobacterales; family Acetobacteraceae; genus JAJXXT01. The sequence continues at coordinate 12,961 of JAGWQN010000032.1, forward strand.
GGGCGGCGATGGCGGGATTGACGATCAAGGGCACCATCGCGGGCCCGGTCACCTTCAGTGCCGCCTATAGCAACTACATCACCGTCACCCCGCTCGGTGCCGTAACCTCGGCCACCACCGCGGTCAGCGGCACCGGCACGCTGGTCAACAGCGGGCTCGTCGAGGGCGGCTCATACGGATTCCGCGGGGCCGGCGCGGTGATCGATTCGGGCACCATCGCCGCCACGGCCGCGGGCGGGTTCGCCGTTTCGTTCGCCAACGCGGCGGGTAACCTGCTCGGCGTGGTGCCGGGGGCGGTGCTGATCGGCACCGTTGCCGGGGGCGGGGCGGGCAACGAACTGGTGTTCGGCGCCGGCGCCGGGATCGGCACGATCCACGGCCTCGGCTCGCATTATGTGAATTTCGACCAGGTCAGCATCCAGAGCGGCGCGACCTGGGCCAGCAACACCTACGGCACGCTCGCGGCGGGGCAGACGCTGGGCAATTCCGGAACCCTGTTGCTGACGAGCCACCTCTTTACCTACGGCTCGCTCACCAATGCCGGCCTGGTCGAGGCGAGCTTCGCCAACGCGATCCTCTCGCAGGGCGTGGTCACCAACACCGGCACGATCAGCCAGCCGAACGGTATCGGCGGGCAGGCGCTCTTCGCCCACGACACCGTCGTCAACAGCGGCGTCATCTCCGGCTACGGCAATGCCGCGGTCAAGATCGTCGCCGGCGTGTTCGACAACCAGGCCGGCGGGCGCGTGGTCCGGGAAGCGAACCTCGCCAACAGCGGCTATGGCAGCGGTCTCTATGCCAAGGGCGGCGTGTCCGTGGTGAACGACGGCCTCATCGCTGGCGGTGTCGAGGGCGTCTACAGCGCGGCCTACCCGCTCACCAACCTCGCGCAGGGGACGATCACCGGCCTCACCTTCGGCGTGCTCGGCACCGGCACCGTGATCAACGCCGGCACCATCGCCGCGGGCAACGCCCGGCTCGACGCCGTGACCCTGCTGGCCGCGGCCGGCAATCGGGTGGTGGTCGATCCGGGGGCGGTGTTCGTTGGCACCATCGACGGCGGCAACGCGATCGGCTCGGGCCTCACGTCGACACTCGAGTTCGCCACCGGCAGCGGGGCCGGCACGTTCGCGGGGCTCGGCACGCACTACGTGGATTTCGCCCAGGTGAGCATCGACGCCGGTGCGACCTGGCTTGCCAACGCCAGCAATACGCTGGCCGCCCACGAGACGCTGACCAATGCGGGCAGCCTCACCGCTAGCGGCATCTTCGCCAACGCAGGCCTCATCACCGCGACCGCCAGCGCCGCCTACGCCGTCGCGCTCGCGTCGGGCACGCTCACCAACAGCGCCACGATCCTCGCGGCGGCGGACGGGGCGCTGGCCCGCAGCGGCGGCACGCTGGTCAACGGCGCGCTGATTTCCGCAGCCCAGACCGGCGTCATTGCGAATGGCGGCGAGGCGACCAACCAGTCCGGCGGCGTTGTCGTCGGCGGCTTTGTGGGCGCGGCGGTCGCGCAGGCAGGCGCGACGCTGGCCAACGCCGGCTATGTCTCCGGCGGCCAGGACGGCGTCTTCGTGCTGTCGGGTGCCAGCGTCGTCAACGCGGCGAATGCCACGATCAAGGGCGGTAACGCAGGCGTCGTCGGCTCGGGAACGTTGGTCAACGCCGGCACCATCACCGCCGTCACGGCCGGGCAGTTCGCCGTCTCCCTGCAGAGCGGGACCGACAGCCGGCTGGTGGTCGATCCGGGCGCCGTGTTCGCGGGCGCGGTGGAGGGCGGTAACGCGATCGGCGGTGCTGCCACCAGCACGCTGGTGTTTGCCGGCGGGGCGTCGCAGGGGACGTTCTCCGCGCTCGGCTCGCACTACGCCGATTTCGCCGCCGTCAGCATCGACAGCAACGCAAGCTGGATTGCCACCGGAACGAACAGCGTCGTCGCCGGGCAGGCGCTGACGGATGCGGGCACGCTCGCCAACGTGGGCCAGCTCAGTGTCGCGGGCAACGGGCTGCTGCTGCGCGGGATGCTGGCCAACGAGGCGCGCGCCACGATCGCGGGCGCGACCTATGCGGTGGCGGGCTACGGCACGGTGGTCAACGCCGGAACCATCGCCGCCCTCGGGGTGTCGCCGGACGCGGTCGTGCTCGCGGCGGGGCATGCCAATCGCGTGGTGGTGGAGGCGGGCGCGACGTTCATCGGGACGGTGGATGGCGGCAACCCGCTCGGTGCGGCGAGCGCCAGCACGCTCGAGTTCGGAGCGGGCACGGGGACGATCAACGGCCTCGGGTCCCACTACGTCGATTTCGCCCAGATCAGCATCGACCTCGGCGGGACCTGGAGTGTGGCCGCCGGCGCCAGCATCGCCGCGGGGCAGACCGTCTCGAGCAACGGGCTTCTGGTTGCCGACAGCACGCTCACCAATGCCGGCCTCGTCGCCGCGGCCGGCTATGGGCTCGACGCGACCGGGGGGTTCGTCACCAACACCGGAACGATCAGCGCCGGCAACCTCGCCGTTCTCGGCGCGGGGGTGGCAACGCTCGTCAATACGGGGCTGCTCACCGCGGGTGGTGCCGCCGCTGTCTCGATGCAGACCGGCGCGGTGAGCAATGCGGGGGGAGGGCGGATCGTCGGCGGCTCCTATGCCGGGGTGAAGCTCGCCGCCGCGACCTCGCTCACCAACGATGCAGCCGTCAGCGGCGCTGTCTATGGCGTCGTTCTTTCCGGCGGCGTCCTGATCAACGACGCGCACGGGGCGATCGCCGGCGGGGCGCTCGCCGTCTCCGGTAGCGGAACGGTGATCAATGGCGGAACGATCGGTCAGGCGGGTGCGGCGAGGGGAGCGGTCGCGCTCGCGCAGGGTGCGGGTAACCGCGTGGTGGTGGACCCGGGGGCCGCGTTCGTCGGCGCGGTGAGCGGCGGCGGGGCGGGGAGCACGCTGGAGTTTGCGTCGGGCGCTGCCTATGGAACGCTCTCGGGGCTTGGCGTTCAGTATGCGAATTTCGCCCAGGTCAGCATCGATGGCGCGGCTCGGTGGGTCGCCGCAGGCAGCAACAGCATCGTGGCCGGGCAGACGCTGACGGATGCGGGCCGCCTCGCGGCGCTCGGGACGTTCGTCAATGCCGGGCTGGTCACGGGAGCGCTGGCGGGTATCTACTACGGAGGCGGAACGTTCACGAACAGCGGAACGATCCTGAGCCTCAACGTGGCCATGCACGGCAATGGCGGTGGCGGCCAGGCGGTCAACCACGGGCTCGTCTCGGGCGCCCTGTCCGGCCTGCTCGAGACCCGCGGCAGCGTGACCAATGCGGCCGACGGCACGATCGTGGGCGGCCAGTCCGGCATCGAGGGATTCGGCACGGTCGTCGACGCGGGGACGGTCGCGGCCGGGGCGGGTGGCTATGCGGTCAGCTTTGCCGCGGGCTATGACAACCGGCTGGTGGTGGACCCGGGCGCGGTGTTCGATGGCAAGCTCGGCGGCGGCAACGCGGCTGGCGGCGCGGCCACCTCGACGCTGGAATTCGCGGCCGGATCGGGAACCCTCTCGGGCTTCGGCAGCAGCGTGCTCGATTTCGGGCAGATCACGCTCGATGCGCAGGCCGACTGGCTGCTGGCGGGGACCGCCTCGGGATTCGAAGGCGGCACCACGATCAGCGGACTCTCGGCAGGGAGCACGATCGAACTGCTGGGCACGGTGGAGAGCTTTCAGGCCCTGGCCGCAGGCATGCTGACGCTCTCGGGCGGCACGACGCTCGACCTCCCGGGGGTGGCCGTCCCGATCGTCAGCAACGACGGCGTCAATACCTTCATCACCGCATGTTTTGCGACAGGAACGAAAATCACGGTCGCGCGCGGAGAGGTCGCGGTCGAGGACCTGCTGGTGGGCGATGCGGTACCAACCGTCTCGGGGCGCCTGGCGCGGGTAAGCTGGATCGGGCATCGTCGGACTGATCTGCGCCGCCATCCCTCCCCGGGCGACGTGATGCCGGTGCGGGTACGGGCTGGAGCGCTCGGCAATGGCGCGCCGGTGCGCGACCTCGTGCTCTCGCCCGACCATGCGGTGCTGGTGGATGGCTGCCTCGTGCCGATCCGCCACCTCGTCAATAATGTTTCGATTGTTCAAGAAACCCGAGACAGCGTGACCTACTGGCATGTCGAGCTCGACCGCCACGATGTCCTGCTGGCGGAGGGTCTGGCATGCGAGAGCTATCTCGACACCGGCAATCGTTGCGCCTTCGACAACGCGCCGGGCGCGGTGGCGATGACGCCTGATTTCGCCCGTCGCGTCTGGGTGGCGGAAGGCTGTGCGCCGATCCTGACCGATGCCGCCGATCCGTCGCTGCGCGCGCTGCACCTGCGCCTCCTGGCCCGCGCCGGCCGGCGGCGCGAGAGTGGGGCGGCGCTCAGGCGCGCGTGAGCAGGAGCGGCGGAGCCTGCGCCTCGCCCGGGCCGAGCAGCAGCCGCAGCCGCAGCCCCTCGCGCGCCGCGAGCAGCGCGATGAAGGAGGCCACCAGGACGCGCGACGGCAGGGTCGTGCTGGGATCGCGCAGGCGCGACAGCGCGGCCGCGGGGTGGGCGAGGGCCTGCGCGGTGCCGGCGGGCCAGGCGGCGCCGGGGCCGGCCAGGAGGGCCGCGATGTCCCCCTCGGGGTCGCCATGCAGGGCCAGCGTGCCGCCGCGCGGCATGCCCTCGGCGCCCAGCAGGAGGACGTTGAGCAGGATGCGGCCGAGCTCGGGACGCAGGCGGGCCTGGCCCGGCAGGCCCGTGATATCGAGACGGACGCGGCGATGGGCCAGGCCGAGCGCGAGGGCCGCCAGTTCCGCCACGCTGCCCGGCCCCGCCCCCTCCGCCCAGGCGGCGCGATAGAGGCGCAGCCGATGCGCGAGGTCGGTGGTGGCCTCGCGGGCCAGTGCCAGGGCCTCTGCGTCGGCCTGCTCGGCAAGCTCGAGCGCGCCGTTCACGGTGCCAAGCGGGCCCGCGAGGTCGTGGCAAAGCCGGGCGGCGAGCATGCCGGCCAGCATCAGCGCGTCGTTGTCGGGGTTCCCGTTCACGGACACTCCTCGGGTGCGGGCGGACGGCAGAACGATGGTTGAAGGCGAGTCACGAAGACGGCGATCGGGCGCATTGGCGACAGGTCGTGGGACGCGCGAATCCATGCAATGTACATCCTCTTGATCGAGGTGGCGTGGATCAATTTCGAGATTTGGTCGTTAATTTATTTGGAGGCGGCGGATGGCACGTCCTGGACTACACGCCTGGCTAGAACCGGGGGTCTTCGTACGCCATCCGCGCGAGCCGGACTGGGGCGTCGGGCAGGTCCAGTCCGTCGACGCAGACAGGGTGACGGTGAGTTTCGAGCACGCCGGCAAGGTCGTGATCAATGTCGCGGTCGTCACGCTCGAGCCGGCGCAGGACTGAGGCTGGGCTGCGCGGGAGCGGCGCGGCGGACGGTTGCATGACAGCCGCTTCGGCACGATGTTGCGGCCCATGAATGCGATCCCGCCCATCCCGTCCGGCCCGGCGCCCGCGCTCGCCGGTGCGCCGCCGGCCGCCCCTCTGCGCGACCCGTTCGGCCGTGCCATCACCTACCTGCGGGTGTCGGTGACGGACCGTTGCGACCTGCGGTGCAGCTACTGCATGGCCGAGACGATGACCTTCCTGCCCAAGCGCGACGTGCTGTCGCTCGAGGAGTTGGAGCGCCTCAGCAGCGGCTTCATCCGGCTCGGCACGCGCAAGATCCGCATCACCGGCGGCGAGCCGCTGGTGCGGCGCGACGTGATGACATTGTTCGAGCGCCTCGGCGCCCGCATCGGTACCGGGCTCGACGAACTGACCCTGACGACCAACGGCACGCAACTCGCCCGCCACGCCGAGGCGCTGGCGGCGTGCGGGGTGCGGCGGATCAATGTCAGCCTCGACACGCTGCGGCCCGACCGGTTCACCGCGATCACGCGGCGCGGGCGGATCGAGACGGTGTTCGAGGGGATCGAGGCGGCGGCGCGGGCGGGGCTTGCGGTCAAGATCAACGCCGTCGCGCTGCGCGGGTTGAACGAGGACGAGATCGACGACCTGCTCGCCTGGTGCGGCGAGCGTGGCCATGACCTGTGTCTGATCGAAACGATGCCGATGGGCGAGACCGGCGGCGACCGCAACGAGCACTACCTGCCGCTCTCCCTGGTGCGCGCGCGGCTGAAGCAGCACTGGACCTTGTCCGAGACCAGCTACCGGACCGGTGGTCCCGCGCGTTATTACGACGTGGCGCAGACCGGCACGCGCATCGGCTTCATCACGCCGATGACGCATAATTTCTGCGAGAGCTGCAACCGCGTGCGCCTGACCTGCACGGGCACGCTCTATATGTGCCTCGGCCAGGATGACAGCGCGGATTTCCGCGCGGTGCTGCGCGCCGGCGCCGACGACGCGGCGCTCGAGGCGGCGATCCGGGCGGCGATCGCGCGCAAGCCCAAGGGGCACGACTTCGTGATCGACCGGCGCACGCAGGCGCCCGCGGTCGCGCGGCACATGAGCGTCACCGGCGGCTGAGGCGCCGGCGCAACCCGCCGAGGCGGGCGGTGTCGGCCAGCCGGCGGTCGAGGAACGCGAGGGTCGCGGCATCGTCGGGCGAGGCGTCGCGCAGCCAGAACAGCAGGGTCGCGGTGTGAATGGCGGCCAGGGTCGCGCGCTTCGTGTACCAGGAGAAATCGGCCGAGCGGTCGCCGGCGGCCTGCCACAGCGCATCCGCGGTGTGGGCGGCGACACGCGCGGCGAGCAGCGGCTGGGCGGCCAGCAGGGCGGCGCCGCGGCGCAGCGGCGCCCGCCAGGGCCGCAGCACCGCGAGGCGCAGCTCGATCGCGCGGCGGATACGTGCAGGCGTGCGCAGGGCGGCGATGTTCTCGGCGGCGGCGGCGGCGAGCATCTGGCGGTCGGCATAGGCGGCCCATTCCGCCACCAGCTCGGCGCCGCCGCGCGTGAACAGCAGCGCCGCGAGGGCGGGGTCGGCACCGAGGCCGGCCAGCCCGTCGCGGATGGCGCCCAGCGTCCAGCCACGGCGGTCGATATGGGCCATGGCGGCCAGCAGGGCCGCGTCGCGCTCGGGGTCGTCGCGCGCCGGGTCGTCGAAGCTCTCGTTCATATCGCTCCCGCCCGCGTGAGCTCCTCGGTGAAGCCGAAGTGGGAGAAATCCTTCATGCGCATCGGGTAGAGGATGCCGTCGAGGTGATCGTACTCGTGCTGGACGACGCCGGCATGAAAGCCGCTGACCTCGCCGCCGACCGGATCGCCGTTGGTGTCCACGCCGCGATAGCGGATGCGCCAGTGGCGCGGCACGGCGGCGCGCAGGCCGGGGATCGAGAGGCAGCCCTCCCAGCGCGGGCGGACATCCTCGCCCAGGAGTTCGAGCGTGGGGTTGATGACGGCGGTGTTGTCGATGGTGCGGTCGAGCGCATCGCCGGTCGACCGCTCGGGTCGGACACGGAAGACGAACAGGCGCAGCGGCACGTGCACTTGCGGCGCGGCGAGGCCGGCGCCGGGCGCGTCCTCCATCGTCTCCATCATGTCGGCGACCAGGCGGCGGATTTCCGGCGCTGTCGGGTCGGCCACGGGCTCGGCGCGCTGCAGCAGCACGGGGTGGCCCATGCGGGCGATCTTCAGGATGGCCATTCTCTTCTCCGGTTCGGTCGCATGGCGGAAGCGGAATATGCGCATGCGAAAACCGTTTGGACAGGGCCGGTGGCGCGTGCTATGCGCGCCGCGTCCGGGCGGCTTGGCTGCGCCGGCAATGATTCTTGGCGTTCCGATCGGCGGGGCGCGGCAACAGGATGGAGATGGCGGCCAAGTGCAGGTTCTCGTTCGCGACAACAACGTCGATCAGGCGCTCAAGGCGCTGAAGAAGAAGCTCCAGCGCGAGGGCGTGTTTCGCGAGATGAAGCTGCGCCGCCACTATGAGAAGCCATCGGAGCGCCGTGCGCGGGAGGCCGCCGAGGCCGTGCGCCGCGCCCGCAAGATGGAGCGCAAGCGCCTGGAGCGCGAGGGGTTCTGATCCCGCCCGGGCACCGCGCGTGCCCGGACCGGCCGATCGATACAACCATCAGGCTGGAGCCGGTGCCGTGCCGCGGTGCCGGTTTTTTGCGTTGCAGTTCCGCCGGGTCGGCCCGTCTCAGCCGTAGAACTTCTTGACGCTCAGCAGGCCGACGGCTCCGCCTTTGACGCTGCCCCAGTTCTGGTACCAGAACTCCCAGCTGCCGCCGTTGCGCCACCCGGCGACGGTGGTGCCGCCAAGAAAGTCGTCGCCGGTCGCGGCGAGGCGGTCGATGCCGCTGAGGTAGCTGGATTTGCTGACACCGCCGACGATCCGCACGCTGCCGCTGTGATGCTTGATCGCGTCTTGCACCAGCTGATCCAGCTCCGCCGCCGCGGCCTCGGTCTGAAACGAGGGCGGTCTGCCGGCCATCACCGCCTTCGCCGAGCCTTTCTGGCTGTTGGCGTGGAAGACCACCAGTTCGCCGTCGGTGCGCTGGCCGATATAGAAGCCGCAACCCGAGAGGTTGTCCGTTACGAAGAAGCCCGGACAATTGGCTTCGAGGCGGATCGAAGCCACCTGGGACTGGTAATAGGGCAGGTAGACGGTATCGTTGCCGCCGATGATTTCCAGCTTCTGCAGGCCCGGGAACTGGGCGGGCTTCACAACGGAACCGAAATAGTAGGTCTTGTGGACCCGGTGATGCGGGTCGGTCGTGCCGTAGGTTTGCTCCGGCGGGTTGCCGACGGCGGAGCCAACGATGAAGCCGGTGCGTTGGAAATCCTGCAGCGTGATCATCGGTCGTTCTCCTGCGACATTCGGCCCGCCGGCACGCGCCGGCCCGGGTTCTGCACCGAAGGTATCGTCGCGGGCGGCGGTTGGAAAGCGCCTGGCGGGCGCCGCGGCGCGATCCGGGGTGCCGGCGCGGTCAGGCCCGCGGCAGGGTCGCGGCGACGAGGTCGGCGACCGCGTGCTGGCCGGAGCCGCGCAGCGCGGCGATGACGCCCTCACGGTCGGCCACGCTGCGGTTCTGGCTCATCTTCCATTGCGCCTCGATGCGGGTGGAGCGCAGGCGGAACGCCCGCAGGCCGCCCAGCATCGCGTCGCGGTATTTTTCCGGCAGGGCATCGAGGTCGAAGCCGGCCGGGTCGTGGCGGGCGAGGGTGCGCAGCGCCGCCTTCACCGGCTCCGCCTCGCTGACCGCCTCGAGCGTGCCGTGGACGTGCACGGCGGCATAGTCCCAGGTCGGGACGGCGGGCTGGGCGCGGTACCAGCTCGGCGAGATGTAGGCGTGCGGCCCCGAGAAGACGGCCAGCGCCGGCCCGCCGATGTCCGCGCATTGCGGGTTGCCGGCGGCGAGATGCGCCTCGAGCACCAGGGCATCGCCGTCGCGGGCGACGATGAAGGGGATGGGCGAGGCGTCCAGCCCGCGGGCGCCATGGGTGATCAGCAGTCCGAACGGGTTGGCGGCGATCAGCGCCGCGATGCGATCGGGATCCGTCTCGGCGAAGGCGGGGCGCTGGTACATGCGGGGCTCCGGGTGATGCGCGGCCTGGCGTGGCGGGCTTGCGCGACGCGCGCTTGTGGCGCAGCATTGGTCTGGTCATGCAGCCCAATATACCCGATAAATGCTAGACCAATCGCGGCAGCACGCCGTCTTCGAGCGGTTGCGGCAGGGTATCCTGGCCGGCACGCTGGCGCCTGGCGCGCGCCTGCCGCCGACGCGCCGCCTGGCCGAGGAGCTGGGCCTGGCGCGCCAGACCGTGGTGCTCGCCTACGAGCGCCTGGCCGCCGAGGGCTATGTCCGCCCGGCGCCGGGCAGCGGCACCTATGTGGCGCGCGACCTGCCCGATGCGGCGCCGCCGCCGGCGCGCCCGGCCGCCGGTGCCGCCGCACC
>JAGWQN010000033.1 GCA_028869995.1 Rhodospirillales bacterium
AGTTCATCGAGGGCTTCTACAATCCCTCACGCCGCCATTCGGCGCTGGGCTATCTCTCGCCGATCGAATACGAAAGGAAACGCGACGGTCCGATCAAGACGTCCTGACCCGCAAACCGTCCACCGAAGCGGGTGAACTCCACCCTCCCTGACGCCGTCGCAGCCATGCGAGCTGAGCCAAGGGAGGCGAGGCCGATGCCGGTGGAGGGGTGAAGCCTGGCCCCCAACGCTGCGCCTCGCCGAATCAGGCCGGGCGTTCGTCGGAGCGCCTTCGCAGGGCGCGCAACCCACCGGCCCATCGGGATGAGCGCCGAGGTTTGTAGCCCCCGATGTTGCCCTGAACGGCGGGCGGCGAGCGGCTATTCAAGCCGCTTCCAACAACCCGTTGAACGTGGTGGGGAATGTGGCTCCCGGAGTAGGACTCGAACCTACGACCGAGCGGTTAACAGCCGCTTGCTCTACCAACTGAGCTATCCGGGATCACACCCTCGCGAAGCGATGCAACGCTTGCGCGTGCGGCGCTATAGCCTCGGCTCGGGGTGGATGCAAACCCCCTCGCTTATGTTAGGAAGGGATCAGGCGAGAGTGGCGGAACGGTAGACGCAGTCGACTCAAAATCGACCGCCCTCCGGGCATGGGGGTTCGAGTCCCCCCTCTCGCACCAACGATGTTGCCCGGCGATGTCCATAACGACGACGCCCCGACGTAAAGGATACGTCGGGGCGTGTCGGCGGTGTCCTGAGATGGCGTCGACGGATCAGGCCGTGTGCGCCCCTGGCGGTGGTTCAGCGGCGCGACGGCGTTCGGCCATGAAGGCGTCGAACTCAGCCTTGTCCTTGGCGACCCGCAGCCGATCGAGGAAGGCAGCGAACTCCTTTTGCTCCTCTTCGAGCCGGCGCAGCGTTTCGGCGCGGTAGTCATCGAACGCCCGGTTGCCGCTGCTGTTGCTGGCGGGACCGCAGGAACCCTGCCAGCCGCCGAATTTCCAGGACATCCCGTGTTCGCCCCAATGCTGGCGTGACTCGCGGAAGAAAGAACGGCGCATGCAACGTCTCCCGAACGTGAAGGCAAGAACGACGAGGCCGACCGGCCACCAGATCATGAAGGCGAGCAGCGTCAACGCGATCGCCAGCAGGCGGTTGGGCGCGCGGTCGTGCCAGCCGTAGGGCACCCAGCCCGGCGGCGGCTGCTGGCTCCACGGGCTGGCGTTGGGCGTCGAGGCGGGTCCGTAGGCGGCGTAGCCGGACATGGTCCCTCCGGTAAATGTAAGACACATTTACTTTGGGGAGGCTCGAGCCTTTCGTCAAGAGGCTCCCGGGTCGCCATCGGCCGTTAGCGCCGCGCGCCTCCGCCGCCGAGACCGAGGCCCTGTAAATACAACAAGACACCGGCCTCCAGCAGATCCTCCGCAGGCATCGGCAGCGGCCGCTTGCCGGCTCCGGCGCGGCCGAACAGCGATGCGATGCCGTGGCTCAACGCCCAGACATGCAAGGCCACCATCAGGCCGGGCGGGCGCGGCTCGAGCTCGGCCACCAGTTGCTCGGCGGCCTCGCGCAGCACCGCGAACGCGTTGTCCCGAGCGGTGGCCAGCCCCGGATGGTCGGCGTTGGCAAGCCTTGTGTCGAACATCGCGGCGTAGTGCTCGGGCCGGCCGCGGGCAAAGGCGAGGTAGGCTCGGCCCATCGCCTCGAAGGCGCGCAGCTTCTCCGGCCTGCCATTGTTCCAGGCGCCCGCGAGGGCCGCTGCCAGCAGCGCGAAGCCGCGCGCCGCGACCTCGGCCAGCAGTGCGTCGCCGTCGCGGAAATGCCGGTAGGGCGCCCCGGGGGAGACGCCGGCGCGCCGCGCCGCCTCGGCGATGGTGAAGCCGGCGGCACCCTTCGCGCCGATGAGCGCGAGTGCGGCCTCGATCAGCGCCTCGCGCAGATTGCCGTGATGGTACCCCCGTCGCTCATTCGCGTCATCGCTGTTCCACCGCATGTGATGCGGCTTTACATCAGCGTTGCGCCCCTGTCAGGGCCTCGCGGCCTCGGGCCCCTCAGGCAGCGGCGCCACCCGATCCGTCCGGATGAGGAAATCGGAAAACCGCTCCTCGTCCCGCCGTTCGCGGGCGTAGGCGGCGAACAGGGGATCGAGCGCGGCAAGGATCGCCTCGCGGTCGAGATCGGTGCCAACCAGCCGGTTCAGCCGCGATCCGTCAAAGGCGCCGCCGAGGTAGAGATTGTACAGGCCGGGGCCGCGGCCGACGAGGCCGATCTCCGCCAGGTAGGGGCGGGCGCATCCGTTGGGGCAGCCGGTCATCCGGATGGTCATGGCCTGGCCATCGAGCCCGTGGCGCGTCAGAAGCCGTTCCAGATCCGTGACGAGCGTGGGCAGGAAGCGTTCGGATTCGGCGAGGGCGAGGCCGCAGGTGGGCAAGGCGACGCAGGCCATCGCGTTGCGCCGCAGGGCGCCCGGCCTGGTCAGTCCGGCGGCGTCGAGGATGGCATCGATGTCCTCGCGCTCGCCGGCCGGCACGCCGGCGATGACGAGGTTCTGGTTGGCCGTCAGCAGGAAGGCGCCCCGGTGGCGGTGCGCGATCGTCTCGAGCGTGGTCAGCCACGGCGCGCCGGGGTGGTCGGCGATACGGCCGTTTTCGACGAACAGGCCATAATGCCAGAGCCCGTCCTCGCCTTCGACCCAACCGAGGCGATCACCATTCGACACGAACGAGTAGGGGCGCGCGGGCGCGAGCCTGCGGCCGTGGCGGACGGCCAGTTCCTCGACGAACCGCGCGAGTCCGACGCGCTCGATCGTATATTTGAGCCGGGCGTGCCGTCGGTCGGCACGATCGCCCCAGTCGCGCTGGATGGTGACCACGTGCTCGGCAAGGGCGACGGCCTCCTGCGGGGAGCAGAAGCCGATGACATCACCGACACGGGGAAAGGTGTCCGGCTCGCCGTGGGTCATGCCCATTCCGCCGCCGATCACGACGTCATAGCCGACCGGCACGCCGTTCTCCTCGATGGCGATGAAGCCGAGATCGTGCGCAAAGACATCGACATCGTTCACGGGCGGCACGGCGATCGCGATCTTGAATTTGCGCGGCAGGTAGGTTCCTCCGAGGATCGGCTCGTCCTCGGCCTCGCCGCCCGTCACCTGCTCGCCATCGATCCAGATCTCGTGCCAGGCGCGGCTGCGCGGCAACAGATGGTCGCTGAGGCGCCGTGCGAGTTCGACGCCGGCGGCCCGCGAAGCTGACTGGGCGGGATTTGTCGTTGCGATGACGTTCCGGTTCACGTCGCCGCAGGCGGCGATGCTGTCGAGCAGGTCAGCGTGGAGGGTGCGCAAGGCCGGGCGCAGGTTGCCTTTCAGCAGGCCATGGAACTGAATGGTCTGGCGTGTCGTCAGCCTCAGGGTGGCGTTGCCACGCTCACGGGCCACCCGGCTCGCCGCCAGCCACTGCGCGGGCGTCATCTCGCCACCGGGGATCCGCAGGCGGACCATGAAGCTGTAGGCTTTCTCCACCTTCTTGCGCAGCCGCTCGGGGCGCAGATCGCGGTCGTCCTGCTGGTACATCCCATGAAACTTGACGAGCTGGGTATCGTCCTCGGCGATCGCGCCCGTCGCCGTCTGCTCGAGGCCGCTGGCGATGCTGCCCCGCAGGAAGCGGCTCGCCTCCTTGATCTCCTCGTTGCGCGAGCGTGCTGATGTCGTCATGGAAGCGGGGTCCTTTCCGCTCGGGTGTTGGGATCGGGATTGAGGCGTTGCGCATGCCGCGCGGCGAGGCGCGGATGGCGGACCGTGCGCAGCACGGGCGGTCGCGGGCCCGACATCAATAAACATCGCGCTGGTAGCGGCCGGAGCGGGCGAGGGCGGAGAGTTGCTCGTCGCCGTCAGCGCCGAGGATGCGCGCCAGCATCGCGTGCACGTCTTTCGCCATGCCGGCGGCATCGCCGCAGACATAGATGCTCGCGCAGTCGCGGATCCAGCCCGAGAGGGCCTCGCGCGACTCCCAGATCCGGTGCTGGACGTAGACGCGCTCCGGCTGGTCACGCGAGAAGGCGAGGTCGAGGCGTGTCAGCAGCCCCGAGCGCAGCCAGTCCTGCCACTCGGTCTGGTAGAGAAAATCGTGATGGAAGCGCCGCGCGCCGAAGAACAGCCAACTCGGCCTCTTCTCGCCGGTCGCCTCCATCTCCTGCAGGAAGCCACGAAACGGGGCCACGCCCGTGCCGGGTCCGATCATGATGACCGGCCGCCCCGCCTCGCCGGGCAGGCGGAAATGCCGGTTCGGCTGCACGAACACCCGCACCTCCTCGCCCGGGCGCGTGTCCGCCAGCATGCCGGATGCGACACCGCGGCGCGCCCGGCCATGGCTTTCCCAGGCCACCTCGGCCACGAGCAGATGCGCCGCGTCGCCCACCAGCTTGCGGCTCGACGCCACCGAGTACAGGCGCGGAGCGAGCGGCCGCAGCAGCGAGACCAGCTGCGCCGCGGTCAGCTTGCGATCGGCCAAGGCGAGCAGGTCCACCAGCTGGCGGTCGGCGCGCCAGGCGGCGAACGCCCGTGCATCGGCGGCCAGCGCGGCGAGGCTGGAATCGGCCGAAAGTTGCGCTATCGTTTCGACCTGCGGCACCGTCACGGTGGTCAGGTCGTAGCGGCTGGCGAGGCTTTCGGTCAGGTCTGCTTCGGCCGGCACACCGGCAGCGGCAAGAACGGCCTCGACCAGCGCCGGGGCGTTGCGCGGCCACACCCCGATGGCGTCCCCCGGTTCGTAGGCAAGGCCAATGCCGGCGAGGTCGAGCTCCACGTGCCAGGTCCGGCGGTCGGAGCGGCTGCTGTTGAGGTTGATCAGCTCGCTGACGGCGACGCCGGCGGGCGCTTGCCGCGAGGCCGTGGCCGCGCCGGCGAAATCGACGTGGATGACACGGTCCGATGCCGCGTCCGATGGCGCTGCGTCGGCCGTGGCGAGGGCCGAAAGCCGCGCCGCGCTCCAGGTCGCGGCGGGGGAGGCGAAATCGACGTCGCATTCGGCAAGCGGGGCCAGGCGCTCGGCCCCGAGCGCCGCGAGTCGCGCATCGATCAACCGGCCGGTGGCGCAGAACCGGGCGTAGGCCCGGTCCCCCAGGGCGAGCACCGCGAAGCGCAGGCCGGCCAGCGAAGGTGCGTCCGCCGCCTCCAGGGCGGTCACGAAGCCAGCGGCGCGCTGGGGGGCCTCGCCGTCGCCCCAGGTGCTGGCGACGACCAGCAGGGTTCCCGCGTCGCTCAACTCGCCCGGCAGCGTGTCGGCGGCATCGCGCAGACGGACCGCGAAGCCGCGCCGGGTCGCGTCGCGCCGCAGCGCGGCGGCGATGCTCTCGGCGTTACCGGACTCCGTCGCATAAAGGATGGTCAGCTTCGGTCGCGGCGGCGCCGCTGGGGCCGCCGGCGCGGCAGTCGGCGCCGCCAGGGCCGCGTCGAAACCGGCGACGTAGCCGGCGAGCCAGCGGCGCTGGCCGGCCGTGGCGCGCGCCAGAAGGGCGCCGAGCGGCGCCAGTTCCTCCGCCGCGAAGGGCGGTTCTGCCAATGCGATCGACATCGCGTGTCACTCCTCAGACGAAACGGCGCAGGACGGGGGTGGCAGCACCGGGGCTGGTGGCGTCGGCAGCGGCGGGCGGACCGATCCGGTCCGCCAGGGTTACCGTCGGACCCAGCACCAGCAGTGTCGGTGCCGCGCGGGGCACGGCGGCAGCCGCCGCGGGCAACTGGGCCAGCGTCGTCCGCCGCACCACCTGCCGCGGGGTCGTGGCGTCGCTGATCAAGGCCGCCGGGGTGGCCGGGTCGCGCCCGCCGGCGAGCAGGGTCGCGGCAATCGCCGGAGCCTGGCGCAGCGGCATGAACATCACGAGCGTATCCACCGCGCAGCCAAGCACGGCCAGATCGGGGTCCTCGGGCAGGCGCCCGTCGGCATCGTGGCCGGTGGCAAACGCGACGCTGCGCGCCAGGGTGCGATGGGTCAGCGGCATGCCCGCCGCCGCGGCCGCGCCGCTCGCCGCGGAGATGCCGGGGACGACGCGAAACGCGATGCCGGCCGCGGCCAGGGCCACCGCCTCCTCGCCGCCACGGCCGAACAGGAGCGGGTCGCCGCCCTTGAGGCGCAGCACCCTCAGCCCCTGGCGCGCCAGCACGATCAACCGGTCCTGGATGCGCAACTGCGGCGTCCGGCGGCCCCCCGCGCGCTTGCCCACGGATTCCAGCCGGCCGCGTGCCAGGGCGAGGATCTCGGGCGAGATCAGCGCGTCGTGCAGCACCACGTCGGCCTCCGCGAGCGCCTGGGCCGCATGCAGCGTCAGCAGGCCGGGATCGCCCGGTCCGGCGCCGACAAGCCAGACGCTCCCCGGTGCAAACGCTCCGTTCACGACAGCCATCCCGCCGCGTCGATGACAGCGTCGCTCCGGCGGGCAAGGGTTGAGAGATCCATGCCCTGGCGCCGCCACGCGTCACGATGTTGCGCGAGCATGTGCAGCCGCTCCTCCCATTCCGGCCCGAAGCGACGCGCGAGGTCGGCGCGAAGCCGCGCGGTGAGGGCCGGGCTGCGCCCGCCGGTCGAGACGGTCAGCAGGAGATCGCCGCGCCGAACCTCCGCCACGCTGTGGAAATCGCACTGCGTTCGCACGTCCTCGACATTGACCAGGGCGCCGCGGCTGCGGGCGGCCCGAGCGAGGGCGGCGGCTTCGCCGTCGGGGAGACCCGCGATCCAAAGCACGTCGAGCGTCGCGGTTGCGACTGCCTCGAGCGGGCTTGCCAAGGGCCAGCCTGCGACCGCTTCGGCGTCATTGGAAAACAGCGCCGGCGTCGCTCCCCCGCGGCCCAGCAGATCGAGGCGCCGCCGAAGCAACGGGCCGCGCCCGGCCAGACCGAGGCGCAAGCGGGTGGGGTCGAGGGCGATCGGGATCATCGGCAGCTCCGCGTGTCGTCGCGGATGAGAGAAGAAATATTCTCTCTTGCCCGCAAGATTGCGCTGAAAAGAAAAAAATCTTTTCACAAAGAGCTGTCTTAGAGGCTATTTTGTTCGCCGATCCGCATCGCGCGGAGCAACCGCCTTCTATCCATCCATCCCGACCCGAGGACCGCCATGCGCCTGCGCGACATCGTCGATGAGACCGACCGCCGCCTGCTGCGACTTCTCGCGCACGATGCCAGCCTGCCGCTCAGCGACATCGCCGCCGCGGTCGGCCTGTCGCCGACGCCGTGCTGGAAGCGCATCCGCCGCCTGGAGCAGCTGGGCGTGATCCGGCGCAGGGTCGCGGAGCTGGATCCGGCGAAGATCGGCCTGACCGTCTCCGTCATCGTCGCCATCGAGACCGCCGACCACTCCGCCGCCTGGCTGGAGCGCTTCGCCGGGGTGATCGATGCCATGCCCGAGGTGGTGCAGGCGTGGCGCATGAGCGGGGACGTGGACTATATCCTGCACGTCGTGCTCGCCGATCTGCCCGCCTATGACGACTTTTATCGTCGCCTGATCGAAGCGGTTCCGCTGCGCAATGTCACCAGCCGCTTCGTCATGGAGCGGATGAAGAGCTCGCCGCTGCCGATCTGAGCCGGGCGTGCGGGCGCCACCGGGACCGCCACGCGAGCAGGACGCAAGAGAGGTGCAGTGGCCGGGTCTCCCAACGCGGCGGTGGTCAAGGCGGCGGTGGATGCGCTACGCCTGTGTGCGAGCATGATCGCGGTCTGCGACGGACAAGGCCGCCCTTGGCGGACCCGGCAGCGCCGGGCGCGACGGAAGAAGGAATCACAGCATGAGCCAGTACAGCCGCGCCGATGCCAAGGGCTTTGCGCGCGAGAACCTCCGTGGAATCTGGGCCGCCGCGCTGACGCCGTTCCGGGCGGACCTGTCGCTCGACGAGGACGGCTTTGCCGCCAACCTGCGCCATTGGCGCGACGCACTGGGCATCGACGGGGTGTTCGTCGGCGGCAAGCAGGGCGAATTCTTTTCCATGTCGGTCGAGGAACGAAAGCAGCTCTTCGACGTGGCGACCGCCGCCTGCGAGGGGCGCATGCGCACCATCATGTCGTGCTCCGACCAGAACCTGGACGTGGTGCTGGATCTTGCCGAGCACGCGCAGCACCACGGCGCCGACTTCATCGTGGTGCACGCGCCGTTGCTGCATTTCGTCGAGGATCGCGACGAGGTGCTGCTGGCCTATTACCGTCGTATCAGCGAGGCGGTCGACATCGGCATCGCGCTGTGGAGCCATCCCGACAGCGGCTATCTCATGTCGCCCGAGCTCTGCGCCGAGCTTGCCCGGCTGCCCAACATCGTCGCCATCAAGTACAGCGTGCCGCGCGAGATGTACACGCGGCTCACCCATCTCGCCGGCGATCGGCTGATCGTCAGCACCGCGTCGGAAGCGGAATGGCTTGACAAC
>JAGWQN010000003.1 GCA_028869995.1 Rhodospirillales bacterium
CAGCCCCGCGATCGCAAAGCTCTGGCCGCTGCCGAGCTCGATCGTGGTTTCCGCACGCCGCACCGAGAGCGCGGGAATGGTCAGCGTCCCGGTGCCGAGCGGCACGCTCACCTCACCCTGCGTCGAGAGCTGGCTGACCTCGGGGCGGATGCGCAGGTTGAGCCGGTTGGCCGAGAGCACCGTCGGCACCAGGGCCAGGCTGACGCCGAACTGCTTGAAGGCGATGGTGATCGTCGGCTGGCCGTTGCTGCTCTGGGCTGCGACCGGGATCGGGAACTCGCCGCCGGCGAGGAAGCTCGCCGTCTCGCCCGACTGCGCGGTCAGGTTCGGCTCGGCGAGGATGGTGATCAGGTTGTCCTGCGCCAGCGCGTCGATGACACCGTTGAAGTCCCAGCGCCCCGACAGCAGCGAGGCAGTGGCGAAGGTGGCGCCGGCGAGATTGGCCGTGGGCATCGCCGGCGTGCCGATCTGGAAGGAGTTACCGCCACCGAAATTCCCGAAGGCCTGCCAGTTGAACCCGAGCTGGCGGGTGATGTTGCGATCGATCTCGGCGATGCGCACCCGCACGTTCACCTGGATGCTGCCGAGCACCGAGAGCTGGTCGTTCACCTTGAATTTCGGCCCGATATAGGCCTGGGCGATGGACACCGCGGACTGCGCCATCTGCGCCGTCGCCACCGTCCCGGTGAGCAGCAGCGCCTGGCCCGCCGCGCGCGCGCTGACCGATTGCCCGCCGACCACGGACTGGTTGATCGCCGCCTGCGCGGCCGACGCGAGCGCCGGCGTCACCACCTTCGGCTCCGGCGCCGGCCCCTTGCTCGCCGCGGTGGGCGTCGCGCCGCTGGACAGGCCTGGTGTCACCGTCACGTCGTACTGCGCGATCGGGGTGCCGTTGGAACTCGCCGCGATCACCGTGGTGCGTCCGGGCCCCACGCCCATCAGGAACAGGCTCGTGGGTGACGCGGGCTGCACCCGCGCGATCGTCGGCTGGGCCGACATGATCGTGGCCGCCGCCACGGGCAGGTGCAGCAGCGATCCCGTCCCCGCCTCGAGCGTGATCGGCGTCATGCCCGCGGGCTCCGCCTGCACCATCGGCAGCGCCACCGGCGCGGCCGCGACATAGCCGGGCGGCGTCACCACCACCGGCATCGGCGCCGGCGCCGACATCACCACGTTGGTCGGCATGGCGGCGGGCGCCGCCGTCTGCGCCAGGACAACCGGAGGCGCGGGAGGCACGGGCAGCGCGGCCGCGGTCGGCGTCGCCGCCGCCTGTGCCGCCGCCGGGGTGGAGAACGTCACATGCATCGGCGCAACCTCAGGCGCCGCCACCTCGGTCGGTGCGCCCAGCACGGGCGTCGGCTGCGCCGGCGTCGGCTGCGCCGGCGTCGGCATGGCGGGCTGCACGTTCGCGGCCTGCAGCACCGGCGGCTTCGCCACGGGAATGGCGAACACGGGCGGTGCCATGGTCCGGTGAACCGGCGCCGCGACCACCGTGGGCGGCAGCTCGGCAAGCTGTGGCGCCGGCTGCTGCGCGTGCGCGGCGGCCGCGCCGTACACCACCGTCAGGGCGGCAATCGCGATTTCGATGAAGCGCTTCATGGGAAGTGCACCTCCGTGCGCTGGTCGCCTTGGATCACTTCGACATTATGACCGGCGCCGGGGGACGGGCCTCCGGCGGAGATGGCGAGTGCCGGCGTGACGTCGCTTGCGAACACCGAGCCGCGCGGCTGCGCCTGCGGCACCGCGCTCGTGTCCACGGCGCGGATCGCCAGGGACAACCGGCCCAGATTCTCCGCGACATTGAGCCGCTGGGCGTCGCGCGCATCGACCTCGAGGGTCACCGTGTGCGCAACCTTGCCGGTCACCGCGGCGTTCGGCGGCGCGCCCTGCACGATCGCCTGGTCCACGGCGATGACGCGGGCGTTGTAGAGCACCGTCTCGGTCATCACCTGGTGCCCGGCCGGCACACGGTTGTCCTTGCTGCCGCTGAACAGCTCCGTCAGCATCACGTCGACGTGGTCACCGGGCCAGATCAGGCCGGCCACGCCGGACACCTGGTCGACCGGGATCGACACGGCCCGCATCCCCGGCGGCAGCACCGCCGCGAGGAAGCCGCGATCGCGCGGGCGCAGCACGTTGGCGCTCACGATCGCCGCCCCCGCATCCGTATAGGTGCGGATGAGCGCGCCCTCGATCGAGGCACGCGCAAACGGCGTGTCCAGGATCGCGCCGGCCGGCACCTTGCCCACCGGCGCGCTGCGGGTGGTGATATCGGTGGCGCGCGTGAGGGTTCCGGCCGGCAGGACATGCGCGGCCACGAGATAGGTCTCGGTCAGCGGTTTGACCTGCGTGTGAACCTGGGTCTGGGCGATCACCTGCACCGGTGGCGCGGAAAGGCGCCAGGCGATCATGCCCAGGGCCATCATGGTGGTCAGGATCAGCCCGACGACGACGAGGCGCAGCGACATGGCTCAGCTCCCCATGCCAGTGTGGAGCGCGGCGACACGTGCCGCGCCGGAGAAGGTGGCGCCCGCGGGGGCGGCGGTGGCCAGCAGCACGATCCAGCCGCCGGCGGCGATCGCCACCGCATAGGGCAGCGAGCCGCGGCGCGCGATGCGCCAGCGCTCGGCGGTAAAGACGCGCAGCAGCAGCGGCGAGCCGGCCGGCGCCGGCAGCGGGCCAGGCAGCAGCCGGCCCACGAGGTGCACGCAGGCGACCACGCCGCCGGCCAGCGCCGTCGCCATCAGGAACGAGGCGAGGAAATGCAGGGGCAGCACGCAGGCCATGGCGGCCGCGAGCTTCACGTCGCCGCCGCCGAGGATGCCGCGCGCATTGAGCAGCGCGAGCACAAGAAACAGGCCCAGCGCCCCGGCCAGAGACCAGCCAAGCGGCACGAGCCCGTCCGTGAACGGACGCAGCAACAGCGCCACCGCGATCAACGCCAGCGACAGCCCATCGGGGATGGTGCGCGTGGCGATATCGTTCCAGGCGGCGACAAGAAGGATGCCCATCGCAATGGGCGCAAGAAGAGTCGACATGCGGGGTCCCCGGGTGGTGGAACCAGGCGCAAAACTGGTGCAACGGAGCCTGTTCGCTCGGCCAAGCCGGTATCGTCCGTCGCGTCGCGATCGCTTTGCTATCGTATCGATCGCCGCTGGCGGCCCGATGGGTGCTCCGGATCGGCTGCGGTGGCCCTCGGTGGTAGCCGGCGTCCCGCGGTCATGTCGCTGGCCTGCTTGCTTGGCTCGTCCCGGGGGGTGACCGGAAGGGGAGCCCAGCGCGCCGCCGGCATCATGGCGGGGGTGGGGAGAGGGGAGGCCGACGCGCGGGGTGTCACGCGTCGGCCATGTTCTCCTCCTTGCGCCTGTTACAGACCGGCGGTCACGCTGTCGAACGTGGCACCAACGGCGCCACCGAGCTTCGCGGCGGCAACCGCCACGACCAGCACGATGCCAACCGCGAGCACGGCGTACTCCACGGCGCTGATGCCCTTGCGGTCCTTCATCAGAGCGAACAGGCGGGGGCCATAAATGGCCGTCAAGGTCGAAAGCATGTCCAGTGTCCTCTCCGGGTTGTGGTCCCGCCCG
>JAGWQN010000034.1 GCA_028869995.1 Rhodospirillales bacterium
CCCCCCGTCACCGACACCGCCGATATCGTCTCCGCCCGCAACTCCTCCGCCAGAACCTTCAACTGCTCCGGCGAAAAATTACGCAGATCCCCAGGCTCCCCAACACAATCCAAATGCGGCGTCTCAGGACGAGAGGAAGCGGACGGGTCAGTCATGGATCAGTCTGGACCTTTGTTGCAAAATTGCCACAGTTCGTCGGAGAAGCATCCGACGCAAGCCGCAAACCAGCTGAATGCCCGGGTTTAGCCGTTCTTCTCATACCAGATGCGCCTGACGATGTTGCGGCTCAAGGCGGATCGGCTGCGCCGGAATCCTCGAATTCTGCCGAAATCGTCCCGGCGGTGGCCGTTGTTGCGGCATTGCGGGTGCGTTGCAAATTGTAATATCGGAACGGGGCGGGACAAGCCGCGTTGTTCTGAAAGGGGCGAGCCTGATGGTCTGTGGTTCGCCGCGGGAGAAGAAAGGCATGCGCGTTGTCCTGGCTCAGCCGCGTGGCTTTTGCGCGGGTGTCGAACGAGCCATCGAAATTGTCGAGCGGGCCCTGACCAAATACGGTCCGCCGATCTATGTCCGTCACGAAATTGTCCATAATCGGCACGTGGTCGAGGATTTGCGGCAGCGTGGGGCGGTGTTCGTCGACGACCTCGACGAGATTCCAGCCGGGGCGATGACGGTGTTCAGCGCCCACGGCGTGCCGAGGGCCGTCGAGGACCTGGCGGGGCAGCGCCGGCTGCCCGTGCTGGACGCAACCTGCCCGCTGGTTGCCAAGGTTCACAACGAGGGCCGCCGTTACGCCGCGCAGGGGCGCGAGATCGTGCTCGTGGGGCATGCCGGGCATGCCGAGGTCGAGGGCACGATCGGGCAGGTGCCGGCCAGGGTGCATCTCGTGCAAACGGTCGACGACGTGGCGAAGCTGGCGCCGTCGGACCCCGAACGCCTCGCCTACATCACCCAGACGACGCTTTCGGTCGACGACACACGCGGCATCATCGCGGCACTCAAGGCGCGCTTCCCGGCGATTGTCGGGCCGGACGTGCGCAACATCTGCTATGCGACGCAGAATCGCCAGCAGGCCGTGCGCGAGCTTGCCGTCGCGGTCGACCTCATTCTCGTTGTCGGCAGCCGCAACTCCTCCAACTCCAACCGGTTGCGCGAAATCGGGGAGGAGCTCGGCAAGCCCGCCTATCTGATCGATGACGCCGCTGCCCTGAAGCCGGAGTGGTTCCTGGGGGCCCGCAGTGTCGGGCTCACCGCCGGAGCATCCGCCCCGGAGAACCTCGTGCGGGGCGTGATCGAAGGCCTGCGTGCGATCATGCCGATCACGGTCGAGACACTTGCGGGCGTTGCCGAAGATGTGCGTTTTCGTTTTCCGCCCGAACTGGCCGATGTCGTTCCCGCTGCCACTGCTCATGCCGCCTGAGGATTTGCCATGCCCGTACCGCTGAACCAGATCGTGCGCGTCGGCGCCTACGTGGTGCGTCAGCACCTCGCGGGGCGCCGGCGCTATCCGCTCGTGCTGATGCTCGAGCCCCTGTTCCGCTGCAATCTCGCTTGCGCGGGATGCGGCAAGATCGATTACCCGGCCGAAATTCTCAACCAGCGCCTGTCGGTCGAGCAATGCCTCGGCGCTGCCGAGGAATGCGGCGCGCCGGTCGTGGCCATCGCCGGCGGCGAGCCGCTGTTGCACAAGGAGATGCCGCAGGTCGTGGACGGGCTGCTCAAGCAGGGGCGGTTCATCTACCTGTGCACCAACGCGCTGCTGCTCGAAAAGCAGCTCGACAAGTTCAAGCCGCACCGCAACTTCGCCTGGGACGTTCATCTGGACGGCGACGAGGCGATGCATGACGCGGCGGTCAGCCAGAGTGGGGTCTTCACCCGGGCCGTCGCCGCGATCAAGGCCGCGAAGGCCAAGGGGTTCCGCGTCTGCATCAACACGACGCTGTTCGATGGGGCGAAAGCGGAGCGCGTCGCCGCCTTCCTCGACGCCATCAACGCGGCGGGAATCGACGGGGTCATGATCTCGCCGGGCTATGCGTATGAGCGCGCGCCCGACCAGGAGCATTTCCTCAATCGTCGCAAATCCAAGCAGCTGTTTCGGGATATCTTCGCGCTCGGCCGCGGGAAGAAATGGAAGTTCAATCAGTCCTCGCTGTTCCTCGACTTTCTGGCCGGCAATCAGAGCTACGTTTGCACCCCCTGGGGGAAGCCGACGCGTAACGTCTTCGGCTGGCAGCGGCCCTGCTACCTGCTCGGCGAGGGCTACGCCCGCAGCTTCAAGGAACTCATGGAGACCACGGACTGGGACAAGTACGGCACCGGCAATTATGAGAAGTGCGCCGATTGCATGGTCCATTCCGGCTATGAGGCGACTGCCGTCGTGGATGCCGTGCACCACCCGCTGAAGGTGCTGAAAGTGGCGATGCGCGGGCCCCGGACAAAGGGGCCGATGGCGCCCGAGATCTCGCTCGATCACCAGCGACCGGCCGAATTCGTCTTCAGCCGCCACGTGCAGGAAAAGCTCGAGGAACTGCGCCACGAGCCGCGCAAGATGGCTGACGCCGCGGACTGAGCCGAAGCTGCCGTCCGCACCGGACGCGCGTCACCGCGGCGGCGGGGGCGCGCCTGACCGGTCGATCACGTTGGCAACAGCGGTGCGCAGCGTGCGCCTGGCCCGGTAGGCGTCACGCGCGAGACCGATGAGTGCGAAAGCCTCGCCGGGACGGCGCAGGAGGGCCTGTGCGACGCGCCTTCCGGCGATAGCGCCGTTCGGGTCAAGCGCCACCATCGCCGCCGCCGGCAGTTCGCGATCCCAGGCATCGCAGATCGCGCGCACCACGGCGAAGGGAAGTTTGGCCACATGCGCCGCCGCCGCGACGGCTCCGCTTTCCATGTCCACCGCCGCGGCGCCGGTTGTGACATGGGCGGCATGACGGTCCGCCACGCTCCCGATGGCTCTCTGCGCGCCCAGCAGCAAGCCGCGGCGAGGGGAAAACCGGGAGGCCAAGGCCGCGTCCGTCGGCAGGAGCACGCCATCGACCAGCACCGCGTCCGCCACGATCAAGTGGCCCGGACGCAGCGCGGGCGAAAGCCCGCCTGCGAGCCCGAAGGAGAGCAGGGCTTCCACGCCGCGGTGTATCAGGCGCAGCACGGCCTCCTCCGCACCCAAGGCGGTGCCGCCGCCGATCTCGACAACGCCCAACGGGGCGGCGATACGCGCCTCCGCCTCGAGCCCGACGACGATGCCGAGTTTCATCGTCTCAGAAACCCCAGGCGACACGACGGTCATTGGCACGCATCAGGTTGCGGTAGCGGGCGAGGGCCAGCAGCGGGAAATAGAGCTTGTAGCCGTGATAGCGGAGGTAGAAGACCCGCGGAAAGCCGACGGCGGTGTAGGGAGCCTCTTCCCAGGTGCCGTCATTGCGTTGCGTTGTCGCAAGGAATTCGATGCCCCGCGCCACCGCCTCGCTCTGCGCCTCGCCCGCCGCCATCAGACCGAGCAGCGCCCAGGCGGTCTGCGAGGGGTTGCTGCGATGGTAGCGGCCGCGATGGATGCCGGCATAGCTCTCGTTGTCTTCGCCCCAGCCGCCATCCTCGCGCTGCGTGTCGAGGAGAAAGCGAACGGCGCGACGCACGGCCGGATCATCAACGGGAACGCCGGCCGCATTGTAGGCGCAGAGGACGGACCAGGTGCCATAGAGGTAGTTGGTGCCCCAGCGCCCGAACCAGCTCCCGTCGGCCTCCTGCTCGGAGCGCAGCCACGCCAGGGCCCGGGCGATCACGTCGGCATCGTCCGGATTCCCGTTTTGAGCCAGGAACGAGACGCAACGTGCGGTGACATCCGCGGTTGGCGGATCGAGCAGCGCGCCATGATCGGCGAAGGGAATGTGGTTGAGCACCAAGTGGTCGTTGTCGGCATCGAAGGCGCCCCAGCCGCCCCCACGGCACTGCATGCCCCGGATCCAGGCGCGGGCGCGCTCGATGGCGGCGGTGTTGGCGTCCTCGGTGGCGTCGCCCGGCGCGCCGGGCTGCGCCTCGCCGGCCACGGCGCGGCGCTCACGGTCGAGCAACATGCCGACGGCGGCCGTGTCATCCACGTCCGGATAATAGTCGTTGCGATATTGAAATGCCCAACCGCCCACCGGCGTGCTCGGCCGGGCGCGTGCCCAGTCGCCGGCGACGTCGCGGATCTCGCGTTCGCGCAACCATGCCAGGGCGCTCGCGAGCGGATCGGGGGCGGCGCCACAGGGTGAGCCCTGCGCGGCCTCGGCCAGCGCGTGGCCGGCCAACGCGGTGTCCCAGACCGGCGAGAGGCAGGGTTGCACCCAGATCCGATCCGGCTCGCGCACGACGAGCTTCATCAGCGCCTGCCAGGCGATATCGGCCCGGGGATCGTCGGGCGGAATACCCAGCGCATCGAACATCATGGCTGTATTGGCCATCGCCGGATAGATTCCACCGAGGCCATCATCGCCGTTCAGGCGCGCGGTGACGAAGGCCATGGCCTTGTCGATGGCACGCCGTCGGGAGCTGGCGGGGAAGAGTTTTTCCAGTGGACGGAGCGCCTGGTCGATGAAGCGGAAGGCGACGCCCCAGCGTGACCGGTATGGCCCGCGGATCCAGTCGCGAACCTGGTCGGGCGGGGTGACGAAGAGCTCCGGCACGTGCACGCCCCGCGGATTGCGCGCGCGTGGCTTCAGCGCCATCAGCACCAGGAGCGGCACGATGACCGTGCGCGACCAATACGAAACCTTGTCGAGATGAAAGGGAAACCACCGCGGCAGCAGCATGATCTCGACCGGCATCACCGGCACGGCGCGCCAGGGAACCTCGCCATAGAGCGCGAGTTGCGCGCGGGTGAAGACGTTGCTGCGTTCGGCGCCGCCCGCGGCAAGGATGGCTTCGCGGGCGCGGCGCATATGCGGCGCATCCGGCGAATCGCCGATCATTTTCAGCGCGAAATAGGCCTTGACGCTGGCCGAGAGGTCGAACGCTCCGTCGTGGAACAAAGGCCAGCCGCCATGCTCGGCCTGAATGCCCCGAAGGTAGACGCCGATCCCCGTCTCGACCTCGGGGTCGAGGCGGTCGAGGAAATGCATCAGGAGGACGAACTCGGCCGGGATGGTGGCGTCGGCCTCGAGCGGAAACACCATATGCCCGTCCTTGCGCCGGTGCGCGAGCAGGGCGGCGCGGGCGCGGGCCACGGCGTCGTCGATCCGGGCAAGGTCGGTGGCGAGCGGCGATTCGAGCATCGCAGTCAAATTATGCAGGGTCAGGGCCGGGTGGGAGGGGCGTGCCGGGCTCCAGAAGCAGGGCGGCGGCGCGATCACCGGATCTGATGGCACCTTCGATCGTTGCGGGCAAGCCGGTTGCCGTCCAATCCCCGGCGAGAAGAACGTTGGCGAGGGTGGTGCGTGGCCCGGGGCGCCGCGCGTTCTGGGCGGGCGTCGCGGCAAAGGTGGCCCGGCGTTCCTTCACCACCCGCCACGCCGGCATGGGCGCCGTGGCCAAACCGGCGGCGGCGACGATTTCGGGCCAGACAAGGCGGGCCAGTTGCTCGGCATCGCGGTCCACCACGCGGTTGGCGGCGGAGATGGTGACGGAAAGGGTGTGCGGACGGGCGAACAGCCATTCGGCCGCGCCGCCGATGATGCCGATGAAGCCGGCGCCGCCGGGTAGCTCCGCGGTGACGCCATAGTGCAGGTTGACGATCGCCTCGAAGGCGTCCGGGGCGACGAGGCCGGGCAGCAGCGCCGGCGCGACGGCGGCGGGGACCGCCAGCACAACGGCCTCGTCCGGTTCCACCCGGACGCTCGTGGCGGCGAAGCGCAGCATGGTCGCACGATCGGCGATGGTGTCGATGGCCGCCAGCCGGGCGCCGGTGCGCAGGGTGCCGCCGCGGGCCGCAAGAAAAGCCCGGGCCGGATCGACGAAGCTCTCCGAGAGGCCCTCGCGCGCGACGAGCGGCCGGCAGGCGGCCGCGCCGTGGACGAGCGTCTGTTCCAGCACCGCGCCAAGCAGCCGGGCCTCGGCGTCCGCAGGCATGGTGTTCAGCGCGGCGATCGCCAGCGGTTCGAGCAGGCGACGGGATAGCTCGCCGGGCGCCAGCAAGGAGGCCACCGTTTCTCCCGCTCGGGCCCGCATCAAACGGTGCAGCGCCAGGTACTCGCCGAGCCTCGCCCCAGGCACGCGCCGCGACCGCGCCAGGATCCACCAGGGTATCCGCCCCGCATTGGGCGCGACCGTCCACCGGCGCCCCGAGGGAAGCTCGAAGAAGGGAAAGATCGCGCGCGTCGGCCCGGAGAGGGGATCGCGCGCGCCGATGCGCGCGAGGTAGGCCATCGCGGCGCGATTGCCCGAAAGCAGCAGATGGTTGCCATTGTCGATGACGGCGCCGAGTTCACGATCGTAGTAGGAGCGGGCGCGACCGCCCGCCGCCGGGCCCGCCTCGTACACGCTGACCGGCACCCCGCGCGCCGCGAGCGCGGTGGCCGCCGCGAGGCCGGCAAGGCCGGCGCCGACGACGTGGACGTGCCGCGGCGGGTTCACGTGAGGCCGAAGCGTAGCGCGATGTATAATTTTTCCCATAACGGCAGCCCGACACGGCGCCGCAGATCGCGCCATCCGCGGGCACGAACGCGCCGCAGGATGGCCGCGTAGGTGGCGCCCATCAGCCGCGCCGGCCGCATGGCCGCCTGCTCGCAGCGGCGCATGGCCTTCTCGGCCGCCGCGAAATGCGCCTCGGCGCGGGCGGCGAGGCGGCCGGCGGCGCGCGCCAACCCCGGGCTCGCCAGCGCATCCGGTAGGCTCGGGGGCACGCCCTCGGCCTCGAGATCCTCGCGCGGCAGGTAAAGCCGGCCGCGGGCCGCATCCTCGCCGACGTCGCGCAGGATGTTGGTCATCTGCAGCGCGCGGCCGAGATGGTAGGCAACCTCGTCGGCGGCCGCCGAGGCGTCGCCGAAGGCGCGCACGGACAGGCGTCCGACCGCGGCCGCGACACGGTCGCAATAGAGATCGAGGGTCGCCAGATCCGGCGCGACGATCGGCGCCGCGGCATCCATCGCCATGCCATCGACGATGGCGAGGAAATCCTCCTCGCGCAGGGCGTAGGCTGCAATCGCCGGACGCAGTACGCGCGTGACCGCTTCGTCGGCGCGGCCTTCGGCATAGAGGGCGGCGATACGTGCGCGCCAGGCGTCGAGGCGCGGGGCCTTTTCGGTAAATTGAACCTCGTCGTCGGCAATGTCATCGACAATGCGGCAGAAGGCATAGATCGCGTACATCGCCTGGCGGCGCGGCAGCGGCAGAACCGCCATGCCGCGGTAGAAGCTGGTGCCGGCCGCACGCACCAGCGCCTCGACCTCGTCGAGATCGCTGCGCCGGGCATCGAGGGAAGTTTGCGCCTTCGCGTTCATGCGACGGCTCCGGGCCCATCGGGCGTAGCCCAGTGCGCGAAGGCGGCGATCAGGCTGGCCGCGAAGTCGAGCCGGGTCAGGGCTACGCGGCGGGCGACGGGGTCGCCCGCGCGCAGGCGCCGCGCAAGGCGCCGCGCCAGCCCGTCGATCGCCGCCGTCTCGAGGCGTAGGCGCCGGTCGCGCACGACGGCGGGGAGCGGACCGGCCGCCATCAGCGCGTCGCAGCGGTCGAGCAGCGCGTCGAACGTCGCGCGCAGGCCGGAGGTTGCCATCGGCGCGCGCAGGTCCTCGACCGAGGCGCCGTTGGCACCGAGCATGTCGAGCGGCAGATAGCAGCGGTCGAGCCCGGCCAGGTCTTTCGTTGCATCCTGGATATGATTGAGAACCTGCAGCACGCTGCACAGCGCGTCGGAAGCGGGCCACGTGCCGCGGGACTCCCCGTGCAGGTCGAGCACGTGCCGGCCGACAGGCATCGCCGAATGCCGGCAGTAATCGAGCAACGCATCCCAGGTTTCGTAACGCTTCTTGCTGGCATCCTGGCGGAAGGCGATGAGCAGGTCGCGGGCGTGGCGATCCGTGGTGCCCGTCTCGGCGAGACTCGCGCGCAGGGCGGAGGCGCTCGGGCTCCCGCCGGCCTGCGCACCGGTCAGGACGGCTTCCATGGTGTCGAGCCGGGCGATTTTTTCGTCGGGGGCGAGGGTTGGGCTATCGGCGATGTCGTCGGCGTTGCGGGCAAAGGCGTAGAAAGCATGCACGGCGGGGCGCAGGCGTGCGGCAATCAGGAGGGAGCCGACGGGAAAATTCTCGTCGGAACGGTCCTTGCCGGACCATTCCTCGACCGAGACGGTGGCGCTCATGCGGCGCCTCGCCTGGCTGGGTTCGGATACGCGCGAGACTTCCATTGCACGCCCCGGCCGCGATGATGGGCCAGCGCCGCGGCGAGCGTCGCTCCCATGTAGAAGACCGCGACCAGCGGCAGGAACGGGGCCCAGAGCCGGCTGCGCTGGTAGCGCCGCAGGCTCGGCAGGTAGGTCGCGGCCATCAGTCCCCAGCCGGCGAGGCCGACCCAGCGGGCCCCGCCCTGGCCGAACAGGGCGAGCCCCGGCGGGGCAAGGAAGAGGACCGCCAGGCCGAGCAGCGTGCCGGCCAGGAGCAGCGGCGAGTTGCCGAGCTGGACATAGGCCGAGCGCGCGATCATGCGGCCGATGTCGCGCCAGGACGGATACGGGCGGATGGAGCGGGCGAGCGGTGTGTGCAGCAGCGCGATCGCAGCGGTCGGCTTGACGGCGCGGGCGAGGGAAACATCGTCGATGAGGGCGCCGTGGATCGCCTCGATGCCACCCGCAGCCTGCAGCGTTTCGCGTCGTATCAGCACGGTGCCGCCGGCGGCGGCGGCGGTGCGGTGGCGCGCGTCGTTGACGTATCGGAATGGGTACAGGAGCTGGAAGAAATGCACGAAGGCGGGGATGAGCGCCCGTTCGGCAAGACTCTCGCAGCGAAGCGCCACCATGCCGCTCACCATGCCGCGGCCGCCCGCGAGCATGGCCGCGAGCAAGGCGGCGGCGTGGCCCGGATCATGGACGATATCGGCATCGGTCAGCAGGATCAGTTCCTCGTCGCTGGCATCGATCCCCTGTTTCACCGCCCAGAGTTTGCCGGCCCAGCCGGGCGGGCGGGGCGTTCCGGCCAGCACTGACAGGCGCGCGCCGCCAGGCAGCGAGCGGGCGATGGAGGCGGTGGCGTCGCTGCTTTCGTCATCCACCAGAACCACACGCAAGGGGCCAGGATAATTCTGGCCGAGGAGGGAGGCGATGGCCGCGGCGATGGTCGGCGCCTCGTTGCGGGCGGGCACAATGGCGACCAGCGGCGGCGCGTTGTGCGGCATGGCGCGGCGCAGGACCGGCTCGGTACGCCACCAGCCCCCGTGCAGCAGGGCGAGGTAGAGCCAGGCGAGCAGTGCGAGGGCGGCGATCACGATCATGCCGGCACCATGCCTGCTGCGCGGAACCAGGCGACGGCGTCGTGGACGGCGAGGCGGGCCGGGCGGGGCGCGTAGCCCAGCTCGCGCATCGCCTTCGCCGAGGAGAAGAACATCTTCTTGCGCGCCATGCGCAGATGGTCGCGCGTCACAACCGGCTCGATACCCAAACCACCCAGCCATTCGCAGGCGATGGCGACGGGCCAGAGCGGCGCCACCGGCAAGGCGATGCGGGGCGGCTTGCGGCCGGCTTCCTGCGCGACCAGGGCGAGAAGATCGCGCAACAGCAGGTTTTCCGAGCCGAGGATGTAGCGCTCGCCGATGCGCCCGCGCTCCAGTGCCAGCGCATGCCCCTCGGCCACGTCGTCCACGTGCACGATGTTGAGGCCGGTATCGACATAGGCGGGAATGCGCCCGGCGGCGGCGTCCGCGATCATGCGCCCGGTGGGTGTCGGCTTGATGTCGCGGGGGCCGACCGGGCCTGCGGGGTTGACGATGACGGCCGGAAGCCCGCGCTCGCGCACCAAGCGGAGCACGGCCTGCTCGGCCTGGAATTTGGAGCGCTTGTAGACGCCGATGATCGCCTCCGCGGTGACGCGGGTTTCCTCGTTGGCTTCGCCGCCCTCGGGGTCGAGGCCGAGGGCGGCAACGGAGCTGCAATGGACGATGCGTTCGACGCCGGCTTCTAGAGCGGCCTGCATCAAGGCGGTTGTGCCGGCGACGTTGGCGGCGATCATCGCGCCGGGGTCGGGCACCCAGATGCGGTAGTCGGCTGCGACGTGAACGACGTAACGACACCCGGCGACGGCCGCTGCGAGCCCGGCCGGCTCGCGCAGGTCGCCCTCGAACAGGTCGGCCTGGATCCCCTCGAGGTTGCGGCGATCGGATCCCGGGCGGACGAGCAGGCGCAGGCGATGCCCACGGGCGACGAGGCGGCGCGCGACGGCGGAGCCGACAAAGCCGGTCGCGCCGGTCAGCAGCGTCCTGTCACCGTCTGAGAAAGCGGGCATGGACGCCCGTATAGCCGCAGGGGCGCAACCGATGAAGCCACCGAAGGGATGCTCGGCGGCGGCGACGCGCCGGGCGTGGCGGCGCACCCATCAACCTATTCAAAAACTTCAACCTTAGGGGGCCAACGCGTTTGTCACGACGATTTCACGACAGGCTGATGGCAGGCGAACGCGGGCGGTCTAGGCAGGTGCATCCGGGCAAAAGACGCACCGGCCGAGGAGGTAGAGTTGGCCGACGGCCGGAATTTCGTACCGCGCCTGAACGGCTCTCAGGCCAGTGACAGCTTAGCTGAGCGGATCAGCGAGCGCCTGCGCGGGCGGGGCATCCATTATGCCTGGGTGATGCTCGGCATCACTTTCCTCACCATGCTGGCGACCTCGGCGACAATGGGCATGGCAGGCGTGCTGATGCGGCCGCTGCAGAGCCAGTTCGGGTGGGATTCGGGGGCGATTTCGGGCGCCATGGCCATGCGGCTGGTGCTGTACGGGCTCACCGGGCCTTTCGCCGCGGCGATGATGCTGCGCTACGGCCTGCGGCGGGCGGTCTGCGCGGCGCTGTTCTGCATCACCCTCGGGCTACTGCTGATCACCCGCATGAACGGGCTCTGGCAGCTCTACATCTTCTGGGGCCTGTTCGTCGGGGTCGGCACCGGCATGACCGCGATCGTGCTCGGTGCGACCGTGGCCAACAACTGGTTCGGCCGCCGGCGCGGCATGGCCCTTGGCATCGTGGCCACCGCGGCGGCCAGCGGGGCGATCGGTTTCGTACCGATCTCGGCCTGGCTCGCCGAGCATATCGGCTGGCGGCTGTCGGTTGCGCCGCCGATCGTGCTGTGCTCGCTCGCCTTCGTGCTGGTCGCGCTGCTGGCGCGCGACCATCCCAGCGAGCTTGGCCTGCCCGCCTATGGCGAGGTCGTCGTGACGCTTCCCCCCGTGCGCCGAACGGGTGTGGCGCGACTGTCTTTCGATGCGCTGCGGCGGGCCTTGCCGACACGTTCCTTCGCGGTGCTGATCGGCGGCTTTGCGGTCTGCGGCTTCACCACAAACGGCCTGATACAGACCCATTTCATCCCGCTGCTGCAGGATCACGGCATCACCGAGGCCGCGGCGGCGGGGGTGTTCGCCATGATGGCGATGTTCGACTTCGCGGGCGCGATCGGGGCAGGCTACCTCACCGACCGGTACGACCCGCGCAAGCTGCTGCTGCTCTATTATGTCGTGCGTGCCATCGTGCTGTTGCTGCTGCCATTCTCCGGTTTCTCGGGCTGGCAGCTGGCGCTGTTCGGGGCGTTTTACGGACTGGTCTGGATCGCGCCGGTGCCGCCGACGATCCGTCTGACCTCGGAATCGTTCGGCGCGGCTCAGGGCTCGCTGGTGTTCGGCTGGCTGTTCGCCGGTCACCAGCTCGGCTCAGCCGTAGCGGCGCTCGGCGCGGGCATCGTGCACGATGCGCTGGGCACCTATACGCCGTCCTTCCTGCTCGGCGGCGCGCTCTGCCTGGTGGCCGGCGCGACCGCCCTGCTGCTGCCGCGCGACGGCCGTCCGCTTGCCGATGCGGTCTCGGATGCGGCTGTCCTGGTTCGCCCTGCCGGCCTTCCCCTCGTCGCACCGCTCGCCGGAGACTGAGCCCCGGGGTACCGCGGCGCGCCGGCAGGCGTGGCGAGCCCGTGCGCTACTGCAATCGCAGCATGTGGTCGGCGTGCCGCCAGCGGGGCCCGTGAAGGTCGGCCGCCGCGATACGCACCGAATGCAGCGTTCCCTCGATTTCGCGACGCCAGAAGTCCAGGAACCGCCGCAGGATCGGAAAGTCGGGATCGAGGTCCATCTGCTGCCAGATGAAACTCTGCAGCACGGTCGGGTGGTCGGGCAGGTGATAGAGGATCTCGGCCGTGGTAAGGCGCCAGGGGCGCAGCACCGGCACCTGCTTGGACGGACGGATCATGGACGGGGGTATCAGGGTCGGGTCCGGCATCGTGCGTGATGTCTCCAGCGTGAGGTCTTCCGGCGAACGGATCGCCGGAAGTGGCTTCCCTGAGGCACGCGGCCACGTCGCCACGTGCCCCGGAAGCGAAGCATGGCACGCAACGGGGGCGAGGGCGCAAGAAAAAATGCAGGTGAATCAGAGGATTATCACTCACCCGCCGCGAGTGCTGCCGAAGTCCTTGACCTGAGGCCGCAGCCACCCTAGATCGCGCAGCACTCGCCCCTCGTGAGTGCTAACAAGTCGGTGCCGCGGGGGCGGGGCCCGAGTATCGCGATCATCCATCAAACCCCATTCAGGAGCGATCCGAATGAAGTTCCGTCCCCTGCACGACCGGGTCGTCGTCCGTCGGCTGAACGCCGAGGAAAAGACCACGGGCGGCATCATCATTCCCGACACCGCCAAGGAGAAGCCGATGGAAGGCGAGATCATCGCCGCCGGCCCCGGGGCGCGCAACGAGACCGGCCAGCTGGTTCCGCTCGACGTGAAGGCGGGCGACCGGGTGCTCTTCGGCAAGTGGTCCGGCACGGAGGTCAAGATCGACGGCGAAGAGCTGCTGATCATGAAGGAGAGCGACATCATGGGGATCATCGAGGCGACCGCCACCAAGAAGAAGGCGGCCTGATCTCTTTTCGTTCCCTGCCGGATGCCAACACGTTTTCTCTGAAGAGGATCGAGACACATGCCTGCTAAGGACGTACGTTTCGGCTCGGACGCGCGCTCGCGCATGCTGCGCGGCGTGGACGTTCTCGCCGATGCCGTGAAGGTGACGCTGGGCCCGAAGGGCCGCAACGTCGTGATCGACAAGAGCTTCGGCGCTCCCCGGATCACCAAGGACGGTGTGACGGTGGCGAAGGAGATCGAGCTCGCCGACAAGTTCGAGAACATGGGCGCGCAGATGGTGCGCGAGGTGGCCTCGAAGACCAACGACATCGCGGGTGATGGCACGACGACGGCGACCGTGCTGGCGCAGGCGATCGTCCGCGAGGGCGCGAAGGCGGTGGCCGCGGGCATGAACCCGATGGACCTCAAGCGCGGCGTGGACAAGGCCGTGGTGGCGCTGGTCGATGAGCTGAAGAAGAAGACCCGCAAGATCACCACCCAGGCCGAGACGGCGCAGGTCGGCACGATTTCCGCCAACGGTGAGGCGGACATCGGCAAGATGATCTCCGAGGCGATGCAGAAGGTCGGCAACGAGGGCGTGATCACGGTCGAGGAAGCCAAGGGCATCCAGACCGAGCTCGA
>JAGWQN010000035.1 GCA_028869995.1 Rhodospirillales bacterium
CAGTTCGGCTCGACTGTGCACCGTCAGCCGGGCATTCTTATGCACGTTCATCCGGTCCTCCTGGGAACCTCTGAAGTCTGCAACTCCAGCTTCCCCGGCCAGGACCGGATGGACAACCTATGGAGAGCTCACAGCTAGAGCCGTCGCCGGCCAGGCCCGGTCACCTGACCGGATGTCTGGCTCTCGATCCGATAGTTCGGCGGAGCAGGCTGCCGATTCCGATGATCGGCGATAGGGTCCTTGGGTCACCTCGCCGCGATGCAAGCCCGCGGTCCTGGTGCGTGTTCGAGCCAGGTCTCGCCCATGCACCCGAGACAAAAAACCGCTCCGGCGCCAGGCGGGCACCGGAGCGGTTGGCCGGCGCTGCCGGTTACGCGGAGGCCTGGGTCACGAACTTGGTGTTCAGATAGGCTTCCATCGCCTCGAGCCCACCCTCCGAACCATACCCGGAGTCTTTAACCCCGCCGAACGGAACCTCCGGCAGCGCCAACCCGTGATGGTTGATCGACATCATCCCCGATTCGACGGCGGTCGCCACCTTGTTCGCGGTCGCCGCCGAGCGCGTGTACGCATAGGCGGCGAGCCCGTAGGGCAGGCGATTGGCTTCCGCCAGCGCGTCCTCGGTCTTCTTGAACGCTGCGACCAGCGCGAGCGGCCCGAACGGCTCCTCGTTCATCGCGCGCATCTGGGTCGTGACCTCGGTCAGCACGGTGGGCTCGAAGAAGTTGCCCTTGTTGCCGATGCGCTTGCCGCCGGTGCGCACCGCCGCCCCCTTCTGCACGGCGTCCGCGATGAAGCCCTCCATCGCCGTCACCCGTCGGGCATTGGCCAGCGGCCCCATCGTCGTCCCAGCCTCGAGACCGCTACCGACTTTGATGTTCTTCGCGATGGTCACGAAACGTTCGACAAACTTCTCATACACGCTTTCCTGCACCAGAAACCGCGTCGGCGCGACGCAGACCTGGCCCGCGTTGCGGAACTTGTTCGCGGCCAGGATCTTCGCGGCGGCGTCGATGTCAGCGTCCTCGAACACCAGCGCAGGTGCGTGCCCGCCGAGCTCCATCGTCACCCGCTTCATGTGCAATCCTGCCAGGGCGGCGAGCTGCTTTCCCACCGCCGTCGAACCGGTGAAGGAGATCTTGCGGATGATCGGGTGCGGAATGAGATACTCCGAGATCTCCGAGGGAATGCCGTAGACCAGCTGCACCACCCCGGCCGGCACGCCGGCGTCGGCATAGACGCGCACCAGTTCCGCACACGAGGCCGGCGTCTCTTCCGGGCCCTTGAGGATGATGGAGCAGCCCGCAGCGACCGCGGCGGAGACCTTGCGCACGGCCTGATTGACCGGGAAGTTCCAGGGGGTGAAGGCAGCCACCGGCCCGACAGGCTCCTTGATGACGAGCTGGTAGACGCCGTCCGCCCGCGCCGGGATCACCCGGCCATAGGCCCGGCGCGCCTCTTCGCCGAACCACTCCATCACGTCGGCGCCGACGAGCAGCTCGCCCTTGGCCTCTGCCACCGGCTTGCCCTGCTCCATGGTCATCAGTGGCGCAATGCTGTCGGCGCGCTCGCGCATCAGCGTGGCGGCGCGCTTCAGGACCTTGGCCCGCTCAAAGGCCGACACCTTGCGCCAAGCCTCGAACCCCTTTTGCGCCGCCTCCAGCGCCCGGTCGAGATCAGCCTTGCCGGCATGGGCCACGGTACCGAGGGCCTCGCTCGTCGCGGGGTTCAGCACGGTGAGGTGCTTGCCGCCGGACGCCTGGGTCCAGGCGCCATCGATGAAAAGGGAAACCTCGGGGTACGTCGCATCGGCCATGGTGCGTCTCCATTTGCTGGGTCTGGCGTTGCCGCCATTCTGCTCCAGCCCGCCGCCGCCGCCAAATCCCCGCAGCGTGTTCGCGGGCGCCAGCCGCTCGGCCAACGCCTTCCCCTGGGTGCCGCGCGGTGCGATGGACCCCGGCCCAGCCCAGCTCAGCTCAGGTCAGCGGTCCGCCCGATGCCCGCCTTCGACGCGCGCTTGCCCGAGAAGCGCGGCGATCAGGGGCGCCGCACCCTTCGGCACCATCAAATCGCCATCAGGGATGGTGATTTTTATCCGAGATGCATGCTGCCCCCGAAGCGCACGACAACACGCTCCCTATCCGGCCGGACCGGCGCCCGGTCCGCGACATGCCCGCCGCTCCGCGGCCTTGCTCACCCACGCCCATTCTGCCGTTGGCTCGCCGGCTTGCCTTGCGCGGCGTGACAGGGACATGGCTGCCGGCCTGCAACAACCGCCGCGGCCGCCCACCGTGTGCTCCGGCGGGATCCGCCGGACCGGTTGCAGCGGCACCGCCACCTCCGCTACCCCACGCCCCATTCTCCGCGCTGCAGCGTCTTGTCCCGCCTTCCTGGTGCTATCCCCCTCGGAGTCCTCGATGCGTCCGATTGCCGTCCCCGTCATCGCCGCCGGCCTGCTGCTTCTCTTTGGCTGCGCCCACAAGGCGCAGGCACCGGCTCCCCAGGCTGCTTTTCGCGTCGGCCACATCGACGCACCGCCCGCCCCCTACTGTGCCAAGCCACCTGAACTCGCCGCCATCGAGGTCGAGGGTCTCAAGAGCCGGCTCATGGTGACCGCGCTCTCCTGCGACGCGCGCTCGCAGTACAACCGTTTCGTCGGTCGCTATCGTTCGGTGCTCGCGGCCGACGACAAGACTCTCGCCAGCTATTTCCGGCGCAATTACGGGGGATCGGCGCAGGCCGAGCACGACAACTACATCACCGCGCTCGCCAATGCCCAGAGCGAGATCGGCACGCAGGAAGGGGTCACCTTCTGCGAGCAGAATATCGGCCGCTTCAATGACGTGATGGCGCTGCCGTCCGCGGCGGCGCTGTCCTCCTACGCGAGCACCAAGCCGATCGACCAGCCCTACAAGTTCGCCGTCTGTCGCTGAAGGCGGGCGCCTCGATTCTGAGGACCACGGCGATCAGGTCCGGCAGGATGCTGTCCGATCCGAACGAATCGTGGTCCGGGTGCCCAAGGCCGGAAACAGACGAAGGCAAGCCGCGTAGGGGCGGCTCGCCCGGGCCCGCTCGGCTCGGACCGATCGAGCGCCGTGGCGCCGCCCGCGACGTCATCGAGCCGTGAAGCGGCAGCGAGGCAGGTCCCAGGCATGAAAAAGGGCGCCGTGAGGCGCCCTTTTCCCATCCAGGCGAGAAGCTCGCCGTTACTTCAGGATGATCTCGACGCGACGGTTCTGCGGCTCGCGAACACCGTTGGCCGTGGGCACCAGCGGATGCGTTTCGCCGAAACCCTTCACGTAGATGATGTTCTTCGGCACGCCGTCGCGGACCAGTTCCGCCGCCACAGCGTTGGCGCGGCGGACCGACAGGTCCATGTTGTAGGCGGCGGTACCCGAGAGGTCCGTGTAGCCGTTGGCTTCGATGCGGGTGGTGTTGACCCGTGTCGATGCGTGGGCGGCCTCGGCGATGATGGACCGGGCGCGGGCCGTCAGGTCCGCCTTATCCCAGTCGAAGAACACGAGATACGTGCGGGCGGGAGCCGGTGCCGGTGCCGCGGCGGGAGCCGGGGCCGGCGGCGGGGGCGGGGGCGCGGCGTTGAAGGCGTAGCGCAGCCCGATCAGGATCGAGTGATGCAGCTGATCGCCGAGCTTGATCGATTCGCCGGGATTGCTGGTGGCGTAGCTCGGGTTGTGCAACACATCCATGAAACGGTATTCCGCGGTCACCGACAGGCCCGGCGCGGACTCGATCGGGAAGGCCGCGCCGATGATCCCCTGCGCCGCAAACCCGCCCTTCGTCGAGTTGTTGACCGTCACGTTTCCGACATGTCCGCCGCGAAGGTTCTCGGCCTCGTAGCCGACGCCGACGCCGACATACGGGTAGATCCAGCTGGCGCCCACATCGAAGTCGTAGAGAGCGTTGGCCATCACGCCGTAGGTCTGCAGCGTGCCGCCCGCGAGAGGCGAGCTGTTATGCAGCGTGTTGTGGCGGAAATTCGCCTCGACCTCAGCGCGCAGGCCGTTGCCGAAGCCCCAGCCGATCGAGCCGACGACCACCGGGCCGACGCCCGTGCCCCAAGTGGCCTTGTTGCCGCTGGGATTGTCCGTCGCCCGCACCGACTGGAGGAAGTTCAGTCCGAGGCCGCCGCCGATGTAAAGCCCGTTCACCGGCTGCGCCGAGGCGAGGGCGGGTACGGCCAGAATGCTCGCGGCGAGCAGCATGGAACGCGTTTTCATGAATTTCTCCGTTCGTTTCCGGTGCCGGCAAGCAGGCACCTGAGGCCGCTTGGCCCCGAATCACCGGCAAATAACTAGCTTCAACCTGAGGTCACCGCCAGCCCGGACACACAATTGCCGCCATTCGTGAGTCGGGCTGTGGCCTAACCGCAACACTCTGTTGCCGCTTGACCCAGGTCCGGGATTCTTGGCCGCAGATCAGCTGACGATCCGTCCCTCGAAGGGAAGCACGAGATCCGGCGTCTCCAGCTCGATGACCCACAAATCAGGGTCGCGTCCGGTCTGGCGGGCGATGTAGGCGTCCGCCTCCGCTTCTGCCAGCGGCTGCGGACCGACGGCGCGCAGCCAGGCCGGCTCGCCGTCGGCCCCCGTGATGCGCGAAAAAATGGCCAGGCCCTGCCGCCCGCGCAGCACCACCAGGATGCCGCCGGCATCCGGGTCGCCCTTGTGCAGCACGACGCCGTTGATCCCCGTGCGCAGCGTGGCCTGCACCCAGATCGCCGATTTGAGCCGTGCGGTCATGCGCGGGGTGTCATCGGCGGGGGGCCATGCTAAGGCGGCCGGCATGAAGCAGATGACCGATGCACAGCGCGCCTATGAGACGAAGCGAGCGGCCAAGGCTGGCCTGAGCCTCGACCAATGGCTCGCCGCCAAAGACCGGGAGAGGGACGCGGCCCGGAAGGCAGCGGCGGCGGAAAAGCCGGACACGCCGAAAAAGCCGGGACTGTTCTCGCGTCTGTTGGACCGGGCGCATAAGCCCCTCTAGAGCTTCTCCGCCGGCCGAAGTCCAGCCGCGCCTGGCTGCGCACGCCGACTGGAGCGTCAATGCGCGCAAGCGCTGGATGGCGGTTGCCAGCCGCACCCCGCGGGGCTGGCACCTCTGCGCTCCCGAAGCGGTGGGCGACCCGGCGACGCTCCTGGTCAGGCTGGCGGCGCGCGCCGCGGGTGGCGCCGTGGCGCTGGGCGTGGATCTCCCGCTCGGCCTGCCGGCCGCCTACGCTGCCGCCCACGTGCGTGCGCCCGATTTTCCCGCCTTTCTGCGGGGGCTTGCGGAGCGTCCGGAGTTCTTCCGCGTCTGCGACACATTGGCGGAGGTCTCGCCCGACCGGCCCTTCTATCCGCGCCGGGGCCGCGCGGGCATGACGCGCGCCGCCCATGCGGCCGCACTCGGCATCCCTTCCCTCGGCCGCGCCTGCGATGCGGCGACCGGCGCGCGCCCCGCGGGCGCGCCGTTGTTCTGGACCCTCGGCGCCAACCAGGCAGGCAAATCGGCACTCTCCGCCTGGCACGACATGGTGGTGCCCGGCCTGCTGTCCTCCTGCCCGCCGCGGCTCTGGCCCTTCGAGGGAGGCCTGCACGCGCTCCTCGCCCGTTGCGCGGCGGCCGGCGGCGGCGTGGTGCTGGCCGAGACCTATCCCGCCGATGCGATGGTCCAGCTCGGCGTTCGCCGCCAGGGCAGCAAGCGCCGGCAGGCCGACCGTGTGGCGATGGCGCCGGCGCTCGGTGCCGCCATACGACGCCTCGCCGTCCGCCCGTCGCCCGCCCTCGCGCAAAGCCTCGCGGACGGGTTCGGCACCGACGCGGCGGGCGAGGACCGCTTCGACTGTCTCCTGGGCGTGTTGTGCGTCATCGCCGTCGTCGACGGCCAGCGTCCCGACCACATCCCCGACGATCTCGCCATACGGCGCTGGGAAGGCTGGGTGCTCGGCCAGGAGCCCGGCCGAGAGCCCGCTCAGGCGTAAAGCCCCGCGACCCGTGCCCGCGTCTTGAGTAGGGCGATCAGCAGGTCGAGCATCGGGGTCGCGACCCCCGCCAGCCGCGCCAGGTCGAGCGTCGCGGCGAAGATGCCGTCGACCTCCATCGGCCGTCCCAGCTCGAGGTCCTGCAGGATGCTGGGCTTGTGCGTCATCGTTGCCGCCCGCGCGATCTGCGTCTCGACATCGCTCGCGGGCGAGCAGCCCAGGGCCCGCGCGATGCCCATCGCCTCCGCCACGATCCCGCGGATCGCCTCGGCGACGCCCGGCTTGCGGGCATAGCCGGCCGGCGCCGACTGCGCGAGCACCGCGAGCGGACCGGACGCCAGGTTCAGGAACAGCTTCTCCCAGATCGCATCGCGCATCCGGTCGGTGACATCGACGCGAAAGCCGCCGCGCCGGAGCGGCTCGGCCAGCGCCTCGGCGCGGGCGGAGCGGCGGTTGTCGGGCTCGCCGAGCACGATCCGGTTGCGGTCGTGCTCGACGCCGATCTGTCCGGGTTCCAGCACCGTGCACGCCGAGTAGACGACGCCGGCGAGCGCCCGTCGCGGCCCGATCGCGCGCCGCAGCGCGCCCCCGGGGTCGAGCCGCGCCAGCACGTGGCCATCGAGCCGGCCGCCATGGAAGTCGAAATAGAACCAGGGGATGCCGTTCATCGCGAACACGACCGGCGTCTCGGGGCCGAGCAGCGGCGCGATGGTCGCAGCGACCGCGGGCAGCGCCGGCGCCTTGACCGTCACGATCACCGCATCCTGCGGCCCCAGTTCCGCGGGGTCGGCGCTGGCGCGCACGCGCGCATGGAAACACGCATCCGGTGCGGCGACGGTGAGGCCGTTCGCGCGGATCGCTTCGAGATAGGCGCCGCGCGCGACGACCGAGACATCAGCCCCGCCGCGGACATAGCGCGCGGCGAGATGCCCGCCGATGGCGCCGGCGCCGAAGATGCAGATTTTCATCGCAGAAGGTCCCGCCCGACGCGGGGGAATCTAGCGCCGGCGCGGACCGCGTGCCAATCCGGCGGGGTGGAGGTACGCATGATCTGTCCGGTGATCCTTTCGGGCGGCTCCGGGACACGGCTCTGGCCGCTGTCGCGCCAGGCCGCGCCGAAGCAGTTCCAGCGTTTGCTGTCCGGCCGCACCATGATCCAGGAGACCGCGGCGCGCGCGATCACGCCGCTGGCGCCGGGCGAGGACTTCGCCCCGCCGATCGTCGTCTGCAACGAAAGCCACCGCTTCGTCGTCGCCGAGCAGATGCGCGAACTCGGCATCACCGGCTCGCGCATCGTTCTCGAGCCGGTGGGCCGCAACTCCGGGCCCGCGATCCTCGCCGCCGCCCTCCTGGTGGCCGAGGCGTCGCCCGCGACGGTGCTGTGGATGATGGCCGCCGACGCGGCGATCGGCGATGAGGCCGCGTTGCGTCGCGCCGTCGGCGTCGCGGTGGCGGCGGCGCGCGCCGGCCATGTCGTCACCTTCGGCATGAGCCCGACGGCGCCCGAGACGGGATACGGCTACATCGAGCAGGGCGAGCCCATCGCCGGCATCGAGGGTGCGTTCCGTGTCACCCGCTTCGTCGAGAAGCCGGACCGCGCGACGGCCGAGTCCTACCTCGCCTCCGGCCGCTTCCTGTGGAATGCCGGGATGTTCGTCTTCACCGCGGCGACGCTGATCGGCGAGTTCGAACGCCACGCCCCGGACGTGCTGGCCAGCGTGCGCGAGGCCGTGGCCCGGTCCACCGCCGACGCCGATTTCATCCGTCTCGGTGCCGCCGCGTTCGGCGCCTGCCGCAACATCAGCCTCGACTACGCGGTGGCCGAGAAATCGTCGCGCAACGTCGTCGTCCCGGCCTCCCTCGGCTGGTCGGACGTCGGCTCCTGGGCGGCGCTGTGGGAGCTGGGGACGAAGGACGCCGCGGGAAACGTCACCGCCGGGCGTTCGCTCGCGATCGACGCGCGCGGCTGCTACGTCCGCGGCGAGGGCACGCTTGCCGCCGTCGTCGGCCTCGAGGATGTGGTGCTGGTGGCCACGCCGGACGCGGTGCTCGCCCTGCCGCGGGCCCGCGCGCAGGACGTCAAGGCGGTGCTGGACGCGATCAAGACGCTCGGGTTGGACAGCTCTGCGGGCCTTCTCTAGTGCCGCCCGCGATGGAAGGATCGACGCCATGCCACGCGCGCTGATTACCGGGATCACCGGCCAGGACGGGGCCTATCTGGCCGCCTTCCTGCTGGGCAAGGGCTATGAGGTGCATGGCCTGCTGCGCCGCTCGGCCTCGGCGGACCTTATCGGCGAGAGGCTGCGCTGGCTCGGCGTACTCGATCAGATCGAGATGCACGACGGTGATCTGCTGGATGTCGGCGCCACGCTGCGCATCGTCGCCGAGGTGCGGCCGGACGAAGTCTACAACCTCGCCGCCCAGAGCTTCGTCGCCTCGTCCTGGCAGCAGCCGGTCCTCACCGGCACCGTGACCGGCATCGGCGCCGTGCACATGCTCGAGGCGGTGCGGATCGCCTGTCCCACGGCTCGCTTTTACCAGGCGTCCTCGTCGGAAATGTTCGGCAAGATCCAGGAGCCGGTGCAGACCGAGAAGACGCCGTTCTACCCGCGCTCGCCCTACGGCGCGGCGAAGCTCTACGCGCATTGGATGACGATCAACTACCGCGAGAGCTTCGGCCTGCACGCCTCCGCCGGTATCCTCTTCAACCACGAGAGCCCGTTGCGCGGCATCGAGTTCGTCAGCCGTCGCATCACCGATGGCGTCGCGCGCATCAAGCTCGGCCTGGCGAGCGAGCTTGCGCTCGGCAACCTCGACGCCAGCCGCGACTGGGGTCATGCGCGCGACTACGTGCGCGCCATGTGGCTGATGCTGCAGCAGTCACAGCCCTCGGAGTTCGTGGTCGCGACCGGCCGGACCACGACGATACGCGAGTTCTGCTCGATCGCCTTCGGCCATGCCGGTCTGGCCT
This sequence comes from Rhodospirillales bacterium, assembly GCA_028869995.1. Classification (GTDB taxonomy): domain Bacteria; phylum Pseudomonadota; class Alphaproteobacteria; order Acetobacterales; family Acetobacteraceae; genus JAJXXT01. The sequence goes on from JAGWQN010000035.1 coordinate 8,952, forward strand.
GGGAGGAGCATGTGCGCAGCACCCCGGCGCTGATGCGCCCTGCAGAGGTGGACGTGCTGCTCGGCAATGCCGCGCGCGCACGCCGGGAACTGGGCTGGGAGCCGCAGATCGGGCTCGAGGAGATGGCCGCCGAGATGGTCGAGGCGGACCTGGCGCGCCACCGCGCGCGTCTGGGTTCGGTTACGACCCGCGTCGAGCTGCGGGGACCCGCCCGCTGACCATGCGGCTGCTGGTGACGGGCGCCTCGGGCTTCGTCGGTGCGCATCTCATGCCCGCGTTGGCGCAGGCGTTTCCCGACGCGGAGTTGATCGGCTGCGGCGAGGCCCGCCCTCTGGAGCGGCTCGACATCACCGACCATGCTGGCGTGCGTCGCCTGGTGGCGCGCACGCGGCCCCAGGGTGTTGTCCACCTCGCGGCGATCGCGATCCCGGCCGAGGCGCGGCGCGACCCGGCCCGGGCCTGGGCGGTGAACCATGGCGGCACCGTCGCCCTCGCCCATGCGCTCGCTGCGCAAGGCGGTGGCCCGGCCTTCGTTCTTGCCTCGTCGTCCGAGGTCTATGGCCGATCCTTCGGCGCGGCACCGCTCGGCGAGGACGCCCCGCTCGCGCCGCTCACCCCCTATGCCGCGACCAAGGCCGCCGCGGACCTGGCGGTCGCGGCCATTCCCGGCCTGGCCGCGGTGCGGCTGCGGGCGTTCAACCATACCGGCCCCGGCCAGAGCGCCGCGTTCGTGGTTCCGGCCTTCGCCCGGCAGATCTGCCGCATCGCCCTCGGGCGGCAGGCGCCGGTGATGACGGTGGGCCGGCTCGATACGGCACGCGACTTCCTCGACGTGCGCGACGTCGCGCGCGCCTATGTGCTGTCGCTGCGCCACGCGCTCGGCGGTGGGCGCGGCGCGTTCAACATCGCGAGCGGCACCGCGCGCCCGATCGGCGACGTGCTCGCGGCCTTGCTCGCGCTTGCCGCCGTTGCACCGCGGATCGTGCCTGCCGCCGGCGAGCGGGCCGCGGACGTGCTGAGCCCGTGCGGGGACGCCGCTCGGGCGCGGGCGGTGCTGGGCTGGCAGCCCGCGATTGCCTGGCCGACCACGCTCGCCGACGTGCTCGCGGATTGGCGCGAGCGGGTGCGCGACGAGCCGCGCGAGCCGCTGCCCTGAAAAATCCACGATCGGGGCGTGCTGTTTCATCGCGCGGCTGTGCCCGGTGACGACGTCGTCGATGGGCCGCGCCGGGGGTGGGACGGTCGCCTGCCACCGCTTGCCAACATCCGCGCAGGCGCCGAGAAGGAGCCATGGACGAGGACTCGCCGCCACTGCCCCGCGTCATCCCGCTCGAAGGCGCCAGCAACGTGCGCGACCTCGGCGGCTGGCCGACGCGCGACGGCAGGAGAGTGAGGTTCGGCCAGGTCTTCCGCGCCGCGCGCCTCGCGCGCATCACCGAGGCCGACACCCGCGCGCTGCAGGGGCTCGGGCTGCGCACCGTGGTGGATCTGCGCGGGGCCGATGAGCGCGCCAAGGTTCCCAACGTCGAGCATGGCTTCAACGAGGTCACGCTCTCGATCGAGCCCTCGATCGGTCCGCGCCTGCGCGAGATGGCCGAGAGTGGCGAGGGTACGGCCGAAGAGATGCGCGCGATGATGGCGCGCGCCTATGCCGCCTATGCCATCGAATGGGCGGCGCAGTACCGCGCCCTGTTCACGCTTCTGCTGAGCGAGCAGCGTGTGCCGCTGCTGTTCCACTGCACCGCGGGCAAGGATCGCACCGGCTTCGGCGCGGCGCTGATCCTCGCCGCCCTCGGCGTGCGCGAGGAGGCGATCCGCGAGGACTATCTCGCGACCACGCGGCTCTGGGTGCCGGACGAGGACGTCGCCTCGACGCTGCCGGAGGAGGCGGCGCGCATGCTGCAATCGGTCCACAGCTCGCTGCTCGGCGCTGCGTTCGATGCCATTCATCAGTGGCACGGCACGCTCGAAGCCTATCTTCTCGAGCGGATCGGCCTTGATACGGCGCGGCTGGAGATGCTGCGCGCCCGACTGCTCGACTAGCAGGCCACGAAAAAAGGCGGCCGATGGCCGCCTTTTCGTTGGATCTCCGGGCTTGTGTCCCGGCCTTCGCGACAGGCAGACCGACGGTCCGCAGCGGCGCCACGCCGCTCCGGACCGTCGTATCGTGCTGTCAGCCCATCAGGCGCGCCAGGATCGCCAGCAGCAGCAGCGCCACGATGTTGGTGATCTTGATCATCGGGTTCACCGCCGGGCCCGCCGTGTCCTTGTACGGGTCGCCCACCGTGTCGCCGGTCACCGCGGCCTTGTGGGCATCGCTGCCCTTGCCACCGAAATGGCCTTCCTCGATGTACTTCTTCGCGTTGTCCCACGCGCCACCACCCGAGGTCATCGAGATGGCAACGAACAGCCCGGTCACGATCGTGCCGAGCAGCATCGCGCCCAGGGCCGAGAAGGCCGCGGTCTCGCTCGCGACGATCGAGACGACGACGAACAGCGCGATCGGCGCCAGCACCGGCAGCAGCGAGGGCACGATCATCTCGCGGATCGCAGCGCGGGTCAGCAGGTCAACAGCGCGACCGTAATCCGGCTTCGCCTTGCCCTCCATGATGCCCGGGATTTCCTTGAACTGCCGGCGCACCTCGACGACCACGCTGCCCGCGGCGCGGCCGACAGCGGTCATGCCCATCGCCCCGAACAGGTAGGGCAGCAGGCCGCCGATGAAGAGCCCGATCACCACGTACGGATCCTGCAGCGCGAACTTGACGTCGAGCTTGGGGAAGTAGTGGCGCAGGTCCTCCGTATAGGCCGCGAACAGCACCAGCGAGGCCAGCCCCGCGGAGCCGATCGCATAGCCCTTGGTCACCGCCTTGGTGGTGTTGCCGACCGCGTCCAGCGCGTCCGTCACCTTGCGCAC
>JAGWQN010000036.1 GCA_028869995.1 Rhodospirillales bacterium
AAAAACTCTGCCAGTCAATCGCCGCCTCCGGCGTCGACTGCTCAATCGTCAGCGTGCTCCCGCTCCGCCCAATCGTCGCCGCACCCCCAATCACCCGCCCACCGCTCGGTAAAACCGTCGGCGCCACGCTCTGGGCGCGCGCCGGGCGCGCCAGCAGCACCACCGTGAGCGAGGCGGCCTGCAGCGCGGTCGCGGTGAGCAGGGCGGCGCGCGGCCGGCGCAGCCGCGCGACCGGCACGGCAACCCGTGCTTCGCCGCGTGCGTCCGTCGTGCTGCCCCCTGCGGCTCCGGCTCGCCTGGTCATACGCATGCCCTTCGCCTCAGAACCGCATCAGCACGCGCCAATAGACGGCATCCGCGTGCAGCGGTGCCACCGTGGCGGCGGTGCCCTGGGGCTGGCGCGTGGAGCGCATGACACCCTCGAGATCGAACTCGATATTTGAATTCAATGCCGTGCGAACGCCGATGCCTTCGGACTGCACGCGGTGGTTGGGGTCGATGCGCTGGCTTTCCCAGGTCTCGCCCCAGTCGGCGAAGATGTAGAACTGGCTGGCGATGCGCGTCACCCTGCCGAACAAGATGGTGCTGAAGCCGGTGTTGAGCTGCAGTTCCGCGGTCGCGGCCAGGCCGGAATCGCCGGACACCTCGCCGGAATAGAAGCCACGCGTGTATTGCGAGCCGCCGAGATAGAAGGTCTCGGACGGCGGCAGCACGCTCGGCGAATACTGGCCGGTGACCAGACCCATCACGGCCACGCTCGCCCCCCGCCAGGGCGAGAACAGCGTCTGCGTGCGGCTCAACTCGGCGTCGACCTTGGTGAAGTCCGGAACCTCGCCGAGCCGCTCGGCCATCGGGTCGCCACGGCGCGAGGCGCCGAGGATCGGCAGCCCGCGCGAGACCCGCAGCCGGGCGAAGTCCGTGGCCGGGAAGGCATCGCCGAGCCAGACGTCGTGGCGTACGTATTCTGCGCCCACACGCAGCGCGCGCACCGCGTCGCGGCTGGCCAGCGTCGAGACCGGCGCGCCGGTGTTGATCGAGCCGTCCGTGACATCGAAGTAAAGGCCGAGCGAGAGTGTCTGCACGCGCGCGCGGATCAGCGGATAGGTGAGGGCGAACCCGCCGACCTCGGTGACGCCGGCATAGCCCGAGGTCCGCAGCTGGCCGGAGGGGTCTGTGTGACCGGCACCACCGTAGACGTTCAGCCGCAGCCCCGAGCCGCCGAGGAACATGGAGACCGAGGCCTGCCCGAAATTCTCGGTGTCGTTGAGGGTGTGGAACAGCGCGACCTGCGTCTGCTCGCCGAAGGAAGTGAAGCTGTTGGCGTCGATCACCGCCAGCGCTTCCTCCGGCCCGGTGAACGGCGCGCCGCGGTTGTCGGCCGTGAGCAAAGCCGAGAAGGGCTTGCGCTTGAGCTGCGCGATCAGCTCCAGCGCGCCGGGCGCTGTGGTCGAGGGGCGCAGCACCGCGTGCACCGTGACGCCGGGAATGTCCTGCGCCAGCAGCAGCCAGCGTTCGAGGCTGGCATTGTTGATGGGCTGCACGCGGGTGAGGTGGTTGAGGAAGCGCAGGACCTGCGTGCCCGCCGGCCCGATATCGCCGGCAAGCTTGACGTCGGCGATACGGCCCTCGACGACCGAGAAGGTCAGACGCCCCGCCGCGTCCAGCCGCGCGTTGACGGCCGTGAGCAGGTAGCCGTCGCGCCGGTAGGTGTTGAGGATCGCGAGCCGCGCCGCCTCGATGCGCGACAGCAGCACGCGGCCCACCAGGCCCTGGGTCAGCCTGGCGAGTTCGGCCTGGGGATAGATCGTGGAGCCGACGACGCTGACGGACCTGACGGTGACGAACCGGGCGGGGGTCGGCGCCGGGGCAGCGGGCGGCTGCGACGTGGCCGGGCCGACCGATGGTTGTGATGGCGGAATGATACGCGGCACCGGCGAGCCCTGCGGCACCGACTGCGCCGCGGGCGGCAGGCCCTGCGCCTGCGCCAGCGCCGGCGCAAGCAGCGCGACGGCGAGCACGAAGGCGCCAAGCCACCCGCCGGGCCGGGCCGGCAGGGCGACAGGCAGCCACGACGCCGCAATCTCCTGCCCCGCCATCTCGCCCGCCGTTCCCCCTGATGGGAGAGAGTTAACGGACCTTCAGGAAAGGCGCAACGCCGTTTCCGCTTCGGCGCGTGGCCCCCTGCCCTTGCGTCCGCGATATGCTATGAGCCGGCCGACACGAAGCCTTGCCCGGGAACCTGCCGCGCCGCCACGAGGCGGGGGAGTGGTGGTGGTGTCCGCAACGTGCCGCACGGAGGGTCGGGAATGGATTACGAAGCCTTCTTCCAAAGCGAACTTGAGGGCCTGAAGCGCGAAGGGCGCTACCGCGTCTTCATCGACATCGAACGACGCGCCGGGCAATTCCCCAAGGCAACCCTGCGCGGGCGCGGCGGCGGGCGCGAGGTGACGGTCTGGTGCTCCAACGACTATCTCGGCATGGGCCAGCACCCCGCCGTGCTCGCCGCGATGCATGCGGCGATCGATGCCTGTGGCGCGGGATCGGGCGGGACGCGCAATATCTCGGGCACCAACCACCATCACGTGATCCTCGAGCGCGAGCTTGCCGGCCTGCACGGCAAGGAGGCGGCGCTGATGTTCACCTCCGGCTATGCGAGCAACTGGGCGACCCTGTGCACCATCGCCGCGAAGCTGCCTGGCTGCGTGGTGCTCTCCGATGCGGGCAACCATGCCTCGATGATCGAGGGCATCCGCCACAGCCGCGCCGAGCGGCAGATCTTCGCGCACAACGACCTCGCCGACCTCGAGCGCCGGCTTGCCGCCCTTCCCGACGACCGCCCCAAGCTCATCGCCTTCGAGAGCGTCTACTCGATGGACGGCGACATCGCGCCGATTGCCGCCATCTGCGACCTCGCCGACCGCTATGGCGCGATGACGTATCTCGACGAAGTGCATGCGGTCGGGCTTTACGGCCCGCATGGCGGCGGCATCTCCGAGCGTGAGGCGGTGGCGCACCGGCTGACCGTGATCGAGGGAACGCTGGCCAAGGCGTTCGGCGTGGTCGGCGGCTACATCGCCGGCTCGGCCGCCATGTGCGACTTCGTGCGCAGCTTCGCCTCGGGTTTCATCTTCTCCTCCTCGCCGCCCCCCGCGGTGGCCGCCGGCGCCATCGCCTCGGTCCGTCACCTCCGGGCCTCCTCGGCCGAGCGCGAGCAGATGCACGCACGCGTGGCACAGGTGCGGGCGGGGCTCGATGCGCGCGGCATTCCGCATCGCGCCAACCCCAGCCACATCGTGCCGGTGATGGTCCGCGATCCGCTGCTCTGCCGCCAGATCAGCGACCGCCTGCTCGACGAGTTCGGCATCTACGTCCAGCCGATCAACTACCCGACCGTCGCCCGCGGGACCGAGCGCCTGCGCATCACGCCATGCCCCCTGCATACCGAGGCCGACGTCGCGCATCTCCTGGACTCGCTGGCGACCATCTGGAGCGAGTTGCGGCTGGCCCGCGCCGCCTGACAGCGGCCCGCTTCTGCGCGATGCTGCCGGACGGGAACGGTCCGGGAGGACGGTCATGACAACACGGGATTGGGCGGCGCTGGCCGCCACGCTCGAGCAGCTGCTGCGGCTGCGCAGCTTCCCCTTCGGGATGAAGCTGTTCGCCGATCGCGCGGCGATGGAGGCGATCCCGCGGATCCGCCGGCCGCAGGCGGTCCACACGCTGGACCAGGCCGTGGGACAGGCGGCCCGCCTGGGCTGGACCGTCGGCATCACCGCCGCAGACCTCGTCGGCGCGCAATGCCGCGCGGTGGTGGGGCTCGGCGGCGCCAAGGACGCGGCCTGGCAGTCGGGCGCGCACATGACGGGCGTCTGGTTCGCGACCGACGCCGACGCGCGCGCGCACCAGGCGGCGATGCACTGCGTCGAGGACGGGCGCTACGAAGCTCTCGTCGTGTCCCCGCTCGCCGCGGGCCGGCTCGACCCGCCGGACATCGCCCTGTTCTATGCGACGCCGGGGGCGATGATGTATTTCATCAACGGACTGCAATGGTCGGGCTACCGCCGGTTCGACTGGAGCGTCGTCGGCGAATCCGCCTGCGCCGACTCCTGGGGCCGCGCGCTGGTGCGGCGCGAGCCGAGCCTTTCCATCCCCTGTTTCGCCGAGCGCCGCTATGGCGGCGTTCTCGATGACGAGATGCTCATGGCGCTGCCGCCGGAGCAGCTCGACCAGGCCATCGCCGGCATGCAGGCCCTGGCGCGGAATGGCTTCCGCTACCCCTTCCCCCAATATGGCCTGCAGCAGGACGTTCGCGCGGGGATGAGCGCGAGCTATCCGTCACGCGGCACCTGAGGCGGAGCCTCAGCGGCGCGCGACCGGCGGCGCCCGCCGCCGCGCCGCGGGTGCGGCGGTCCTAGCGCGCTGGCGCGGCCTGGCGGACGAGGGCTCGCGCGCCGGTTCCCGGGCTTTCGCCTGCGATCCGGTGATGCCGGCGATCATCGCCTGATACGCATCGAGATAATCCTCCATGCGCAGATGCTTCTCCGCCCAGGCCCGCGCGCCGTGGCGCAGGGCCGCGGCGCGATCGCGGTCCTCAAGCAGTCCGAGCACGTTGTGCGCCAGCCTCGCCGGATCGAGCGCCGGCGTCATCAGGCCGGTTTCGCCATCGGTGATGAACTCGCGCACCGGCGCGACATCGGCGGCGACGATGGCGCATCCAGCCCCCATCGCCTCGCGCAGCGACCAGGAGACGACGAACGGGTAGGTCAGATAGACATGCACGTCGGAGCGCCGGAGCAGACTGCGATAGACGTCGTAGGGCACCTGGCCGGGCATCAACACCCGGCTTGCGTCGTACTTGCCCTGCACCTCCTTGAGGTAATGGTCGCGCCAGGAGCCGGAAGCCAGCCTCGGTCCGTAGCTGACATCGTCGCCACCCAGCATCACGACGCGGACGTCCTTGCGCTTCAGCAACGACGGCAGGGCCCGCAGCATGGTGTGATAGCCGCGATAGGGCTCGAGGTTGCGCGCGACATACGTCACCAGCCGGTCGCGCGGCTCGACGACGAAATCCCCGATCGCAAAGCGCCGCCGCCGCGCCGCGGGATCAGGCGCGAGCTCATCGAGCCGGACCCCTTCCTTGAGCAGCCGGATGCGGGAGCGCGCCCATTCGGGGTAGCGCGAGAGCTGCCATTCGGTCGGGCTGTGGCCGTGCTCGCCGAGCGCGATCGCTGCGTGGTTGATCTGGTTCATGCCGGGGATGCGCGCGCGGATGGCGTCGTCGGCGGGGAACTCCGGGTCGAAACCGACATCCTCGCCCACGGGACTGTAATAGAATTCGAAATATCCAAGGATCGGCGTTGAGGGAAAAACCTGCTTCAGGTCGAGCAGTTCGCCCCAGCCATGATGGCCGATGATGATATCGGGTTCGAAACCAAGAGCCTTGAGGTTGCGCGCGACGCCGGCCACCTGCTCGGCCCGCCGGACGCCGCGGTCCCACTCGCGGGCGTGCGGATGGATCGGCTCCGCCGCATAGTCCGGCACGCGATAGACGACGCGCCGCACGCCGGCGATCTGGTTGGCATTCGCCTCGGAGATGAAGACGATGTCATGCCCGCCCTCAGCCAGCAGCCTGCGGATCAGATGCAGGAACTGGCCAGGGAAATTCTGATGGACGAAGAGGTAGCGCAACGCTTCGCCCGATCAGGCGCGTCGACGGGTCAGGCGTGACGCCCGCCCCCCCTCGGCGCTCTCTTCGCGGGGAATCATCTCGATGCGGAAGGCCTCGAGCGGCGCCAGCGACGCGCTCTCGCAGACCTCGCCGTCGCCCACGGGGCCGGCACTGCTGCCGTCGACGAAGCTTGCCTCGAGGCGCAGCGAGCGGGTCTTGCTGATTTCGTTACGAAGCCGAACCCGCAGCCCCAGGACCGGCAGGGCCATGCCGCGGCTGCCGCAGAATTGCGCCCCTTCCACCCATGGCGACAGCCAACCCTTGCCGAGTACCGCCTGATACTCGATGTCGGCGGCGGCGACGCCCTCAGGCGCGATCGCGAAACCCTCGATCCACCGGCCCGAACCCTTCTCGCCCATCCACGCGCCGAGCGGCACGGTGACGTCGCCGCGGGCCTGCACATGCGCCAGCACCTCCGGCTTGCGCGGCGCTGGCCGCGGCAGGGCGCCCGGCGCAGCGGCCGCGGCGGGCG
>JAGWQN010000037.1 GCA_028869995.1 Rhodospirillales bacterium
ACCAGTTCGGCTCGACTGTGCATCGTCAGCCGGGCATTCTTATGCACGTTCATCCGGTCCTCCTGGGAACCTCTGAAGTCTGCAACTCCAGCTTCCCCGGCCAGGACCGGATGGACAACCTATGGAGAGCTCACATCTAGCAGGCCGCCCCGGCCAGTCCGGGGTTGGCGTGCCTCATCCGTTCAAAGGGAAACATACCATGAAGCTGCTGCGCTATGGTCCGGTCGGCGCCGAGAAGCCGGGAATGCTCGATCGCGAGGGAAAGCTGCGCGATCTCTCGGCACATCTTCGCGACATCGACGCCAGCGCCGTCTCGCCGGCCGGACTGGCGAAGCTCGCCGCCATCGACCCGGCAAGCCTGCCTCTCGTCGCCGGCAGCCCGCGCCTCGGCGCCTGCGTCGCGCGGCCGCTCAACTTCGTTTGCATCGGCCTCAACTATGCGGACCACGCGGCCGAGACCGGCGCCGCGATTCCCAAGGAGCCGATCATCTTCCTCAAGTCGCTGGGTGCTTATTCCGGGCCGAACGACGACGTGAAAATTCCGCGTGGTTCGAGCAAGACGGACTGGGAAGTCGAACTCGGTATCGTCATCGGCAGCACCGCGCGCTATGTGACACAGGCCGAGGCGATGGCGCATGTCGCCGGCTACTGCGTGATCAACGATGTCAGCGAGCGCGAGTTCCAGATCGAGCGCGGCGGCACCTGGGACAAGGGCAAGGGATGCGACACGTTCGGCCCGACCGGGCCGTGGCTGGTGACGAGGGACGAGGTCGCGGACCCGCAGAACCTGCGGCTCTGGACCGAGGTGGACGGCGTGCGCATGCAGGACGGCTCGACCAAGACCATGATCTTCAACGTGGTCCAGATCGTGAGCTACGTGAGCCACTTCATCACGCTGCATCCGGGCGACGTGATCGCGACGGGAACGCCACCCGGCGTGGGCATGGGCAAGAAGCCGACACCGATCTTCCTCAAGCCGGGCCAGACGATGCGGCTGGGCATCGAGGGGCTGGGCGAGCAGACACAGAAGGTGGTGGCAGCCTGAGCGGCGGCGGGCGGCTCACCGCCGCCCGCGCGCTGCTGCTGCTGATCGCCGCTGCCACGCTGGTGCGGCTGGCGTTCGCCGCGGCGACCGGGCTCGGCGTCGACGAAAGCTACATGGTGGCAGCGGCGCGGGTGCCGGCCTGGGGCTATTTTGACCACCCGCCGCTGTCCTGGTGGCTGGTCACCGGTGCTGTGCGCCTGGCGGGCAGTGAAGCCAGGCTGGTCGTCCGCGCGCCGTTCATCCTGCTGTTCGCCGTCTCAACCTGGCTGATGGCGCGCGTCACCCACGATCTCGCGTCGGGCACGGAGGAAGCGCGGCGCTGGGCCGGGGTGCGCGCGGCACTCTGGTTGAACCTCGCCCCTATCTTCGGCGTCGCCATGGGCAGTTGGGTGCTGCCGGACGGCCCGCTGATCACCGCCCTCCTCGGCGCGGGTGTGCTGTTCCTGCGGGCGCTGGATAGCGGCCGGCTTGTCTGGTGGCTCGCCGCCGGCGCGGCGCTCGGGCTGGCGGCGGATGCCAAGTATTCGGCGCTGCTGCCGGCGGTGGGTGTGCTGTTCTACCTCGCCACTTTCAGCGGCGGGCGACGCTGGCTGCGCCGGCCGCATCCCTGGCTGGCGGCGGTGGTGGCGCTGGCCGTTTTCGGCCCCGTGCTGTGGTGGAACGCGCATCACCAATGGGCCAGCCTGGCCTTCCAGGGCGGGCGGGCAGACGGTCACCGTTTCAATCCGGCAGGACCCGTCCTGCTGCTCGCGAGCGGCGCGGCCCTGCTACTGCCGTGGTCGTGGTGGTGGATCATCCGCCGCCTGGCGCCGGCCTGGCGCGACCAACGCCGGCGGCTCTGCGTCGCCATCGCCACCCCCTCCGTGCTGCTGTTCGCGTTGGTCGCGCTGTTCTCGCTCGGCGTGCTCGTGCACTGGCCAGCACCGGGCTACCTGTTCCTCATCCCGCTGCTGGGTCTGATGCCACCGCCCCGCGAGGCCATCTGGCTCAGGCGTAGCGCCATCCTGCTCGGCGCGCTTCTCGTCGGCTGGGTGGTCATCGTGCATAGCGGCGCGATCTGGTCCGAGCGGACACGGCTGCAGGTCGCGGACTGGCACGGGCTGCGCCAGCAACTCGCCGCGCGCGGCCTGCTCAACCGTCGCAACACCATCATGGCCGGCATCAACTGGGCCGAGACGGGCAAGGTCGCCCGCGCCCTGGGGCCGCGGACGCGCACGCTCTGCTTCAACGTCGATTGCCGGGAGTTCGCCTTCTGGCCCGATGCGCTGCGGCCGGGAACGCGCAACAATTTCGGCCGCGACGTGCTGCTGATCGCACCCCGCATGGGGATGGGCGCCGTCCTTGCGAGTTATGGCGACCTGTTCCGCCGCTTCACCATCCTCGGGCCGGTCGCCGTGGAAGCGGCGGGACGACGCAACATCGTGCCGCTTTATCTCGGCCACGATCTTCGGAAATGGCCCTGACGCGGTAGCCGGAAGCGGCCCTACATGGTCGCGCCGAGCGTCCACGGCGCGAACTCGTCGGCACCGAAATCGTAGCTCTCGCTTTTGGTCCGCTCGCCGGAAGCAACCCGCAGCATGGCCGCAAAAATGCGCTCGCCGCAAGCCGCGACATCCTCGTCGCCATCGGCGATCGTGCCGCAATTGATGTCCATGTCCTCCTCCATGCGGCGGAACATGGGCGTGTTGGTCGCGAGCTTGATGGAAGGCGCGGGTTTGCAGCCGAACACGCTGCCGCGGCCGGTGGTGAAACAGACGAGATTAGCGCCCCCTGCCACCTGGCCGGTGGCGGCCACGGGGTCGTAGCCCGGCGTGTCCATGAACACGAAGCCCCGCTGCGTCACTTCTTCGGCGTAGGCAACGACATCGACGAGGTTGGTGCTGCCCGCCTTGGCCATCGCGCCGAGTGATTTTTCGAGAATGGTCGTGAGCCCCCCCGCCTTGTTGCCGGGTGAGGGGTTGGCGTTCATCTCCGCGCCCTCGCGGCGCGTGTAGTCCTCCCACCAGCGCATGAGGCCGACGAGCTTCTCGCCCACCTCCCGGCTGGTGGCGCGCCGTGTGAGCAGGTGCTCCGCACCATAGGTCTCGGGTGTCTCCGACAGGATGACCGTCCCGCCGTGACGCACCAGAAGATCGCTCGCCGCCCCCAGGGCCGGATTGGCGGTGATGCCGGAATAACCATCCGAGCCGCCGCACTGGAGTGCGACCGTCAGGTGCGAGGCCGGCACGCTCTCGCGCGTCACTCGATTGGCGTCCGCCAGCGCCTCGCGCACGAAGGCGATGCCCGCCTCGGCGGTCTTGCGCGTGCCCCCCATCTCCTGGATGTCCATGCTGCGCAGGCGTCCGGCAAGCTTCTGCTCCGCCAACAGGCCACCCAGCTGGTTCACCTCGCAGCCGAGGCCCAGCACGATGACCGCCGCGAAGTTGGGGTGGCGCGCATAGCCGCCGAGCGTGCGGCGCAGCAGCGCCAAGGGCTCCTTCTGCGTCATGCCGCAGCCGGTCTTGTGCGTGAGCGCGACCACGCCGTCCACATGGGGATAGTCCGCCAGCGGGTCATCGCCGCGTAGCGGGCTTTTGCGGAACGCATCGGCAACGAGTTGCGCGACATGGGCGGAACAGTTCACGCTGGTCAGGATGCCGATGTAGTTGCGTGTTGCGACCCGCCCGTCCGGCCGGCGGATGCCCATGAAGTGGGCCGCCTGGTCGATATAGGCGGTCGGGCGCGCATCGACGCCCCAGGCGTAGTCGCGGGCGAAATCCCCCATCGCGCAGTTATGGACATGCACATGTTCGCCCGGCGCGATCGGCTGGGTCGCGAAGCCGATGATCTGGCCATAACGCCGGATCGCCTCGCCCGGGGCATGCGCCCGCACCGCGACCTTGTGGCCGGGCGGGACCCGCGCGAGCGTGGTCACGCCCGCGACCTCGGTTCCCGCGGGGAGCGCGGCACGGGCGATGACGACGCCGTCGCCCTCGTTCAAGCGGATGAACAGCGGCGGCGCCATCACGTCCCCCCGCCCGATCAGGCGATGCCCTTGCTGCCCTTGCGCGTCTCCGCGACCGCCGCCTTCGCCGCCATCGCCATCAGCCCGCTGTCATTGGCCAGGGTGACCAGGCGGAACCCCATGCCGATCGCCCGCGCGGCGTAGGCCGAGCCACCGGTATGGATCCCCGCAAAGATGCCGCGCTTGCCGCATTCCTTGAGAATCTTGTCGTAAATCTTGAGTATTTCCGGCTCCTCGCGGTCGAGCTTGGGGGTCAGACCATAAGAAAACCCGAGATCCGACGGGCCGATATAGACACCGGCGATCCCCTCGACATCGAGGATGGCCTCGAGATTCTTCACGGCCGTGCGGGTCTCGATCATCGGGATGCACAGCGTCTCGCCATTGGCGACCTGCTGGTAGCTGGTCGCCTCGCCATACATGGCCGCGCGGATCGGTCCGTTGCTGCGGGTGCCGAGCGGCGGGTATTTGCAGGCGGAAACGAACGCCTCCGCCTCCTTCTTCGTGTTCACCATCGGGCAGATCACACCATAGGCGCCGCCGTCCAGCACCTTGCCGATGATGCCGGGCTCGTTCCATGGCACGCGCACCATCGGCGTCACCGGGTGCGCCTGCATCGCCTGGAAGCAAGCCACCATCGACAGATAATCCTGCACGCCGTGCTGCAGGTCGACGGTGACGGAGTCGAAGCCGCACTGGGCCATCACCTCCGCCGAGAACCCGGACGGAATGGCAAGCCACCCGTTGACGACCGCCTTGCCCTCCGCCCAGCGTTTCTTGACGTTGTTGGCCATGGTGCGTTGCTCCCGAAGAATTTGAGAGCCGCACGCTAGGCGCGGCGCCCGGCCCGGTCAAACCTCACGCGGCAAGAAATCCCACAGTCCCGCCCTCGAGGATGGCCGCCGTCAGCGGCCCGCCCAGCACCGCGCCGGTATCGATGCCGATGCGGTTGCGGCCGATCACCGGTGCCGGAACGGGTGTGTGCCCGTGCACCACCACCGCACCGAGATCCGCCTCCGAGGCCAGGAAGGGCTGGCGGATCGAAACCAGGTCCCGGACCGATTGTTGCTCGAGGGTGATGCCGGGCCGAATGCCCGCATGAGCAAAGAAATAAGTCCCCGCACGATACGCCGGCAACAGACCGCGCAGGAAGGCCAGCACCGCGGGCGCGATCCGCGCCGACCATTCCGCCGCCGGCACCTCGGGCGCGATATCGAAGCTGGCCAGCGTCTCGCCCCCGCCCTGGTGGAGGAAATCGGTGGCGGCCGGCGCGTCACCCGCCAGGGCGTCGAGAAACGTCCGCTCGTGGTTGCCCATGAGGCTGAACACCCGCGCAGGGCCGATCCGCCGCAGTCCGGCCAGCCTTGCCAGCACCCTCGCTGAGTCGGGCCCGCGATCGATGTAGTCGCCGAGATGCACCACGACGGCCGCGCCAACGGGGCGCGCTCGCATATCGCCTGCAATCAACGCATGGAGCGTCCGGAGACGCTCGTCGAGCCCGTGGATATCGCCAATCGCATAGACGCGCTGCCCTTCGGGCAGCCGGCCGGGCGAGGGATGCACGAGAACGTCGGCGCTGTCAGGTGCCTGCCCGCCGGGGGACTCGAACCCCCACGCCAAAGGGCCGCGGATTTTAAGTCCGCTGCGTCTACCATTCCGCCAGGCGGGCCCGGCCCTGACCAAAGCCTGCCGCTTATCCCCTGCCCGCGACCTCGCAGGCAATATCGAGGGCCATGCGGAGCAGCTTCGCACTGGCCTCGGGTGTGCGGAACGCCGAATGCGCGGAGAGCGTGACATTCGGCAACGTCGCCAGCACATCGCCGGCCGGAAGCGGCTCCTCGAGGAACACATCGAGCGCCGCGTGCGCGAGCCGCCCCTCCCGCAACGCCGCCACCATCGCCGCCTGGTCCACGATCGCCGCCCGCGCGGTGTTCACCAGGATCGCGTCGGGGCGCATCCTGGCCAGCCGACCCGCGTCGAGGAAGCCCCGCGTCTCGTCGTTGAGCAAAAGATGGATCGACAGCACGCGGCTCTCAGCCAGCAGCGTATCGAGGTCGACAAAGCTGACCCCCTCCGCCGTGCGCGGCGTGCGGTTCCAGGCCAGCACCTGCATGCCGATGCCACGCGCGAGCCGGGCCATCTCCGCGGCGATACCCCCAAAGCCGAGAAGGCCGAGCGTCTTGCCGGTGAGTTGCGGCCCCGCGGTGCGCGGCCAGTGGCCGGCGCGCACGCCCCGGTCCATCGCCGCGATGCCCCGCGCAGCCGCGAACATCAGCGCGAAGGAATGCTCCGCGACGGCGGTGTCGCCGTAGCCGCGGATGATGTGCACGCGCTGTCCCTGGGCCGCGAGCTCCTCAGGATTCATGTAGCTGCGTGCCCCGGTGCCGAGGAAGATAATGTCCTTGAGCTGCGGGATCCTGGCGAGTTCGGCCGTCGGCATGCGGCTGTGGTCGTCGAGCACGAAATCATAGCCGGCCAGCAGCGCCGGCAGGTCCGCGGGCGTCACGTTCTCCAACATCTTGATGTCCACAGGCGGGTCCGAGGGGCGGACCACGGCCCTGAAAACCTTCGAGAGTTCCGGACCCGCGTCGATGAAAATACCCTTCATGCCAGCCTCTCGTTGCGTTGCGGAACAGACTGGCCGAGCCTTTCCCGCCTCGCAAGCGCCGCGCAGCCATAGCGCGCGGGCTGCCTGCACGGCCGCCCTGTTCCTGGCCCTGCCCGGCATCTGGCGGCGGCGCGGTGTCTCGCAGTAACCCATCCGGGTGCGACGTCCGCAACCCTTGGCGCGCCCTGCGCAGAAGCCGGACCGACGCGGTTCGGGCCGGCCCTCCAGCCGCCCCGAACCGCGTCGTCCGCGGCCGCGCCGCTCCATCACGTGGCGGTTGATGCACTGGATGATCTATGCGGCGGTCTGGGGCAGCGTGGCCGCAGGGCTGGTCCTGCTCGCCCTGGCCTGGGACCTGCCGCCGCCTTCGACCGCGCTGCGCGCGGTTCGACGCCCGAGCCTGACGCTGGCTGACGACCGCGGCACTGTTTTCGCAACCGTGGGTGACCTGGTCGGTGCGCCGATGCGCCTGTCCCAGCTGCCCGCCTATGTCCCCGAGGCGGTGGTCGCGGTCGAGGACCGCCGCTATTGGGAACACGGCGCGCTCGACCCGATCGGCATCCTGCGCGCCATGGCGGTGGACCTCGTGCACATGCGCATCGTGCAGGGCGGCTCGACCATCGCGCAGCAGGTGGCGAAGAACCTCTTCCTCACCAATGCCCGCACCTGGCGGCGCAAGGCCCAGGAACTGCTCCTGACCCTCTGGCTGGGGCAGCATTTCACCCGCCGCGAGATCCTCGAGATCTGGCTCAACCGCGTCTATTACGGTGCCGGCGCCTGGGGCATCGACGCCGCCGCGCACCTCTATTTCGGCGTCCCGGCCTCGCACCTTTTGCTATGGCAGGCGGCGGTCCTCGCCGGGCTGCCCCGCGCGCCATCCTATTTCTCACCCAAGGCCAACCCTGCGGCCGCGGCGGCCCGCGGGCGCGAGGTGCTGGCCGCCATGGTGCGCGCCGGCTACATCACGGCGGCCCGGGCGCGCCGTGCGGCGCGCTCGATCGCCTTTCCGCCGCCCACCGATACGGCTGGCTGGTTTGCCGATTGGGCCGTGGACGAAGCGCGCCGGGCCCTGCCCCAGGGCACCGACGCCGCCGCCGCGACCACGCTCGACGCGCCGCTGCAGGCCTCGGTCGATCGCGCCGTCGCCGCTTTCGTCGCCGGCCCCGCGCGGGCTGCTCACGCCTCCGAGGTCGCCGTCGTGGTGATGGACGCCGCGACCGGCGCCGTCCGCGCCATGGTGGGCGGACGCCCCGACCAGGTCGGCGGCTACAACCGCGCCGTGTGGGCGCGCCGGCAGGCGGGCTCGACCTTCAAGCCGTTCGTCTGGCTCGCCGCCCTCGAGGCAGGCGTGCGGCCAGGCGACATGGTGCTCGATGCGCCGATCCGCCGCGGCAGCTGGCATCCGCACGATTTCGAGCCTCGCTATCAGGGCAACGTCACCGTCGAGACCGCGCTGGCCCGCTCCCTCAACACCGCCGCGGTGCGCCTCGAGCGTCGCGCCGGCGGACCGCAGAAGGTGATCGCCGTCGCCCGCCGGCTGGGTATCCGCGACAAGCTGCCAAGCGATCCGAGCATCGCCCTCGGCACCGGCAGCGTCGGGCTGCTCGAGATGTGCGGTGCCTACGCTGCCTTCTTCAACGGCGGCTACCGCGTCGTGCCGCATGCCTTGCGCTCGCTGCGCGCCGATGGCAGGCCCGTGGCCCTGCCATCGGACCAGCCGACCCGCGCCATCGACCCCAACCTCGCAGCGATGATGGTGCGCATGATGGTCGCTGTCGTTACCCGCGGCACCGCCCGGGCCGCGGCCGTGCCGAACGCCCTGGTCGCAGGCAAGACCGGCACCAGCGAGAACTTTCGTGATGCCTGGTTCATCGGCGCCCTCAATGGTACGGTCATCGGCGTTTGGGTCGGCAACGACGACAACGCGCCGATGCTCGGCGTCCAGGGCGGCACGCTGCCGGCCGAGCTGTTCCACCAGATCGCGCTGTCTATTCCTGGCTCGTAACGTCACCAAAGATGATGGAGAACCCTCCGTGACCGACCCCTGGAGCATGCCCGCGACCCAGCTCGCCGCCGAAATTCGCGCCGGCCGTCTATCGGCCCGCGAGGCGGTCGCGAGCACCCTCGCGCGCATTGGCGCCGTCAACCCGATCATCAACGCGCTGCCCGACGTGATGGCCGAGGAGGCCCTGAAGGCGGCGGCCACCGCCGACGAGGCGCAGGCACGCGGCGAGCGGATCGGGCCGATGCACGGCGTCCCCGTCACCATCAAGGTCAATGTCGACGTGAAGGGCCGGGCGACGACCAACGGCATCGTCGCCTTGCGTGACAACATCGCAGCCGAGAACGCGCCGGTCGTGGACAACCTGCGGGCCGCGGGCGCCATCGTCGTCGGGCGGAGCAACACGCCGGCGTTCTCCTATCGCTGGTTCACCGACAACGACCTGCACGGCCGCACGCTCAACCCATGGGATCACGCGATCACGCCCGGCGGGTCGAGCGGCGGCGCCGCGGCCGCCACGGCAACGGGCATGGGCGCGATCGGCCATGGCAACGACATCGGCGGATCCGTGCGTTATCCCGCCTATGCCTGCGGCATCGCCGGCCTGCGTCCCACCGCGGGGCGCATCCCCGCCCACAACGCGACGATGGCCGACGACCGTGCGCTCAGCAGCCAGATGATGTCGGTTCAGGGGCCGTTGGCACGCAGCATCGCCGACCTTCGCCTTGCCTTCACCGCCATGGCCCGGCCCGACCCCCGCGACCCGATCTCGCTGCCCATGGCGTTCGAGTTCCCGCTTCCGGCCACGCCGATCAAGGTCGCGCTCTTCCGCGACGCACGCGCCGACTCCCAGGTGGCCGGCGCGCTCGACCGCGCCGCCCGAGCCCTCGCGGGCGCGGGCTTCGTGGTGGAGGAAGCGGCGCCGCCGAACTTCGACGAGGCGCACCGCATCTGGCTGTCCTTCATCGCCAGCGACATGCGCCGCTCGATGCTGCCCGCGATCGAGACCTATGGCGACGCGGCGATCCGGGCCAGCGCCCGCCACTTCACCGGGTCCGTGCCGGAACTGTCCTGCGACGACTGCCTCGCCCTCCTCGCCCGGCGCTACACCGTCGCACGCGAATGGTCGCTGTTCTTCGTGCGCTATCCGATCCTGCTCATGCCGACCTCGTGGCGCCGCCCGGTGCCGATCGACATGGATCTCAAGGGGGCGGCGCTGGGCGCGGAACTGATCGCCGCGCAATCGCCGCTGACGCCGACCGCCCTGCTGGGACTGCCCGGTCTCGCGGTACCCACGGGCCTCGCCGAAGGCCTCCCGTCGGGGGTGCAACTCGTCGCCGACCGGTTCCGCGAGGACCTGCTGCTGAGGGCAGGCGAGGTGATCGAGGCGGCTTACCCCGCGCTCGGCTTCCCGCCGCTGGACCCCACCGCGGTCCGCAGCTGACCGCAGGCGGCCAGGATGTCGCGCCCGCGCGGCGTCCGCACCGGCGAGGAGAATCCGGCGGCGTTGACGATCTCCGCAAAGCGGCCGATCGCCGCCGGCGTGCTGGTCTCATAGGGGCTGCCGGGCCACGGATTGAACGGAATGAGGTTCACCTTGGCCGGGATACCGGCAATCAGCCGCACCAGGGCGCGCGCTTCCGCGGCCGAGTCGTTGATGCCCTTCAGCATCACGTATTCGAAAGTGATGCGCCGCGCGTTGGAAGCCGAGGGATAGCGCCGGCACGCCTCGATCAGCTCCTCGATCGGATATTTCCGGTTCAGCGGCACCAGCTCATCGCGCAACTCGTTGGTCACCGCGTGCAGCGACACGGCGAGATTGACACCAAGCTCCGCCCCCGCGCGGTCCATCATCGGCACCACGCCCGAGGTCGACAGCGTGATGCGCCGGCGCGACAGCCCGATCCCCTCGCCGTCCATGACGATGCGCATCGCGACGGCGACGTTGTCATAGTTGTAGAGCGGCTCACCCATCCCCATCAGGACGATGGTCGACAGCAGCCGGGCCTCGCCCTTGGGCGATGGCCACTCGCCGTAGGAGTCGCGCGCGGCCATGAACTGGCCGACGATCTCGCCCGGCCCGAGATTGCGCGACAGCACCTGCGTGCCGGTGTGGCAGAAGCGGCAGGAGAGCGTGCAGCCGACCTGCGACGAGAGGCAGACGGCGCCTCGATCCTCCTCGCGATCCGGAATATAGACCGTCTCCGCTTCGCGCCCGTCACGGAACCGGAACAAGAACTTGCGTGTCGAATCGTCGCTCGTCTGCACCGCGGCGACATCGGGCCGGGTGATGGTGAAATGCTCGGCGAGCTTGTGTTGCAGCGGCTTCGCGATCGTGGACATGCGCGCGAAATCGGTCGCACCCTGGTGGTAGATCCAGTGCCAGACCTGCTTGGCGCGGAACGACGCTTCGCCGATGGCGCCAAGCGCGGTGCCGAGTTCCTCCCGCGAGAGGCCCACGAGTTCGAGCCGCCCGTCCGCCGTGCGTGCCGGCGGCGGAGCGAAACGGGCAATCTTGGCGCGGATGCGCGCGCGCTCGGCCTCGCTCCAGTCGGCGGGGGTCAGCGGCGCCGCTGCCGCCGAGCGCGTCGATTCGAGGTCCGGCGCGGCTATCTCGCCGGACATGCCTTCACGATCGCGGTGTGCGCCGCGGTGAACCCCTTGAGGCTGAACCGGTCCGTCGTGGTGCGATTGCCGGCTCCGGGAGAGACGGCAACCAGGTCGGAGCCTCGCTCCATCGCCCCCACCAGCCCCGCACCATCGCGCGAGAAGGCGGAGCTTCCGGAGGTGTAGAAGTCCTGCTTGGTGCGGTCGATGCTCACCGAGACCACGGCCCCCGAGGGAAACGTGTGGTCCACGGCGATCGCCACCGCGTCACGAATGGTTGGCCGCTCGGCGATGGACAGCACCGCGCCCCCCGGACCTTTCGAGGGCTTGCCGCCCTCGAGCGTGCGGGTGAAGGCATAGCAGACGGTCTGTCCGGCATCGACATAGGTTGCCGCCTGCCAGTCCCCGAACATTCCGATCGACTTGGCGACCGGTCCGGCGGCGAAGGCTTCGTTCGGCGCCAGCGCCGCCGCCGGCAGGGCGAGGGCCAGCACCAGGGTCGGAATCGGTATGATGCGCATAAGCGTGACATACTTAGCGCACCGTCGCGCCACAAGCCCGCAGAATGTGACAGACTTGAGAGAAACCTGGCTTGGCATGGCGGAAACTCCTCTCTATGCGGCGACAATGACGATCGATCGTGCCGATGCTCTGCTCGCCGAGCAATACGAGGCGCACCCCTACCCCTCCCGCGATCCGCGTGACGAAGCCCGCCGCCTGGTCGTGGGCTCGCCCGGGCACCTTCGCGAGATCGACCATTGGGTCTTCGCCGCCGGCCGCCCGGCCACCCTGCCGCTCCATGCCCTGTTCGCCGGCGGCGGCACCGGCGACGGCGCCATCATGCTGGCCGCCCAACTGCGCGCGGCGGGTCGGCCAGGCCGCGTCACCTGGCTCGATCGCTCGGCAGCCGCCCGGCGCGTCGCCCAAGCGCGCGCGGCGGCGCGCGGCCTCGACAATATCGACTTCGTCGAAGCCTCGCTGCTCGACCTTCCCCGGCTCGGCCTGGGGCCGTTCGATTACATCGATTGCTGTGGCGTGCTCCACCACCTGCCCGAGCCGGCCGACGGTTTGGCAGCACTCCTCAGCGTGCTTGCCGACGGCGGCGGGCTCGGCCTGATGGTCTATGCCCCCTACGGGCGTACCGGCGTCTATATGCTGCAGGACGCGCTGCGCCTGCTCGCGCCGGACGCCGAACCCCTGGCGGGCCGGCTGGATGCCGCCCGCCGCGTTCTGCGCCACCTGCCGCAATCCGCCTGGCTGCGCTTCAACCGCGGCTTCGCCGACCACATCACCGGTGGCGACGCTGGGCTCGCCGACCTGCTGCTCAACCCCCGCGACCGCGCCTACACCGTGGCCGCGTTCAACGCCCTGCTCGCCGCTCAGGGGCTCGCGGTCGCCGCCTGGATCGAGCCGATGCGTTACGACCCCGACACGTATCTGCCAGACCCGCGCCTGCGCGCCCGCGCGGCGCGACTCGATGCCGTGGGCCGCGCCGCCCTGGCCGAGGCGCTGTGCGGCAATATCGGCGTCCATGTCGTCTACGCGCACCGCGCGAGCGAGCCGCGCACCCCGCCCGACCCCAGCGATCCGCAACGCATCCCGGTGGCACGCGAAATGCCGGGCGAGGAGCTCGCCCGCGCCATTCAACGGGACGGAACCTTGCCCTTCCTGTTCGACGGGCTGCGGGCCCCTCTGCCGCTGCCGCCCCAGGCCGCCGCGATCCTGCGGCTGGTGGACGGGGAGCGTCGGGTCGGGGCGATCGGCGAGATCCTGGCCGGGCGCGGCATCGCCCCGGCGGCCTTCGCCCGCGCATGGCGGGAAACGTTCGACCGACTCGTTTCGGTCAACCGCCTGCTGCTGGCGCCGCCAGCCTGAACAGCCTATTTCGGGGCATGCGCGCATTTTTCCCGAGTCTCGTCGCTCTGCTCCTGACCGTGATCCCCGCCGCCGCGGCCCCAGCGGCGGCCCCGCCCCCGGGAGCGATCGAACTCGCCGCCCACCATGCGGTCTATGACCTGACGCTCGGCGCCGCGCGAGGCGGCGTCGCGGGAGCCACCGGTCGCATGACCTACGACGTGATCGACGCGTGCTCCGCCTGGGCCGTGCAGCAGCGGCTCGAGCTCGCGGTCGCGAGCACGAGCGGCACCATCAGCCGCTCGATTTCCGACTACACGACCTGGGAAACGAAGGATGGGCGGACGTTGCGGTTTCGCCTGCGCGAAGCGACGGACGGGCAGATCACCACCGACATCGCCGGCGAGGCCCATCTCGACCGGCCGGGCGGCCCCGGGGTGGCCATCTACACCCGACCGAAGCCCGCCCGCGTGCCGCTGCCCGCTGGCACGATCTTCCCGATGGCCCAGAACCGCGTGATCATCGCCGCCGCCGAAGCCGGCAAGCGCGTGATCACCATGCCGCTGTTCGACGGCACCGGCACCAATGGCGCGGAAAACTCGACGATCGCGCTGGCGAACTGGGGAACGCCATCGCGCACCACCTGGCCGGCGCTCAGGGGCCTCAAGAGCGGGCGGGTGCATATCGGTTTCTTCGACCGCACGCCGCAGGCCATGGAGCCGACGATGCAGATCGGCATGCGCTATTTCTCGAACGGCGTGGCCGACGGCATCACCATGGATTTCGGCACGTTCCTGCTGCACGGCCATCTCGTGCACTTCACGCTGCGCCACTCGCACTGCTGAGCGGGCGGCGGCGAGGCCTCAACGCGCGCGCCCGCGCGGCAGGCCCCGTCCCCGCACGATCGCCTGCTCGCCGTATTTGCCACGCAGCGCATCGACCGCCCGCTGTGCTGCCAGCCGCCGTGGCAGCGACGGATCGGCAAGGTCCGGCGGGTCGGCCTCTGCCGCCGCAACCAGCGGCTCGCCACCGATGCCGATGAGCCGATAGGCGGTGCCGTCCACCGCCGGCGACAACATCCGCCTGCCGGCATCGAAGAGGCGCTCGGGCAGTTGCGTCGGCGTCGCCAGGCGCGCCGCCCGCGTGTGGGTCGCAAAGCTGGCGCTGCGCAGCTTGAGCGTGACGCCGGCCGCCGCGAGATCGCTCTCCGTCAGCCGGCGGGCGACTTTCTCGCACAGCCGCCACAGCGCCGCCTCAAGTTCCTCGCGGGCGGCAAGATCCTGCTCGAAGGTCACCTCGGCGCTAATCGATTTGGCTGCCCGCCCCGGCCTCACCGCCCGCGCATCCTCGCCGCGGGCACGCGCGACCAAGGCCGGCCCCTCCTCGCCCAGGCGCATGCGCGCCGTGCGCGCGTCCAGCCTCTGCAACTGCCCCAATGTGGTGATTCCCATCGCGGCGAGCCGGGCTGCGCCGGCGGGGCCGATCCCCGGCAGCAGCCGCACCGGCCGCGCCGCCAGATACGCCGCCGCCTCGGCGCCCAGCACTGAAAAGCCGCGCGGTTTGTCCCGCCCGGCGGCGAGCTTGGCCAGGAGCCGGTTGCGGGCCAGGCCGACCGAGACGGTCACCCCGACTTCGCGCTCCACCTCGGTCGCGAAACGCGCGAGCACCACGGCGGCCGGCGCGCCATGCAGCGCCGCCGTCCCGGCGAGATCGAGCGCCGCCTCGTCGATCGAGAGCACCTCCACCAGCGGCGTCAGCCTGAGCATGCGCGCACGGATATCGCGGGCGACCGCCGAATATTTGCGAAAATCGGGAGCGATCACCTCGGCGTCGGGGCACAGGCGCCGCGCCTTGAACATGGGCATGGCGCTGCGGACGCCCGCCATCCGCGCGACGTAACAGGCGGCCGCGACGACGCCGCGGGAGCCGCCGCCGACGATCACGGGCCGCGACGCCAGCTCGGGCCGGTCTCGCTTCTCGACGCTCGCGTAGAACGCGTCGCAATCGATATGCGCGATCGTCAGCTCGAGCAGTTCCGCATGCCGCACCACGCGCCCGCCGCAGGGGCAGGGCCCGTCCTCCAGCACACGCAGACAGTCGCGGCACAACGCCGGCATGAGAACGGACTAGCAGAAAAACCCGAGTGGCGCCTCTGGGGTTCGGCGCATCAGCCGGCGGGCCAGAGCCACGCAGCGCCCCGTACCCCCGATGAGTCGCCGTGCCGGGCGGCCACCACGGGCGTGTCCACGAAGTCCGAGAAAATGTAGCGCTTCATCGCTGCCGGCACCGCCTCGTAGAGATGCGCCATGTTGGAGAGCCCACCGCCCAGCACGATGATGTCGGGGTCGAGAAGGTTGACGATCAACGCGAGCCCGCGCGCCAGCCGGTCCGCGTGCCGCTCCAGCGCCGCCCTCGCCCCCGCCTCGCCGGCCGCCGCGCGCGCCGGTATGGTGTCGGCGTCGCGACGACCGGCACCATCGCAATCCGCCGCCAGCGCCGGCCCGGCGAGCCAGGTCTCGAGGCAATTGTGCTGCCCGCACCAGCACGCATGGCCCGGCAACTCGCCGCTTCGCGGCCAGGGCAGGGGAATATGCCCCCATTCCCCGGCGATGCGGTGCCTGCCCTCGACGATCCGCTGGTCGACGACGATGCCGCCGCCGCAGCCGGTGCCGAGGATGACACCGAACACCACCCGCCGCCCCGCCCCGGCGCCGTCGACGGCCTCGCTGAGTGCGAAGCAGTTCGCGTCATTGGCAACCCGGACCTCGCGTCCGAGCGCGGCGGCGATGTCGCGGTCAAACGGATGACCGTTCAGTGCGATCGTGTTGGCGTTCTTCACGAGCCCGGTGGCGGGCGAGATCACGCCGGGGATGCCGATGCCGACGGTGGCCGCCGCCCCGAGGCGGGCCTCCGCCGCGCCCACAAGCCCGGTGATGGCGCCAATGGTGTCCCCATAGGCCGGCGGCGTGGCCGTGCGCTCGCGCAGCACGATGCCGCCATCATCATCGATCGCCGCGATCTCGATCTTGGTGCCGCCGAGATCGATCCCGATCCTGAACCGCGTCATCCCCACCCCTACAGCCCTCGCCGCTTGCCTTGCCCGCCGCGCGCGTACCGCGCAGAATCAAACCGATGAGCGAAACCATTCTCGACGTCAAAGGCATGACATGCCCGTTGCCGGTGCTACGGGCGCACCGCGCCCTGCGCGCCATGCCGCCCGGCGCCACGCTGCGGGTGCTGGCCACCGACCGCGCGGCCGTCAAGGATTTTCAGGCGTTCTGCCGCGAAACCGGCCATACACTCCTCGCCTGGTCGGACGAAGCCGGCGTTCTGAGCTTCCTCATTCGCGTACGGGGTGCCGCGTGACCGTTCTGCTGCTGACCCACCGGGCTTGTCTCGGCCATGATACCGGCCCCTTCCATCCCGAGTGCCCGGACCGGCTGCGCCAGGTCATGGCCGCCCTGGAGACGGAGACTTTTTCCAACCTGCTGCGCGAGGAAGCTCCCCGGGCCACGGAAGAGGCGTTGCTGCGGGTGCACCCGCCCATGCATGTCCGCGCCATGCTGGCTCTCGCGCCTCCCCCGGACGACCCGATCTTTATCGACCCTGACACGGTGGTCAGCACGGGTACGGCCGAAGCGGCGCTGCGGGCGGCTGGGGCCGGGGTCGCTGCCGTGGATGCGGTGATGTCAGGATCGGTGCGCGCGGCCTTCGCGGCGGTGCGCCCGCCCGGGCACCACGCCGAGCCGGACCGCGCCATGGGTTTCTGCCTGTTCTCCAATGCCGCCATCGCCGCTCGCCACGCCCAGGCGCGCTGGGGAGCCGCCAAGGTCGCGGTGCTGGATTTCGACGTCCATCACGGCAACGGCACCCAGGCGGTGGCAGCCTCCGACCCGACGCTCTTTTATGGCTCGACGCACCAGCACCCCTGCTATCCGGGAACGGGCATGGCGAGCGAGCATGGCGTCGCTGCGAATGTGGTCAATGTGCCGCTGGCGCCGGGCGCCGGCTCGCAGGAGTTTCGCGCCGCTTGGGCTGGCTCGATCCTGCCGGCCCTCGACGCCTGGAGGCCGGACCTGATCGTCGTCTCGGCGGGTTTCGACGCCCATCGCGCCGATCCCCTCGCGCAGTTGCGGCTCGAGACAGGCGATTTCGCCTGGATCACCGACGCCATTCTGGACGTCGCCCGCCATCGCTGCGACGACCGCGTCGTCTCGATGCTCGAAGGCGGGTACGACCTGCAGGCGCTGGCCGCCTCCGCCGCCGCGCATGTCCGCAGCCTCATGCGCACCTGAAGCGCGACCCGGCGGGGTTGGCGGACCATCGCCCACGCGCTACCAGTCTGGTTTCGCGTCACGGTTGCAGAGATGGCACCCACCCCTTCCAAGAATGCCCCTCCTTCTCCGGACGGATCGCCGGAGCCCGATGATGTCGCCGGCCTGTCCTTCGAGGCGGCGCTCGCCGAGCTCGAAGGTATCGTGCGCGCCCTCGAAGCCGGGCAGCAGAAACTGTCCGATGCCATCGCCTCCTATGAGCGCGGTTCCGCGCTCAGGCGTCATTGCGAGGCCAAGCTTGCCGAGGCGGAGGCCAGGGTTCAGGCGATCGTGGCCACCGACGGCAAGGCCACCGGCCTGCGCGAGACCGGCTGAGGCACGGATCATGAATCTCCCCCAGACCGCCGACGAGGACGCGGAACTGCAGCGAGCGCTGCGCGCCGCCGCCGCCATCGTGGAAACCAGCATCGACCGGCTGCTGCCGCTGCCGGACGGGCCGGAGGCACGGCTGATGGAGGCGATGCGTTATGCGGCCCTGGGCGGCGGCAAGCGGATGCGCGCCTTTCTGGTGATGCAGACGGCGTCACTCTTTGCCGTGGACGAGCGCTGCGCCGCGCGTGTGGCGGCGGCGGTCGAGATGCTGCACGCCTACTCTCTTGTACACGACGACCTGCCGGCAATGGACGACGACGATCTGCGCCGCGGCAAGCCGAGCACGCACCGCGCCTACGACGAAGCAACCGCGATCCTGGTCGGCGACGCCCTGCAGACGCGGGCCTTCGAGGTGCTTGCCGAGCCCGAGACCCATGCCAACCCGGAGGCACGCTGCGAGCTGGTGCAGGCACTGGCCCACGCCTCCGGCGCGCGCGGCATGGCGGGCGGGCAGATGTTCGACATCCTGGCACCGCGACTCGGCCAACTTTCCGCCGAGGACATCGGCCGGCTGCAGGCACTCAAGACCGGGCGGCTGATTCAGTTCAGCGCCGAAGCGGGCGCTATCCTGGGTCGCGCGCCCAACGCGCAGCGCCATCTGCTCGCCGCCTTCGGCCGCGATCTCGGCGCCGCCTTCCAGATCGCCGACGACATCCTCGATGCCACGGGCACCACGGAGGAAACCGGCAAGACGGCCGGCAAGGATGCGGCCGCCGGCAAGGCGACCCTGGTCGGCGTGCTCGGCCTCGAGCGCGCCCGTTTCCAGGCCGAGCTTCTGGCACGCCAGGCCGCGGATCATCTCGAGAGTTTCGGCGCGCGCGCCGCCGATCTCAGGGCGCTGGCCGCCTACACCGTCGCGCGTCGGAGCTGATCGGATGTCCACCACCACTGTCGCTTCCTCTCGTCCTGAGACGCCGCATTTGGATTGTGTTGGGGAGCCTGGGGATCTGCGTAATTTTTCGCCGGAGCAGTTGAAGGTTCTGGCGGAGGAGTTGCGGGCGGAGACGATATCGGCGGTGTCGGTGACGGGGGG
>JAGWQN010000038.1 GCA_028869995.1 Rhodospirillales bacterium
ACCAGTTCGGCTCGACTGTGCATCGTCAGCCGGGCATTCTTATGCACGTTCATCCGGTCCTCCTGGGAACCTCTGAAGTCTGCAACTCCAGCTTCCCCGGCCAGGACCGGATGGACAACCTATGGAGAGCTCACATCTAGCGCGCCCGCAGCGCCGAGACGGCCAGCAACAACCACCCGATCATCAGCACGGTCCCGCCGGTCGGCGCCACCACGCCGAGCGAGACGCCGGTGGCGGCATGGACATAGAGTTCGCCGCAGAACAGGACCGTGCCGAGCGCGAACGCCGCGCCCGCCGCGTCCGCAAGCCGCCCGCCGCGCGGCGCCCACAGGCCCACGGCGAGCAAGGCCAGCGCGTGCGGGAACTGCATCGCAAGCCCTTCCTGCACCAGGTTGCGGGCGGAAGGTGCCAGCGCATGCGCGGCGAGGGCCGCGAGGCCCACGGATAGCAATCCCGATACGCCACCCACGCCTATCCAAAGCCGTTGCATCGCGACCAAGCTCCCATCAGAATCGCGCCATGCCCCGCGGCGACCTCTTCCCCGATATCGGACCGTTCGAGACCGGATTCCTGCCACTCGGCGACGACCATGTGATGTATTGGGAGCAGGTCGGCAACCCGCGCGGCGTGCCGGCGCTGTTCCTGCACGGGGGGCCGGGCGCCGGCGCCGGTGCCGTTCACCGGCGATTCTTCGATCCCGGATTCTGGCGCGTCGTGATTTTCGACCAGCGTGGCGCCGGCCGGTCGCGTCCGCTCGGCGCGCTGGCTGCGAATACGACCCCCCGCCTCGTCGCCGATATCGACCTTTTGCTGCGCCATCTCGCCATCCCGCGCGCGTTGCTGTTCGGCGGTTCCTGGGGTTCGACGCTCGCACTCGCCTTTGCCCAGGCGCATCCGGAGCGCGTGCTGGGCTGCGTGCTGCGCGGTGTCTTTCTCGGACGCCAGCTCGAGGTCGACTGGTTCCTCCGCGGGCTGGCGGCGGTCTTCCCCGATGCCCATGGGGCGTTCGTCGAGTTCCTGCCGCCCGAGGAGAGGGGCGATCTGCTCGGCAGCTATCTCCGCCGGCTGACCGACCCCGATCCCGCGATCCACATGCCAGCGGCGCGCGCCTGGTCCGTCTACGAAGGCTCCTGCTCCACCCTGCTGCCCTCACCCGATACCGTTGCCTCGTTCGCGCAGGACCGCACCGCGCTCGGCCTGGCGCGGATCGAGGCGCATTACTTCGCCAACGGCTTGTTTCTGCCGCCGGAGGGTTTGCTTGCCGGCATGACGCGCATCGCTCATATCCCCGCGGAAATCGTTCAGGGACGCTACGACATGATCTGCCCGGCGCGCACGGCCTTCGAGTTGGCGCAGGCCTGGCCTGCCGCGCGCCTCTGCGTGGTGCCGGATGCCGGGCATTCGGCCCTGGAGCCGGGCATCCGCCGCGCCCTCGTTGCCGCGGTCGAGCGCTTCCGGACGGCACGATGAAGCTCGCCGTCATCGGCCTGGGCTCCATGGGGATGGGCGCGGCGCGTTCGCTGCTGCGCGCGGGTCACGACGTGACGGGTTGCGACACGCGAGCCGAGGCCCGCCAGAGTTTCATCGATGCCGGCGGCCACGCGGTCCCGAGCCCGGATGCCCTGCCTGAGGATGTCGAGGTCGTGATCGTCTTCGTCGTCAACGCCGAGCAGGCGGAGGCGGTGCTGTTCGGCGCAGGCGGCTGTGTGCCGCGGCTCGCGCCGGGCAGCGTGGTGATGAACTGTGTGACCCTCGCGGCCGAACGCGCGATCGAGTTCGAGCGCCGGCTCGCGGGTCGTGGCCTGTTGATGCTCGATGCCCCCGTCTCCGGTGGCCCCAAGGCGGCGGCGGAGGGCAGGATGTCGGTGATGGCCTCCGGTGTGCCGGAGGCCTTTGCCCGCACGGAGCCGGTGCTTGCCGCCATCGCCGCCAAGGTCTGGCGCCTGGGTGACCGCGCCGGGCCGGGCAGCACCGTCAAGATGGTCAACCAGCTGCTTGCCGGCGTGCACATCGCGGTGGCGGCGGAGGCGCTGGCGCTGGGGATCCGCGCGGGAGCGGATCCGCAGACCCTGTTCGATGTGATCTCGGCGTCGGCCGGCAGTTCGTGGATGTGGCAGAACCGCGTGCCGCACGTGCTCGCGGGTGACGATACGCCGCATTCGGCTGTCAGCATATTCGTCAAGGATCTCGGCATCGTGCTGGACGCGGCGCGCGGCATGACTTTCCCGCTGCCGCTCGCCGCCGCCGCACACCAGATCTTTCTCGCCGCCGCCGCCGGAGGTGACGGCGGGCGCGACGACTCCTTCGTCATTCGCGTCTGGGAGCGACTGGCCGGGATCACCCTGCCGGAGCGGAAGGACTAGGCGGCGAGCGCCGCCTCGACCCCGGCCGCGACCGCGAAGAGTTTGGCGTCGTCCATCGTCTGTCCCATCAGCATCAGCCCCACCGGCGCTTCGCCGGCGCGATGACAGGGCAGGCTGATCGCGCACCGGTCGAGGAAGTTGCCCAGGGTGGTGTTCCGCAGCGACAGCAGGTTGACGCGCGTGTATTCATCGGCGTCGTCGAGTTGCGCGATCGGCGGAGGCACGATGGGGCAGGTGGGCAGCAGCAGCGCGTCGTAGTCCGCGCTCGCGGCGTTGGCCTCCGCGATCAGCCGGCGGCGGGTATCCAGCAGATTGATGTAATCGGCCGAGAGCAATTGCCCGCCCTGTTCGAGCCGTGCGCGGACGCGCGGGTCGTAACGGTCGCCGAGACGCTCCAGCAGCGAGCGGTGCCAGGCCGCCGCCTCCATCCGCGCGAGCCCGACCTTGTTGGCCTCGACCGCCGCGGTGAAGGCGGGGAAGGCGATGCGCGAGATCCGGGCGCCGTTGGCCGCGAGGCGCGAACAGGCGCGCTCGAACGTCGCCGCCACGGTTGCGTCCATGTCGTCGAGAACCAGCTTCGTCGGCACCGCCAGATGCAGGCGCGACACATCGGCCGCGCGCAGGACGGGCAGCGGCTCGCCCGCCATGATCGCGTCCACCGCGGCGCAGCAGGCGACGCTGCGCGCCAGGGGGCCGACGGAGTCGAGGCTGGGCGCCAGCGGCAGGATCCCCTCGATCGGCACCCGACGCGCCGTCGGCTTGAACCCGACGACGCCGCAATAGGCGGCCGGCACGCGGCAGGAACCGCCGGTATCGGTGCCCAGCCCCGCGAAGGACATGCCATCGGCAACGGCGACCGCGGTGCCCGAGGAACTGCCGCCGGGGATGCGGCGGGACGCGCGGTCCCATGGGCTCGCCGGTGTGCCGTAATGCGGATTGATGCCGAGGCCGGAGAAAGCGAACTCCGTCATGTTCGTCCGCCCCACGGGCACCAGTCCCGCGCCGAGCATCCGCTTCAGCACCGGCGCATGCTCGGTCGCCGGCGGCGCGTCCGCCAGGACAATGGATCCGGCCGGCGTCGGCTCGCCCTCGATGTCGCAGAGATCCTTGATCGCCACCGGAAGGCCCGCATAGGGGCCCGGCGCGCGGCCGCCGCGGCGCAGCGCATCCATCGCGTCGGCCATCAGCCGCGCCGATTCCGCATGCACGCGGATGAAGGCGCGCGCGCCCTCGCCGCCGGGTTCCGCGATGCGCCCGAGCGCCTCCTCGACGAGTTGCCGGGCGCTGGTTCGTCCCGCGGCGAGATCGGCCGCCGCTGCCGCCATCGTTTGCATGGACGAACGCTGCCCGCCCTCAGCGCCGTATGCAAGCGCCGCAACGGCCCCGGTTGACGCTTGTGCCCTGCGATGCGCCTTTAGGGCGCGTACGCAAGGAGCAGACCGCGATGTCAGAGAAGCCCGCCCGCCCCGTCCTCGTCACCGGCGCCTCGGGTGCGCTCGGCCGCCAGGTTGCCGCCGCGCTCGGCAAGCGGGGCTGGAACATGGTGCTCACGGACATCGCCCCGTTCCCCGACCCGGTTCCCGCGACCGCGCGTTTCGTGCGGGCCGACCTCGAGGACGGCGTCGCGATCCTGCGCCTCGCCGAGGGCTGCGGCACCATCCTGCATTTCGGCGGCATCTCGACCGAGCATCCGTTCGAAACCGTCATCGGCCCGAACATCCGCGGCCTCTATCATATCTATGAGGCTGCGCGCCGCGAGCGGGCACGCGTGCTCTTCGCCTCCTCCAACCACGCGATCGGCTTTCACGAGCGCGCCGCGAAGCTCGACGCGGATTGCCAGTTGCTTCCCGATTCCTACTACGGGCTCTCCAAGGCCTATGGCGAGATGATGGGCCGCCTCTACTGGTTCAAGCACGGCGTCGAGAACGTCAACGTCCGCATCGGCTCCTCGTTCCCCGAGCCGACCAATGCCCGCATGCTCTCGACCTGGCTCGCCTACAGCGACCTTGTCGAGCTGTGCGTGCGGGCGACGCTGGCGGAAAAGACTGGTTCGTGCGTGATCTGGGGCGCCTCGGCCAACACCCGCACCTTCTGGCGCGGCGACGCGCGCGCAACGCTCGGCTGGCTGCCGCGCGAGAGTGCCGACACCTTCGCCGGCCAGGTCGGAGGCATCGTCAGTTCCGATCCGGTGGAGGAGCGGTATCAGGGCGGCGCCTACTGCTCGATCGACTACACGCGCAAGGAGGCGGCACCCAAGGACATTTTCTGATGCCGCGCCACACCACCGGCGAGGCGGTGGTCGAGGCACTGCTCGCCCATGGGATGGGCACGCTCTATGCGCTGCCCGGCGTGCACAACGACCACCTCTTCGATGCCGTTGCGCGCAGCGATGGGCGCATGCGCATCGTGCACACGCGCCATGAACAGACCGCCGCCTACATGGCCCTTGGCGCGGCGCTCGCCACGGGCAGGCCGCAGGCCTTCAGCGTCGTGCCTGGCCCTGGCCTGCTCAACGCTTCCGCGGCCTTGCTCAGCGCCTATGGCGCTGGCGCGCCGGTGTTGGCGCTGGTCGGGCAAATTCCCTCCTTCGCGATCGACCGCGGCCTTGGCCATCTGCACGAACTGCGCGATCAACTCGGCCTGCTTGGCCACATGACCAAGTTTGCCGCGCGGATCGAGGGCCCGGCTGCCGCTCCCGGTCTCGTGGCGCGCGCCGTGCACGAGGCCATGTCCGGGCGCCAGCGCCCCGTCGCGCTCGAGTGTGCGATCGACGTCTGGGGGCAGAGCGCCGAGGTCGTGCCGGTGGCGCCCATCCCGCCGGTCCGCCCACCGCTCGACCTCGATGCGGTGGCGCGCGCCGCGGCGCTGATGGCCGAGGCGAAGCGACCGATCATCGTTGCCGGGAGTGGGGCCCACGGGGCCAGCGCGGAGCTTCTCGCGTTTGTCGAGCGGCTCGGAGCCCCCGTCGTGACCTACCGGCGCGGGCGCGGGGTGCTGGCTACGACGCATCCGCTCGCCGCGGCGCTGCCGGTCGGAAACCGGCTCTGGGCCGAAGCCGACCTCGCGATCGGCGTCGGCACGCGCATGCTGCAGCCGCTTTCCATTTGGGGCACGGACGCCCGGCTGAAATTGGTGCGCATCGACATCGACGCGGAGGAGGCGACCCGCTTCCGCCACCCCGATGTCGCCATCGTCGCCGACGCCGCCGAGGCGCTGGCGGCGCTCACCATGGCGCTGCCGGCACGACGCGAGCCCCATCCCGCGATCGCACGCGAGCAGGCCTGGCTTGCCGACAGGCTCGCGCGGCAGGAGCCGCAGATGGGCTTTCTGCGAGCCATCCGCGCCGCCCTGCCGGACGACGGCATCCTGGTCGAGGACGTGACGCAACTCGCCTTCGTCGCCCGTGTGGCCTTCGATGTCGCAGCCCCGCGCCGCTACATCGCGCCCGGCTACCAGGACAATCTCGGCTGGGGCTACGGCATCGCTCTCGGCGCGCAGGACGCCTGCCGCGACCGTGCCGTGGTCTGCGTGGCCGGCGATGGCGGCTTCATGTACCAGGCCGGGGAGCTTGCCACCGCCGTGGCCCACAATCTGCCTTTGGTCGTCGTCGTGTTCGATGATGGCGCCTTCGGCAATGTCCGCCGCATCCAGCAGCACCAATTCGGCAACCGGCTGATCGCGAGCGACCTGACGAACCCCGATTTCCGGCAGTTTGCCGAGAGCTTCGGCGTGCGCGCCTGGAAGGTTTCGGATGCGGAAGGTCTTGAATCGGCGCTGCGCGAAGCGCTGGCCGCCCGCAAGCCCGGGCTGATCGCGGTGCGCGTCGGCGAGATGCCGAGCCCCTGGGACATGCTGGTGGGCAAGCGCGTGCGCGGAATGGACGAAGCCTGGCGGCCCAACATGCCGTAGCGGTCGGCGTCGTTCAGGTCAGGTCCGTGAACGGATTGACGGCGACCTCCCAGAGATAGCCGTCTGGGTCGGCGAAATATCCGGAATATCCGCCCCACGAGGCTGGGGTTGGCCGCTTTACCGCCCGCGCCCCCGCGGCGAGTGCCCGCGCGAAGACAGTGTCCGCTTCCTCGGGCGTTGCGACGTTGTGCGCGAGCGTGAATCCCGGGAAGCCACCGCCATCGTCTGGAACCGTCGCATCGGCCGCAAGCATCGCGCGCGGATAGAGCGCGAGCCAGCTTCCCTCCATCGCGAACATCAGGTGGTCTTGGGTCTGGCTATGCACGGGAAAGCCAAGACCGTCGCGGTAGAACGCGAGCGAAGCCGCGAGATTGCGCACGCCCAGCGTGATCAACGAGATTTTCGGCTTCATGCCGCGTCGTAGTCCACGACCAGTCGCGCGCTGCTCGGCACCGCCTGGCAGGTGAGCACGTAGCCCGCCTCGATCTCCCACGGCTCGAGCGAGAAATTCTGCCGCATCTCGGCCGCGCCATCGACCAGCCGCGCGCGGCAGGTGCAGCACATGCCGGCACGGCAGGACCAGGGCAGATCGAGCCCCGCGCGGAGGGCGGCATCCAGCACCGCCTCGCCCTCGGCGACCGCCACGTCGCTCGTCTTGCCGTCATGGACGATCCGAGCGAGCGCGAAGGCCGGTGCATCCTGAGCGGCGGGCGGCCGGGCCTGTCGCGGTGCCTCGCCGGCAACGGCGAAGCGCTCGACATGCAGCCGTTCCCGCGGCACGCCGATTTCGCCCAGAGCCGCCTGCGCCATCGTGATCAATCCGTCGGGCCCGCAGATATAGGCGGCGTCGATGGTCGCGGGATCGGCCCAGCCGCCGACCAGGCGGGCCGTCTTCGCCGCATCGAGCCTCCCCGCGAAGATGCCGATCTCCTGCTCCTCGCGCGATAGCACGTGGACGAGGGCGAAGCGGTCGAGATACCGGTCCTTCAGATCCTCGAGGGTCTCGCGGAACAGGATCTCCGGCGTCGAGCGACTGGCATAGAGCAGCAGCGCCTCGCTCGTCGGCTCGGCTTGCAGCACCGAACCCAGAATCGCGAGGATCGGGGTGATGCCCGAGCCGGCCGCGATCGCCAGATGCCGTCGTCCGTCGCCGCTCCCGGCCGCCGCCGCGAACCGGCCCTCCGGCGGCGAAACGTCGAGCCGGTCGCCCGGCGCGAGCTCCGTGTTGGCGAAGCTCGAAAAAATGCCGCCCTCGATCCGCTTGATCGCGATCCGCAGTTCTCCCGCGGTCGGCGGCACGCAGATGGAGTAGCAGCGCCGCACTTCTTCGCCATCAATTCGATGTCGAATGGTCACATACTGCCCTGCCCGGAACGCGAAGAACGAACGCAGGGCCGCCGGAATCTCGAAAGCGACGGAGACCGCCGACGCGGTCTCGCGCCGCACATCGGTGACGACGAGTGGGTAGAAGCGTCCGGCGGTCCCGGCGGTGGCCTCGGTGCTCAGTGACATTTGAAGTGCTCGAACGGTTCGCGGCAGGTGAGGCACCGCCACAGAGATTTGCAGGCCGTGGCGCCGAACGGAGCGAGCTCCTCGGTGGACGTGCTGGCGCAGCGCGGGCAGGCGATTCTCGTCGGTGCGGATGGCGATGCCGCGCGCGGCGCCGGTGGCGCGATGCCCGCGGCTCGCAGTTTCTCGCGTGCCTCGGCGCCGATCCAGTCCGAGGTCCAGCCGGGCTCGCGGACGAGGCGGATATGCACGCTCTCGAATCCCGCCTCCAGCAGGGCCGCCTCGATGGCAAGGGCGATCACCCCCATGGCTGGGCAGCCATTATACGTTGGCGTGATGGCGACCTCGACGCCACGCGTCGTTGCGGTGACGTTACGCACGATCCCGAGTTCTCCGATGCTCAGGGCGGGCAGCTCGGGGTCTGGAATGGACGCCGCAATCTCACGGGCGCGCTCAAGCGTCGTCACCAAGTCGCTCCCGGGTGACTGCGATGCAGGTGCTGGAACACGGCGAGAAGATGTCCGAGCGCCTCGCCGTGCCGGCCTGCCCGTCCACCTCGTTGCGAAAATACAACATCGGGCAGGTTCAGGCGCGCTTCCCCGAGCAGGGATCGCACCTCGCGTTCCCAGTCCTCGCGAAGCTCTGGCACCGCGGGCACGATGCCGGTCAGCGAGTCGTCTTCGGGCTCGAACATCTCCTCCACATACGGCGCCAGCCTCTCCAGTGCGACCTGTGCGCGTGCGCGGCTTGCCTCGGTGCCGTCGCCGAGCCGGATCACCCAGGTGCTGGCGTGGCGCACATGGTAGGCCATCTCCTTGGCGGTCTTGGCGGCAAAGCCGGCGAGGGGGGGATGGGTCGAGCGGCTGGCCGCCTGCCAGAACAGCTTCGCATAGATGGCATACAGCGCCTGGCGAACCATCGTGTCGGCGAAATCTCCTCGTGGCTGCTCGACGATCAGCAGGTTACGAAACTGCGCATCGTCGCGCAGGTAGGCATAGGCGTCTTCGTCATGCCCGCCGCCCTCGGCCTCGGCCGCCATCGAGTACAGCGCGCGGGCCTGGCCGATCAGGTCGAGCGCCATGTTCGCCAGTGCCAGCTCCTCCTCGAGGATCGGTGCGCGGCCGGTCCATTCCGACAGACGGTGACCCAGAATCAGCGCATCATCGGCACGGCCCAGCAGGAAGCGGACAAGTGGCGTTTCCGCGACGGCGATGGTGACGCTCACATATGCCCCACGTCGTCGGGGATGTCGTAGAAAGTCGGGTGGCGATAGATCTTGCTCGCCGTCGGCTCGAACAGTTCCTCCTTGTCGGCAGGGTCCGAGGCGGCGATCGCCGCCGAGGGCACGACCCAGATCGAGAGCCCTTCGCCGCGCCGGGTATAGACGTCGCGTGCCGCCTGCAAGGCCAGCGTGGCGTCGGCGGCGTGCACCGAGCCGACGTGGCGATGCGAGAGGCCCTGCCTTGCGCGGATGAAAACTTCCCAGAGCGGGACGGCACTCTCGCTCATGCAGACCTCCTTTGTTGCTTTTCGGCATAGGCCCGCGCCGCCTCGCGGACCCAGGCACCGTCATCATGCGCCTTGCGGCGGGCATCCATCCGCTCGCGGTTGCAGACGCCGCCGCCGGCCAGCACCCGGCGGAATTCTTCCCAGTCGATCGGTCCCGTGCGCCAGTGTTCTGATGCTGGATCGAAACGAAGATCCGGATCAGGGATCGCGAGCCCAAGGTAGTGGGCCTGCGGCACCGTGGCGTCGATGAATTTCTGACGCAACGCATCATTGGAGAAGCGCTTGATCTTCCAGCGGCTCGAGGCATCGCTGTGCTGGCTTTCGGCGTCGGGCGGGCCGAACATCATCAGGCACGGCCACCACCAACGGTCGAGCGCCGCCTGCGCCATGGCCTTCTGCGCCGGGCTGCCGCGGCACAGCGTCAGCATGATCTCGTAGCCCTGGCGCTGATGAAAGCTTTCTTCGCGACAGATGCGGATCATCGCCCGCGCATAGGGGCCGTAGGAGCAGCGGCACAGCGGGATCTGGTTCATGATCGCAGCGCCATCGACCAGCCAGCCTATGGTGCCGATATCGGCCCAGGTCGGCGTCGGGTAGTTGAAGATCGAGGAGTATTTGGCGCGCCCTTCCAGAAGGGCCGTGACCATCTCCTCGCGCGAGGATCCGAGCGTCTCGGCGGCCGCGTAGAGGTAGAGTCCGTGGCCGCCCTCGTCCTGCACCTTGGCGAGCAACGCCGCCTTGCGCTTCAGCGACGGAGCGCGCGTGATCCAGTTCCCCTCCGGCAGCATGCCGACGATCTCGGAATGCGCGTGCTGGGAGATCTGGCGCAGCAGCGTGCGCCGGTAGGCGTCGGGCATCCAGTCATTCGCCTCGATGCGTTCCTCGGCATCGATGCG
>JAGWQN010000039.1 GCA_028869995.1 Rhodospirillales bacterium
GCCCTCCCAGCGCGGGCCAGGCGCCTCGGGAGGCCGGCCGGGCATGGGTGCCCCCCGGGCGCTGACGGCAACCGAACTCGCCGCGCGTCAGCGCGCGCTCGCCGAACAGCAAAAGGAAGCGGAGCGGCGCGAGCAGGAGCGGCGCGAGCAGGAGACAATTCTGATCCGCTCGGCGGCTGAAGAAGCCCGCCGGCGCGAGGAGGAAGCCCAGCGCGCGGCCGAAGCGGAAGCGCGGGCACGCGAGGAAGAAGAAGCAAACAAGCGCCAGGAGGAGGCGGCGAAGGCTGCCGCCGCAGCGACCCCGTCGGCGCCGCGCGCCGAAGCGGTCCGCCCTGCGGCTCCGGCGCGCCCGGCGACGCCTGCAACCGGGGAGACCCTGCGGCTGCGACCGGCTCGGCCCGCCTCGGAGGAGGAAGATGAGCGGCCGGCGCGCCGGCCGGGCACGGCGATGCCGCCGCGCAAGCCGCAGGTCGCAGCTCCCAAGAAGGGCGCCGACGATCGGCGCCGGCCCGGACGGATCGACGTCCAGGCCGCGATCGAGGGCGAGGACGACCGGGTCCGTTCGCTCGCCTCCGTCCGCCGCCAGCGCGAGCGCGAGCGCCGCCAGGCCGAGCTCGAGGCGCTGCGTGCCGACCAGGTCAAGGTGGTGCGCGACGTGGTGATCCCCGATGCGATCACCGTTCAGGAACTCGCGGCGCGAATGGCCGCGCGCACCGGCGACGTGATCAAGGCGCTGATGCGCATGGGCGTGATGGCGACCATCACCCAGCCGCTCGATGCCGATACCGCGGAGCTGATCGTCCAGGAGTTCGGGCACCGCCCGCGACGGGTTTCCGAGGACGACGTTGAGAGCGGTCTCGAGGGTGCGACGGACAACGAGGGCGACCTCGTGGCGCGCGCACCGGTGGTCACCGTCATGGGCCATGTCGATCACGGCAAGACCAGCCTGCTCGACGCGCTGCGGGCGACCGATGTCGCGGGCGGCGAGGCCGGCGGCATCACCCAGCATATCGGCGCCTACCAGGTGAAGCTGCCGTCGGGCGCGCGCATCACCTTCCTCGACACGCCGGGCCACGAGGCCTTCACCGCCATGCGCGCACGCGGCGCCGGCGTCACGGACATCGTGGTCCTGGTGGTCGCGGCGGATGACGGCGTGATGCCGCAGACCATCGAGGCGATCCGGCATGCGAAGGCCGCGGGCGCGCCGATGATCGTGGCGATCAACAAGATCGACAAGCCGGACGCCAAGCCGGACCGGGTCCGCCAGGCGCTGCTCAGCCACGAGGTGGTCGTCGAGCAGATGGGCGGAGAGACCCAGGACGTTGAGGTTTCGGCGCTGAAGCGGATGGGGCTCGACAAGCTGGAGGAGGCAATCCTTCTCCAGGCCGAATTGCTCGACCTCAAGGCCAACCCCAGCCGCGCCGCAGAGGGCGCGGTGATCGAGAGCCGGCTCGATCGCGGCCGCGGGCCCGTCGCGACCCTGCTGGTGCAAAAGGGCACGCTGCATCAGGGCGACATCGTCGTCGCCGGTGCGGAGTGGGGTCGCGTGCGGGCGATGCTCGATGACAAGGGACGGGCCCTCAAGGATGCCGGGCCGTCGATGCCCGTCGAAATCCTGGGCCTTTCGGGGGTACCGGTCGCGGGCGAGCCCTTCGTCGCGGTCGAAAACGAGAGCCGGGCCCGCGAGATCTCCGAGTTCCGCCAGCGCAAGGTGCGCGATAAGACGGCCGGGGCCATGGGCGTGGCCCGCGGCACGCTCGACCAGATGCTCGCGAAGATCCAGGCGGGCGAGCAGAAGGAAGTCGCCGTCGTCATCAAGGCCGACGTGCAGGGCAGCGCGGAGGCCCTGGCGGCCGTGGTGCAGAAGCCGGCCACCGACGAGGTGCGCGTGCGCGTGCTGCTCTCGGGCGTCGGGCAGATCACCGAGAGCGACATCCAGCTGGCCAAGGCGTCGTCGGCGATCATCCTCGCCTTCAACGTGCGCGCGACGTCGCAGGCGCGCGACCTGGCGAGCCGCGAGGGCGTGGACATCCGGTATTATTCGATCATCTACGACGTGGCCGACGATGTCGCGGAACTGGTGCGCGGCAAGACGGCACCGAAGGCGCGCGAGAAGTTCCTGGGCTACGCGGAGGTGCGCAGGGTCTTCGAAATCACCAAGGTGGGCAAAGTCGCCGGCTGCATGATTACCGAGGGCGTGGTCAAGCGGGGTGCGGGGGTGCGGGTGCTGCGCGAGGGCGTGGTGATCCACACCGGCGAGTTGTCGCAGCTCAAGCGCTTCAAGGACGATGTGCGCGAGGTCGCGCGCGGCTACGAGTGCGGCCTGTCCTTCGCCAACTTCCACGACCTCAAGGAAGGCGACGTCGTCGAATGCTTCGAGACGGAGCTGGTTGCCGCTTGACCCGAGGAGGATCGAGCGGCGCCGGCGCCCCGAAAGGGGCGCCCTCGCAGCGCCAGCTGCGGGTGGCCGAGGCGATGCGCCACGAACTCGCCGGGCTGCTGGCACGGGGCGAACTGCGCGACCCGGCGCTGCATGATGCGAACATCACGGTCACCAGCGTGTCGGTAAGCCCCGACCTGCGCCGTGCCACCGCCTTCGTCACCCGGCTCGGGCGTTCGGATGTGGGCGTGCTGCTGCCGGTGCTGAACCGGGGCGCCGCCCATCTGCGCGGCGCCATCGCCCGCGCGCTGAAGCTGCGCCTGGCACCTGAGATCGTCTTCGTGGCGGATACCACGCTCGACCAGGCGGCGGGGATCGAGGCGCTGCTGCGCTCGCCGGAGGTGGCGCGGGACCTTGGACCCCATCCCGACGACGGGAAAACATAGCCGATGCGCCGCCAGAAGGGCCGGGCGCTGGACGGGTGGTTGATCCTCGACAAACCCGCCGGCCCCACCAGCACCGATATGGTCAACCGGCTGCGCCGGCGCTTCGACGCGCGCAAGGCGGGGCACGGCGGCACGCTCGATCCGCTGGCGACGGGTGTGCTGCCGATCGCCTTCGGGGCCGCGACCAAGACCGTTCCCTACGTCATGGATGGCACGAAGCTCTATCGCTTCACGCTCCGCTTCGGCGAGGCGCGCGACACGGACGACGCCGACGGGCAGGTCATCGAGACATCGTCGGCACGCCCGACGGATGACGCGATCCGCGCCGCCCTGCCCGCCTTCCGCGGCGAGATCATGCAGGTGCCGCCCGTTTTTTCGGCCATCAAGATCGGCGGCGAGCGCGCCTACGACCTGGCACGCGCCGGGCAGGTTCCCGAGCTCGCGGCGCGGCCGGCGCGCATCGACCGGTTCGACCTGATCGAGCGGCCGGATGCCGATACCGCAATCTTCGAGGTCGCCTCCGGCAAGGGGGTCTATATGCGCAGCCTCGCGCGCGATCTCGCCCGTGCCGTCGCGACCGTGGGGCACATCGCGGCGCTGCGCCGGCTGCGCGTGGGACCCTTTACCGAGGCGCAGGCCTTTGTACTGGACAATTTGCTCGAAGGAGAGGATACCGCGCCGGCTTCCCCGGACCTGCTGCTTCCGGTCGTGACCGCGCTGGCCGACATCCCGGCGCTGGCCCTGACCGCAGCGGAGGCCGCCGAACTCAGTCACGGACGGGCCCT
Source organism: Rhodospirillales bacterium (assembly GCA_028869995.1). GTDB lineage: Bacteria > Pseudomonadota > Alphaproteobacteria > Acetobacterales > Acetobacteraceae > JAJXXT01. Next base: position 3,612 of record JAGWQN010000039.1, read on the forward strand.
GGGCCTGGTTGCGCTGCTGGGCCGGATTCCGGGCACGGCCGATCCCGAAGGCGGGGTCGTGCGTGCCATGGCGGGGAGCCGCGTCATCGGCCTCTGCCGCCTCGAAGACGGTTGGCTGAAGCCGGAGCGGCTGCTGTAGCCCGCCCGGGTGCAGTGGCAGGGCGCGCAACCCCGAACGATGAGGAGTTTTGCGATGTCGATCACCGCCGAGCGCCGGCAGGCGCTTATCGTCGAACATGCGAACAAGCCGGGCGATACCGGCAGCCCCGAGGTCCAGGTCGCCCTGCTCTCCGAGCGGATCGGCAACCTCACCGAACACCTCAAGGCGCATGCCAAGGACTTCCATAGCCGCCGGGGCCTGCTGATGCTGGTCGGCCGCCGCCGCCGCCTGCTCGACTACCTGCGCGAACGCGACAAGGCTCGCTACGAGGCCCTGATCGCCCGACTGAACCTGCGCCGCTGACCGTTCCATGGCGGCCGGCGCCGCCTTCCCTGCTCGGGAGCGGTGCCGGCGGCCGGACGAACCCCGCGCCATGGGGGTGCGGGGCAACGACGACCCCCGGGAAAGGTCCCGGGGCCACCGCCCGCGCGGCGGACCGAAGGTCGCCACCGTTCCCGACGACGGGGAATTTGTGGCGGCGCCTCCGGCCACATGGTCTGGCTCCCAAGCGTGACGCCGAGACACGTAACGCTTGCCGGAGCCGACGCGGCAGACCCGCCCGGGTCAGACCTTGAAGGTCGCCGCCCCATGCCGCCCGAGTCGCCGCCGTTCCCGTCACCGACAGAAGGGGGAGGGTGACCGGCCGGAGCCGTGACGCGCTGGCTCGAAAGGACGTTACGAATGTTTAATCATTTCCGCAAGGAAATTGAGTGGGGCGGGCGCAAGCTCGTTCTCGAGACCGGCAAGATCGCCCGCCAGGCCGACGGCGCGGTGATGGCGCGCTACGGCGAGACGATCGTGCTGTGCACCGTCGTCGGCGCGCGCAGCGCCAAGCCGGGGCAGGATTTCTTCCCGCTCACCGTCAACTACCAGGAAAAGGCCTTTGCCGCGGGCAAGATCCCGGGCGGCTTCTTCCGCCGCGAGGGTCGCCCGTCCGAGGCCGAGACGC
>JAGWQN010000040.1 GCA_028869995.1 Rhodospirillales bacterium
CTTCAACCAATCGCAAGAATCGGGTGTTGCGTGCCCCCGCAACTGAAACTGCTAGCTTGGTTATGACCCTCGACGCCCGGGGCGTGCCTCGGACAGCCGATCTGTTGCGGGGGCGGGATTTGAACTTGCGCCTGCACGGTCAGAAGTCAGCCGCGACCACCGCAAACGCTGTCGCCGAGTGTCGATTCCACACGACGGAGCCATTGCGCCGCGCTGCTTACCGGATCGCTTACCCGACGATCGCGCATCGCAAGGTAAGCACGGTTCTGAGTGGCAGCCATCGGCTTTCAGGCAAGGAGACGTGTCGCCCACCGCCCTTGAGGAGCAAAACCCCTAGCCGGGGAAGGCGGGCAGCGAATCCGTGCCAACAGATGGCTTTCCGGATGTTTACCCATAGCTTACCCGATATCAGCAAGAGGTACGGGTAAGCAAAGGCCTCCCGAGGGAGGCCTTTTAACTGCATGATTTCCTTACGGAAAACTGGAGCGGGCGAAGGGATTCGAACCCTCGACCCCAACCTTGGCAAGGTTGTGCTCTACCCCTGAGCTACGCCCGCGCTCCGAGCCGCGCCTCATAGGCAGTTCGTCTCCGCTTGGCAACCTCCGGCGTGAAACTCAGGTCCGCGCCGCGATCAGACCGCCGAGGGCAACCAGGGCGGCAGCCATGAGCAGCACCGAGGAGGCGGGCGCGAAGCCGCCGAGAACCAGCAGCAGGGTGGAGGCAACCGGCGTCGCATAGGCGAGGGTGCCGAGCAGTCGCGGATCGCCCTGCTTCATGCCGCGGTCCCAGAGAAAAAAAGCCGCGCCCACCGGCCCCAGCCCCATCAACCCCGCAGCCACGAGCGCGCGCGGGCCAGGCGCGGCCGGCGGTTCCACCAGCAGGTGCAGGACCCAGCAGAGGACGGCGACAGCAGCACAGAATCCGGCCAGGGCTTCGGTCGGCACGCCGGCCATCCGCCGCGCCAGCACCGAGTACAGCGCCCAGGTCAGCCCGGCGCCGAAGGCCAGCACATAGCCAAGCCACGCGCCGCCGCCCGCGGGCCCGATCAGCAGCACGCACCCGAGCGCACCCAGCGCGCCGCCCGCGAGATGATGCGCCCGCAGACGCATCCCGAGGATCGGCGCCGAGAGCAGGACGATCAGCAGTGGCCAGGCGTAGTTGAGCAGGTTCGCCACGGCCGCGGGGGCCCGCGCCAGGGCGGCGAAATAGAGGGCGTGATACCCGGCAAGCCCACCCACGCCATGCGCCCACGCCAGCGGCGGCTGGCGCAGGACACGAAGCCGCCCGCGCATTGCCAGCCAGACGAGGCCGGCGCTCCCCGAAATCGTGAACGCCAGCGCGGTGAGCTCGATCGGCGGCACGCCCGCGGCCTCGCGCGACAGCAGGGCGAGTGTGGACCAGATGGCGATCGCCCCCGCCCCGGCGAGGGTCGCGCGCTTGGGTCCGGTCAATACATGTGCTGCCCGCCGTTGATCGAGATCGTCGAGCCGGTGATGAAATCGGCATCGTCGGCAGTGACGAACGCGACACCGCGGGCGATGTCGTCGGCACGGCCGAGCCGCCCCATCGGGATGCGGGCGATGATCTTCTGCAGCACGTCCGCCGGCACGGCGCGCACCATATCGGTATCGACATAGCCGGGGGCGATGGCATTGACGGTGATGCCGAAGCGCGCCCCTTCCTGCGCCAGCGCCTTGGTGAAGCCATGGATGCCGGACTTGGCGGCGGCATAGTTGACCTGGCCATACTGGCCGGCCTGGCCGTTGATGCTGCCGATGTTGACGATGCGGCCGAACTTCGCCGCACGCATGTCGTCGAAGACGAGCTTGCACATGTTGAAGCAGGAACCGAGATTGGTATCGATCACCGCATCCCACATCTCGCGCGTCTGCTTGCTGATCGTTGCGTCCCGCGTGATACCGGCATTGTTCACCAGGATCTCGATCGGTCCGTATTCGCCATGGACGCGCTTCACCGCCGCCTCGCATGCGGCGAAGTCGGCGACGTCGAACTTCATCACCATGATCCCGGTTGCCGCCTGGAACGCCTGCGCCGCGGCATCGTTGCCGAAGTAGCTAGCGATGACCCGACGCCCTTCCGCCTGGAGCCGGCGGCTGATCGCCTCCCCGATGCCACGCGTGCCGCCGGTGACGAGTGCAAGCCTGGTCATTTGTTGCCTCCCTGACGCAGATGGAGGAAGGCTATCCGCCGCGCCTACCGGAAGCAACGCCGACGATGGGCGCCTAGGAGTTCATCGGGTAGCGGGCCATGAGCCGCTTGTGCTGCCGCCACAGGCGCCACAACTCGCGGACCGGGGTCGGCTTCGCGCCGCGGGCACGGTTGGCCGCGCCGATCCGCCAGGAGGCGCCGAAATGGGCCAGCTCCGCCGCCCAGGCGCGGCGCAGCGTCATGTCCGGGTCCCAGACATGCGTCGCCTCCGAACCGGTGCCGTTGATCTCGATGATGCGGAACCCTTCGCCGCGACGCAGCGCCGCGATCGAAGCGAAGCGGACATCGAAGCGACCGAAATGAAAATCCGGGATGCCCGCCGCCACCCGCTCGACGGCGGCGGCCAGGGCCGCGGTCGCGTGGTCGGTGCCGTCGCGGAACAAGGCGCCCTTGACGTGGTTGCCGGTGAACACCAGGCGGACGCGCTCGCCCGATGGCGGCACCTCGGCGAGGCGGCCCGCAAACCGCGGCAGGTAGAGGTGGCTCAGGCGGCCCGCGCGCGGATCGCGCCGGATCAGCGTCTCCAGCGTGGCGACCCCGTCGCCGACCACCTCGGGGGCATATTTCAGGGTGATGGAGGTGACGCGGCCGGCCGGCGCGCCGGGTTCGCGAATGTAGAACAGGCCGGCCTCGCCCTCCTCGGTGAGCAGGGTCTGCAGGACCGCCCGCTCGCCACGCGGAAACGCTGCGAGCCAGACGGCGAGCTCGCCCCGATCGGCCACGATGCGCACGCCGGTGCCGTTGCAGCCAAGATCCGGCTTGGCGACCAACGGAAAGGCGAGATGGGCGGCATCCATCGCCGCGCACGCTGCCTCGAGGTCGGCGCCCGCGTCGCCCGCCACCATGAAGCTCGCGTAGGGGGCAATCAGGTCGCGGACCTCGCCCTGCACCATGTCCAGGATCTCGGTCTTGGATTCGCCGACCAGGCCGCCCGTCTTGATGCCGGGATTGGCGGCGGTCGGCAGCGTCAGGCTGCGGTGGCGCAACGCGAGCGCCACCCATTGCAGGGCCACGGGGGCGTAGAACAGCCAGCCCGGCCAGAATTCGAAGGGACTCAGCAGTCGACCGGAGGGGCGCGGCACCCGCGCATCGACCGCCAGCGACTCGCCCACCGCCACGACGCCGAGCAGCGCCGGGACGGAACGGCTGGCTTCGAGGATATGCCGCAGCGCGAGTAGAGCCTCGGACCCCGCTGGATTCATCCTGCCGACACGCTCCCGCTGCTAATGACCAACGCTTCTCCTACAGGCAACCGGCCGTGCTTGTCGCTACCCCGAACGACCTTTCATGAAGCTTTTGTGCCAACCGACCCCTTCTCTTGGCCCCTTCGAGGAGCATCATCCAGGTTCTGAAACCCATGACTGAAGAACGTGACAGCAACGGTTGATTAGCGTAAAAACCTTGGTTTACGAGTGCCTGGACATCACCGGGGCGGAGCGCCGTGCCCGACGAACGCAGGAAGCGGAGCTCTTCGTATGGCCGGAACGATCAGCACGACCATCACGCACGGCATCTACGAACAACAGGCTGCCAGCAACCCCCTCACCATCACCGACACCGGCGCGATTCTCGCCGGAGCCGCCGATTCCTCGGCGCTGAGCCTGGCCTCCGGCTCGCTCTGGACCGTCGTCAACGATGGCATCATCAGCGCCGCCACTGGCTACGGCATCCGCGCCTCGCTGGGCACCATCATCAACCAGGGCCTCATCACCGCCGGCGGCAGCTACGGCATCCGTCTGGATGGCAACACGACCCTGACGGATTCGGTCGTCGTCAACAGCGGCACCATCATCGACACCCACGCGGCGCCCCTGCCCGGCTTCTATGCCGCCATCTATATCGGCCGGTCGGGCGAGGTCACCAACCAGGCCCACGGACTGATCAGCGGCGCCAACAACGGCATCAACAATTATGCGCTGGGCACCGGGCCGGAAAAGATCGTCAACGCCGGCACGATCGTAGGCGCCACCTACGACGGCATTTCCTCGAGCGGCAAGCTGACGCTCAGCAACAGCGGCCTCATCACCGGCGGGGCCGTCGGCATCGTCAGTTCGGCGTATGGCGGTGGCTCCGGGAGCGGCAATAACTTCGTCACCAACGTCGCCGGGGGTGTTATCAACGGTGGCGTCTATGGCGTCTCGCTCACCGGCCTCAGCACGCTGACCAATGCCGGCGTGATCGGCGGCAGATCCGCCGCAGTGATGTTCTCCGCCGGCGCCGCCGACCGGCTGATCGACGATCCCGGCGCGGTCTTCAAGGGCAAGGTGAGCGGCGGCAACGCCATCGGTTCGGGGTTTGCGTCCACCCTCGAGCTTGCCGCCGGCGCCGCGACCGGCACGCTCGTCGGCCTGGGCACGAGCACCGGCTTCTACGATTTTGCCGCGGTCAGCGTCGATGCGGGGGCGGCATGGTCGCTCGCCGGCGCCAGCACCCTCGCCGCCGGCACGACCCTCGCGGACTCTGGCCAGCTGACCCTGGCCAGCGCCATCGCCGGCACCGGCACGATCGCCTTCGCCGGCGCCGGGATCACGCTGACGGCCGAGAAGGGCGCCGTGCCCACGCCGACGCTCGCGGGCTTCAAGAACAATTTTGTCGATCTGGTCGGCGTGGACGAAACGATCTCCAGCTTCGGCGGCGGCAAGCTGACGCTCGGTGGCGCCGCCGCGATCACGCTCGCCATCGCCGGCACCTATACCCAGAGCGATTTCAACGCCGTCTACGCCAACGGCGAGACGGTTCTGACCGCCTGCTACGCCGAAGGCACCGTGATCGAGACCGCCGATGGACCAGCCGCGGTCGAGGACCTGCGCCCCGGCATGCGACTGCGCACCGCCTCCGGCGCGCTGCGCCCGGTGCGCTGGGTCGGGTATCGGCGCCACACCGCGACAGACGTCGCAGCGCGCGACGAGCTGCGTCCGGTGCGCATCGCCGCCGGCGCCCTTGGCCAGGGTCTCCCCTCGCGTGAGCTGCGCCTCTCGCCGGAGCACGCGCTGCTGCTCGACGGTGTGCTGGTACCCGCGATCCAGCTCCTCGGCGTGCCAGGCATCGATCAGGAGCCACCCGGCGCGGTCACCTATTTCAACATCGAACTCGACACGCACGACACCATTCTGGCCGAGGGCGTAGCCGCGGAAACCTTCATCGAGGGATCGGCCCGGGTCGTCTTCGACAATGCCGAGACCCGGCCGGCGCCGCCGGTGACCATTCCCTGCGCGCCGCGGATCGTCAGCGGGCCGGTGCTGGCCTCGATCCGCCGCCGGCTCGGCGCGCCGGACGCAGAGCGGGCGGCCGGCACTGTCGTCGGCCATATCGAGTCAACGGCGCCGGGACGGATCGGCGGCTGGGCGTTCCAGCCCGAGGCCCCGGATGCCCCCGTCCGCCTGCTGATCGCCGCAGACGGGGTGCCGTGCGGCACGGCCGTGGCCAACGGCTTCCGTTTCGACCTGCGCCGCGCCGGGCTCGGCCACGGCCAGGCCGCCTTCACCTATACCGGGCCGATCCCGGCCGGGGCGCACAGCGTCTCCGTCACCCGCGCGGGCGACGGCGCACACCTGCCCGGCTCGCCGTTCAGGGTCGCCGCCTGACCTCAGGCGGCCCGATCGGGCCAGCGGGCTCGTTACCGGCGACGTAGAATGCGGTGAAGCGTGTCTCCGATCGGCCCGAGCCAGTCCGGTTCGGGCTGACCGGGAGGCATGCTAGCGCTCCAGGCACATGGCGACGCCCATGCCGCCGCCGATGCACAGCGTCGCCAGGCCCTTCTTGGCCTTGCGCTTCGCCATCTCGTGCAGCAGCGTCACCAGGATGCGCGCACCGGAGGCGCCGATCGGGTGCCCGATCGCGATCGCCCCGCCGTTGACGTTCACCTTCGCCACGTCCCAGCCCATATCGCGATTGACCGCGATGGCCTGGGCGGCGAAGGCCTCATTGGCCTCGATCAGGTCGAGATCCGCGGCGTTCCAGCCCGCACGCGCAAGCGCCTTGCGGCTGGCGGGGATCGGGCCGGTGCCCATCACGTCCGGCGCCACGCCGGCCGTCGCGAAGGCGGCGATGCGCGCCAGCGGGGTGATCCCGCGCTTCGCCGCCTCGGCCGCCGTCATCACCACGAGCGCGGCGGCACCATCGTTGATGCCGCTGGCGTTGGCCGCCGTCACGGTGCCGTCCTTGATGAAGGCGGGCCGCAGCTTCGCCATCGACTCCAGGCTCGCGTCATGGCGGATGTATTCATCGTCCGCGACCACGGTCTCGCCCTTGCGGCTCTTGACCGCAAACGCAACGATCTCGTCCTTGAACCGCCCGGCCTTTTGCGCGGCACTGGCCTTCTGCTGGCTCGCGAGCGCGAACTGGTCCTGCTCCTCGCGGGTGATCTGCCAGCGCGAGGCGACGTTTTCCGCCGTCTGCCCCATGTGGTAGCCGTGGAACACGTCCCAGAGCCCGTCGCGCAGCATGGTATCGACGAGACCGAGATCGCCCATCTTGGTGCCGTTGCGCAGATGCGCCGCGTGCTGCGACTGGCTCATGCTCTCGTGCCCGCCGGCGACCACGATGCTGCTCTCGCCGGTGCGGATCTGCTGGGCGGCGAGTGCCACCGTGCGCAGGCCCGAACCGCAGACCTGGTTGATCCCGAAGGCGGTCGCGGCATCGGGAACGCCGGCGGCGCGCGCGGCCTGGCGCGCCGGGTTCATGCCCTGGCCGGCCCCGAGCACCTGACCGAGGATGACCTCGCTGACCTCCGCCGCGTCCACCTTGGCCCGGCCGAGCGCGGCGGTGATCGCCGCGGCGCCCAGCGTGTGCGCGGGCACACCGCCGAAAACGCCGTTGAAGGAACCGACCGGCGTGCGCGCGGCGGCGGCAATGACGATGTCTTCCATGGCGTCCTTGTCCTCTTTGGTGGCCGCGATCTGATCGCGTGGGACCAATCTATACAATGCCAAGCGCCGCGACCCAATCGGCCAGTGGCTGCCACAGCGCGACCCGGGCCTGGCTGCCGGCGGCCATGCCGATATGGCCGGCCGCCGGCCGGTGCAGCACGGCACCGCCGATCAGCCGCGCCAGGGGCTCGGCGGACTCCGGCGGCACGATCCGGTCGCGCGCGGGGATGGCGACGAATGCCGGCTGGCGCAGATGCTGCGGCAGGACCGGAAGGCCGGCGACCCGCCAGGCTCCGCGCGCCGGGGCGTTTTCGCCATACCAGCCCGCCAGGCATTCCCGCGCCACCGGCGCGGCCAGCGGCACGCCGTCGTTGAGCCAGTCCTCCAGCGCCACGAACAACTGTGCCCGTCGCCCTTCCGGATCGAGGCGGGCGAAGCTGCGATATTTGCGCGCGATGCTCCAGGGATC
>JAGWQN010000041.1 GCA_028869995.1 Rhodospirillales bacterium
CGAGCGCCGGCGGCTCGGCGGGTGGCGGCGGCGGTTCGCCGGATGCGGCCGTTGCCCGAGGCACCGCGGCGGCGCCCGGCTGCGGCGCTTCCGCCGGCGCGCGGGCGGGTTCCACCGCGACGGGCGCCTGCGGCAGCGCCAACGATGCGGAAGCGGGCGTCGGCGGCAGGGGGGCTGCGATCTCAGGCGTCCGTGCAACGGGCCTTGGCGCTTCGGGTATCGGCGCTTCGGGTGTCGGCGCGTCGGGCATCGGCGCTTCGGTAGCGGGCGGGTCGGCGCGCATGTCCGCCGTCAACTCGAGCACGTCGGGCGCCGCCTGCGCCTGCGGCTCCTCCTCGTTCAGGATCCTGCGGATGGAGGCGAGAATGTCCTCCATCGACGGATCGCTCGCCGACTCGGGAGGCTGCGGATTGGCAGGGTTCGTGCTCATCGCCCGGGCTGGTTGGTTGCGGCATCGCCGGTGCCGATCCACTTGTCCTTGACTGCGTTGTAGTAGGCGGTCTCGTTGTAGATCGGCACATGCAGGCCAAGATCGCGGGCCGTCAGGCGGCCCACCGCCTGCGCCAGCGAGTAGGACGCGTTGACGAGCGTCGCCAGGTTCTGCACCAGCGTCACGCGCGAATCGAGCAGGGTCTGTTCCGCATTCAGCACATCGAGCGTGGTCCGGCTGCCGACGATCGCCTCACGCTGCACGCCCTCGAGCGCCACTTCGTTGGCCGCGATCTGCTGGCGGGTCGAGGCGATGGTGGCCTTGGCGCCGATATAGGCGTTCCAGGCGGCGGCGGCCTGCTGGCCGGCGTTGCGCTTGCTTTCGTCGATCGACTTCAGCGCCTGCTGAATCATCTGGCGCGCCTGACGGATCGCCGCATACTCGCTCCCGCCCTGGTAGAGCGGCATGCTGAGCTGCAGCACGATCTGCGCGAGGTTCGTCGTCAGGTTCTGCTGCTGCGTGTCTTCGTTGTGCGCGATCTGGCCCTGCAACGACAGGCTGGGCATCAGCTTCGAGTAGGCGAGGTCGAAATTATCCTTCGCCTCGGCGGCCTGGAACAGTGCGGCAATCACCGCCGGGTTGTTGGCGACCGCCATCGCCATGGCCCCCTGCTGGGACGTTGCGACCGGCTGCAGCGGCTGTGGCGCCACCAGGTTCGGCGCCGGCGGCAGCCCGACATACTGACGAAACGTCGCATCGGCGATCTTGAGATTGGCCTGCGCCGTCTCGCGCTGGGCGGAGGCGCCGGCCAGCGCCGCCTGCGCCTGGGCGACATCGGTGCGGGTGATCTCGCCGACGCTGAAGCGGTCGTTCGTCGCCTGGAGCTGCTTGCTCAGCACCTGCTCGTTGTTGATGGCGAGCGCCAGGACCTGCTGCGCCTGGATCACGCCGACATAGGCGGAGACGGTGTTGCCCAGCACCTGCTCTTCGCTGGAGATCAGGCTGGCGCGTTGCGCCATCACCAGGTTGCGGGCGTGAGCCACGCTCGCCCGTGTGCCGCCGCCGTTATAGAGCGGCTGGGTGACGATCAGCGCTTCGGAGTTCGAGCCCCGCGTCCCGAACGTCTTGACGTCGTAGGGGGGCGGCGGCGACGTGAAGTGCTGGATCGTCCCTTCCTGGATATAGCCGGCATTGGCGGAGATGGAGACCTGGGGGCGCCAGCCCGCCAGCGCCGCCGGCACGTTCTCGTCGGCCGCGCGCAGCGCCGCCCGCTGCGCCTGGAGCGCCGGGTTGGTGAGATAGGCAATGGCCAGCGCCTGGTCGAGGGTGGCGGGCGCCGTGACGGCCGCGGGCTGCGGGCCAGCGGGCGGGGAGCCGGCGGGCGAGGCTGGCGTGCCGGCCGCGAGAGCGATGGCAGGCGCGGCCCCCGCGAGGACGGCGAGGCCGGCGATCAGGATCGTGCGTTTCATGCGGCACTCCGGGAGGGCAGCAATGATGTCGCCCCGTGGCCTCCCGATGCAAGCGCGCCGCGGTGGCCGCAGACCTGCATCAGAAGACGAAGCTCGGAGCCATCTCCAGGCCGGGAAGGCAGGTGGTGAACGCATCGAACAGCGGGCGCAGTGCGAGGCCGGCCGTCGTCATTTCACCCTCCACCGCCTGGCCGGTGCCGGCCCGGTCGCGACGGATGCCGAAGAGACGCCCACCGGTGCCGCCGCCGCGCGGGCTGAGCCGCGCCGGGATCGCCGGCGGCAGGATCTCGAATCCCCCCTCAATCAGGATCACGTCGAACGGCCCTTTCGGCAGGTCGGCCGGTCCGGCCTCGACCAATGTCACCCCGGAACCAACCGCCGCCAGGGCCGGGCGCGCCAGCGCGAGCAGAGCAGGATCGTGCTCGCAGGCGGTGACGCTGAAGCCGCAGGCCGCCAGGACCGCCGCGCCGTAACCGGGGCCGGCGCCGATCACCAGCGCCTTGCTCCCCGCGTTCGCGTCCAGGATCGCCTGCACCAGGCGCGACAGCGGCAGCGGCGCGAGCAGCACGCGCCCCCCGCCGAGCGGAACGTCCTCGTCGGCATAGGCGAGCGGTGCCGCGCCGGCGGGCAGGAAGCGCTCGCGCGGCAGGCTTCGCAGGGCCGCGAGAAGGCGCGGGTCGGTCACCTTGTTGGGCCGCACCTGGCCATTGACCATGAACAGCCGCGCTGTTGCGAAATCCGGTGTCTGCATGGGGCGAGGTTATAGGCAGGGCGCTGCTGCGCCGCAAACCTCCGATGCGAGGTCCGGCCCTTGACCCGTGCCCGCCGCTCACGGGATAAGCCCGCTCGGTCCGGTCCGGTGGCAGAGTGGTGATGCAGCGGACTGCAAATCCGCGAATGTGGGTTCGATTCCCGCCCGGACCTCCACCGCCCGACCATCACATTCTCGCAACGGGTCGAGCGCGGTCATCCCGCCCTTGTGGCCCGGCGCGGGAGCTGCGCAACGCAGATCGCTCGAAGCGCCCGGCGGCAACCGGCCGGGCCGGCATCGGCAGTGGCGGCGCGGAGGCTTTGCTCCGGAAGGTCTTGAATCAAAAATAACTTACCCACATCTCGCCTGGCGTCGCCGTAGCCCGTGCGAGCCCGCGCCGCCCTCAGGGGCGCAGGACGATGCGGCCGATCTGCCCGCCGGCCTCAACCAGGGCATGCGCCCGCGCCACCTCCGCGAGCGGCAACTCCATGGCGACGCGTGGATGGACCGTGCCCTGCCGGACGAGGCGCACGGCGCTCGCAAGCTGGTCGCTGCGAACGCTGCCGACGCCGAGGAGCGTGGCGCGGCGAAAGAAGATCCGTGCCGGATTGATCGAGATCTGTTCCTTCGTCAGTTGGCCGACAAAGACATAGCGCCCGCCCACGGCGAGGCTCTTGAAGCAGGGCGTGAACACCCGGCTGCCGATATTGTCGATCACGACGTCGGCACCGTTGCCGCCGGTGATCTCAAGCACGTCGGATGAAAAATCACGGCCGTCGGCGACGACAACGTGGTGTGCGCCAAGCTCCTGCAGCGCCGCAGCCTTCTCCCCCGAGCGCGTGAGCGCGATCACCTGCGCCCCCGCGGCCCGGGCGAGTTCGACCGAGGGCAGCCCGAGCCCCCCCGACGCGCCGCTCACCAGCACCGTCTCGCCGAGCTGAACCCGCGCCGTATCGCGGATGGCATTGAGCGCCACCCCGACGGTGGGGCCCAGCATGCAGCCGACGGCAAAATCGATCTCGTCCGGCAGCCGGACCAGCACCTCGTCGGGGACGGCCACGTATTCGGCATAGCCGCCATGGACGGCGCGCCGCTCCGGACACGCCGTTTCCATGCCGTTGCGACAGAAACGGCAGCGCCCGCAGCTGTGAAAGACCTTGCAGCAGACGCGGTCGCCCACACTCACGCCTTGGACCCGTTCGCCCAGGCGCTCCACCGTCCCGGCGATCTCGTAGCCGAGGATGACCGGCAGAGCCATGTCTGAGCGATAGGTGCCGTTGCGCTCCACCACGTCATGGTAGGATACGCCAACGGCCCCGACCCGGAGCAGAACCTCTCCCTCGCCCGGTTGCGGAACCGGCACCTCCTCGAGGCGAAGCACCTCGGGCGGGCCGTGTTCGCGCATGACGGCGGCCTTCATCGCTAGCCCTGCCAGAAGCTTCCGGTCTCAGCGTCCCAGGTCGTGGGCGTCAGCCCCTTCTGGCCTTCGTCGCGCAGCCCAGCCTTGCGGATCTTCTCGGTGTCGGTTCGCGGAAAGCTCGTGCGGATGTCGACGAAGCGCGGGACCAGGTAGGACGAAAGCTCGCCCTTGAGGTGCTCGCGCAGAGCCTGGTGGGTGAGCGTCCGCCCTTCCTTGAGCGAGACGCAGATCTTGATGTCGTCCTCGCCGAGCGAGGAGGGAACGCCGATGACCGCGACCTCGGCGACGTCGGGATGGTGAAGGGCTGCCGCCTCGATCTCGGCCGCGGAGACGTTGACGCCGCGGCGGCGGATGCGGTCGCCGAGCCGTCCCTTGAAGTAGAGATATCCCTCGCCGTCGAGGACGCCGCGATCGCCCGTGTGGAACCAGAGATTGCTCCATCGCTCGACCGTCAGGTCGCCGTCATCGAAATAGCCCATCATCATCACGTGCGGGACGCGCGGACGGACGACGATCTGCCCCTCCTCTCCTGTCGGCAGGGGATAGTCCTGATCGTCGACGATGGCGATGTCGAAAAGCCCCGACGAGACACCGCAGCTGCCGCTGCGCCGCTCCACGCCCTCGGGATAGTAGGCGATGACGGTCAGCTCGCTCATGTCGAAGAGCGGCAGGATCCTCACACCGAAACGTTCCTCGAACTGGGGGAACGCCTGCGACGCGGTGTACATCACGCGGCAGCGGTGGGCCCGATCCTGCTCGGAGGGCGGATTGGCGAGCAGGATGGCGATCGGGGCGTCCAGGATATGCGAGACGGTCACGCCATAGGCGACGAGATGAGGCCAGAACTGGCTGGCCGAGAATTTCCGTGCCAGCACGAGCGTTCCGCCCTGGGTGAGCGCGGCGAGAATGCCGGTGACCGAGGCGAAGACATGATGCACGGGAAAGCACGTGTAGAGCACGTCATCGGGGCCGAACCCGGTCATGAAGCAGAACATCTTGGCACTCGCGAGCATATGCGCCTGCGACTGCATCACCCCCTTCGGCATCCCCGTGCTGCCGGACGTATAGCGGATCGAGGCCAGCTTCAGCGGGTCGGTCTTGGGAAACGCGTCCTCGCTGCCCGGCGCCGGGATGCCCGGCTGTTCCCACTCCCCCCACGCCAGCCGCAGGACCGCCGCCGGCTCGACACTGTCGGCAAGGATGAGAATGGGCGGCGGGCTGCTGATCTCGGCGACCGTCGCGAGCGACTTCAAGCCCTCGCGCGTGGTGATGACGGCGTCCACACGGGCCTTGTTGAGCGCATAGGCAAGCGAGGCTCCACGAGCACCCGGGTTGATCGTGACGTCGGCGCCGCCGGCCATCAGCGTTCCCATCCAAGCGAGCACGTAGGCCGGCCCGTTGGGAAGGAAGACGCCGACGCGCCCGCCCGCGGCAATGCCCTGCCCGCGCAGCGCCCGCGCCACCCGCGCCGCGCCATCGAGGGTGGCCGCGTAGGTCAGCGCGGCACCGTCGAGATCGGGGAAGATGACATAGTTCTTGTCCGGCGTGGCATGCGCCGCACGTTGCAGCAAATCAACGATCGTCTCGTTGCGCGAAGGAGCAACGACGTCCACGGGAGAGCGGCGGGAGCGATCAGGCATCGTGATTCTTTCGGCTAGAGAATGGCATAGGCGTTGTTGGGGCTACCGACGCCGCGGGGCAGGTTGAGCGGGGCGGAGGTGAAGAAAAAACTCCAGTCACCGCGCGCCTCGCAGGCCGTCGCGAGCTCCTCGAGGAGGAAATACTCGCCGATCGGCATGCCCAGCAGCGAGAGGATCCGCCGGTGCAGGAAGCCTTCCTCCTTCTGCACCCGCATCGCCTCGAGGGCCGGGTTGTCGGCCGCGATCGCGGCGATGCGCCGGTCCCAGAGCCACTCCGCGGTCGCCACGCCGGCAAAGAGACCCGGGCATTCCATCCCGCCCTCCCCGCCGCGCTGGCGGCCCTTCATCGCTTCCCGGCCGCGCTCGTCGAGCGAGAGATACCAGGCGAGCCATCCGGTCCGCAGCAGCAGGATATCGCCCTCGCGCAGCTCGGCCTTCTGCGCCGACAGGATCTCCTCGATCAGCTCGGGTCCGATCGCATAGCGCTGATCCGGCGGCATCGCTCGCCCGGTCGCGCGCATATGGCGTTCCGCGTCGACGAGGATCCCGCGGCCAACGATGCCCCGCCGGGCCATGACATCGACACCGAGAGCACCCTGGTCGAGCTGCTCTTCCTCGCGGCCGCCGTAATAGCCGAACTCACGAAAGCGGATATGCTGCAACGAATCCCATTGGCTCGATCCCTGGAGGAAAAAGCCGCTCAGCGAATCGTCGCGCCCGCCGCGCGTGCGCGTCACCGTGTGCGTGTAGGGAGGACGATTGGCCGACAGCGCCGGCGATGGCAGGTCGAGCGGCAGCGAAAGACAGATGACCCGTCCCTGGCCGATGGCGTGCGCTGCCGCCACGACCGCGGCGGGGTTGAGGAAGTTCAGCGTGCCAAGCTCGTCGTCCCGGCCGAAGACGTCCCAGCTGTGGTGCTCGCCGGTATCGGCGACGGTGGGCAGATCACGGTATCGCGGAATGGAGGTCATGAGGAGCCTGCTTTACTGATCATCGCGAACGAAGACGGCGCCGCTGCCGCGCAGCATGGGTGAGCCATCCATGACAACCACCGCGGAGGCGTCAGGAATCTGGCGTTCCCCGGCGCGGTCGGTGACCTGCAGGACGGCCTCGGCAAGATGGCCCATACCGTGCAGGCGTCCCTGGCTGAGGCTGCCGCCGAACGTATTCACCGGCAGCGTGCCGGTGAGCGTGATGCGGCCGTCCTGCGTGAAGGCATGCGCCTCGCCGCGGCCGCAGAAACCGCCGGCCTCGAGCCAATACCAGGTCGAGGGAGCGAAGCCGTCGTAGAGCTCGGCGGCGGACATGTCCCGCGGACCCAGGCCGGCATCGCTCCAGAGGCGGTCGGCGAAGGGCTTTCCGGATTCGATGTGGTCATGCAACGTATAGTGAACGATCGGCTGGCGCCGCGCGGTCTGGTGCCCGACGGCCGCGACGAGCGCCGGCTTCTGGCGCAGATCCCTGGCCCGCTCGGTCGTCGTCATCACCATGGCCACGCAAGCCGTCACCGGGACATCGCAGTCGAGCAGGCAGAGCGGATCGCTGATCATCCGCGCGGCCTGGTATTCCGCCTCGGTGAGCGGACGGTCTCTGAAGATCGCGTGGTCGTTGCGGTTGGCATTGGCGCGCGCGCTGAGAACCAGGGCGGCCATGCTCTCCCGCCTCGCCCCATATGTCTCGAGGTAGCGGCGATAAGCCAGCGCGTGCCACTGCAAGGGGCTCACGCAGCCGTAGGGAGCGGAGAACTCGGCATCCCCCATCACGTCACGTTGCTTCTGCGCGCCGTAGGTGCCCGGCGGGACATACATGGCGCGCCAGACCATGGCATAGCGGCATGCACCGGCGATCAGGGCATTGGTCGCATCGCGCACGGAGGCACAGACGAGCCCCTCGCCCGCCTGCGCATACCATGAAATCTCCCCCATCCGCCGGTGCGACAGGAAGAACTCAACCGAAATGATGTCCTCGCCATCGCGGTTGCGGGCGCCCAGGAACGGCGCCGACGGATAGGTCGCAAGTCCGTCGATATCGGCGAGCCGCAGGCCGCAATCCTGGACCGCCGCCTCGGCCGCCTCCAGGGCGAACGCACCGAGCGGGCGGCTCGTGCGTCGTTCGATGGCGGAGAAGCCGATGCCGGCAACAGCAACCTTGCCCCTGTGTTGCCAGCTCATCGCACCGCCTCCGGAGCCGGGGCAAACTGCGGCAGGCGCGGGTTGTCGGCCTCCGGCTCGGGAAAGACCACACGCATCGGCATGCCGAGCCGCAACGCGCCGGCCAACGACGTGCGGCCAATGAGGTCGGACATCATGTACAGACCGCGCTGCTCGGCGAGTTCGACGACGAGGCAGGTGAACGGCAAGGCTCCGGCCATCGCGGGCACGACGTTGTGATGCGTCGTGGTCCAGGAGACGAGCGTGGCATCGCCGCTCACGCGCTCATAGGACAGTTCGCCTCCCCCGCAGCCGCAGCAGACCGGTCGGGGGGGATGCTGGTAGTTACCGCACTGCGTGCAACGCTGGATGGCCAGCACCCCCTGCCCCACGGCGTTCCAGAATCCTTCCGAGACGGCATCGGGCCTCGGGCGTGGGCGGGCAATTTCGTCGGTCATGACTTCATGTCCATCGGGAAACGAACTCGAGGCACCGCGCCAGGGGTCACGAGACCGAGATGCCTGATCTGCGGATGCTCGAGTACCTGGCGATAATCGAGCATCGGCACGATCGTGCCCTGGTACTTGTCGCGGACCATCGGCTCCACCTCGGCAAACGTCCATTGCGTCAGGCGGCCCGCCGTCAGCCGCGGAAGATCGGGGATGGTGAGATCGAGACCATGCTCCGTCTGCAGCCGCGGATCGTCCGCAAGGTCGGGACATCCCAGCTCGCGCAACAGGTCCGACCATCCGCTCTCACGGCTGCGAAGGTCGATGAGACACCGGGCATCCGCCAGCTGGAAGCCGTGATCTTCGGACCATTGATCCGCCGTGAGTTGCCGCCCCTCCCATGCTTCGGGGCCGGAAAACGCCGTCGTGTCCCACTGCATCAGGGCGATCGCGGTCGCCAGCATCGAGACCTCGACGCGCTGTCCCGTGCCGGATGTTTCCCGCCACAGCAGCGCAGCGAGCGCCGCCTGGGCCGCGGCGATCCCGGTATCGACCGCGACGAGATCGATGCCCTGGCGGACCGGCGGCTCCCCGAGTGTGCCGAGATAACGGGTCATTCCGGTGACGACCTGAATAGCGAGCTCGCTCGCCGCCTTGTCGCCCATCGGTCCGCCGCTGCCCCATCCGGAGACGTGGCAATAGACGACCCGGGGCGCACCGTGGCAAAGCGACGCCGCATCCAATCCGAGCTTCGTGAGCTTGGCTTCGCGCTCACCGACGACGAGCACGTCGGCTGACGACACGAGCGCGGCCAGGCTCGCCCGCCCGGCCGGTGCGGCGAGATCGAGTGAAAGTTTCCTCTTGCCGGCATTGAGCTGATCGTAGAGCGCGCGCGCACCGCCATCGGCTGCGACCTTGAGCAGCCAGTCGCCGCCGGGCGGTTCAACGCGCGTGACCTCGGCACCAAGGTCGGCGAAGACCTTGCCGCACATGGGCCCGGCCACACCCTGGGCTACCTCGACGACCTGCAGCCCGGACAACATGGTCTCCGTCGGCATCATACGTTCTCCCGGGCACGGATTTTCTCGAGAGCGTCGAGCAGCTCTGCCTTGCTCCCGAGGTTTTCCAGAACGATCTGGTTGTGCTCACCCTGAAGCGGCGGGCCGCCGTCGATGTCGGCTGGTGTCTGAGCGAACCTCCAGTGCGGGGCCTGCGAGGCCAGGCTTCCGTAATGACTGGGGATGCGGCGCAGAAGCTGGTGGTGCCGGATTTGCGGATTGGCTTCGAACGCCTCGAGCAGCGTCATCTTCTGCGGCACCGCTCCGCACGGCACGTCCGCGGCCTCCAGCCGCTCGCACCAGGACGCCGTCGTTGCGCTCGCAAAAACGCCAGCCAGCAGCGCCGACAGCTCCTGACGGGCGCTGACGCGGGCGGCGTTGTCGCGGAAGCGAGGGTCCTCGGCAAGGCCGGGCTGGCCGATCGCCGTGCAGAGCCGCAGCCAGCAACGCTCCGTGATGGCGCTCACCGCCACGTAGCCGTCGCTGGTGGCAAAGACCTCGTCCGGCGCGGTGAAGGCGGCCGCACTTCCGAGCGGCCCCGCCGGCATGCCGCCCACCAGGGCTTCAGCGACGCGCGAAAGGCTGCCGTAGACCGAGGAGCCCAGCTGCGACGTGAGGTAGTAACCGCCGCCGCCGCCGCGGGCCCGTCGCAGGAGCCCCGCAAGCAGCGCCACCGTGTTCACCATGGCGCCGTTCCAATCGAGATTGGCGCTGCCACGCGAGAACTCGCCCTGCGTGCCCGGCGCACCCGTGACGCTCGTGAACCCCGCGAAGGCCTCGGTCAGCCACTCGTTGCTGCGCATGTTTTCGAGCGGCCCGCACGCGCCATAGGCCGAGGACGAGACGTAGATCAGGCCGGGGTTCAGCTCGCGCAACACGTCGTAGCCGAGGCCGAGGCGGACCATGACCTCGCTCGAGCGGAAATTCTCGATCAGGGCATCGGCAACCGCGATCAGACGCTTGGCGCGCTCCTTGTCCTCCGGCTTCTTGAGGTCGAGCACGATGCCGAATTTGCCGAGATTATTCCCGAGAAACGTGGTGCTGGTGCCGCGCATCGTCGGCACGCCACGGCGCACGGTATCCCCCGCGGGGGACTCCACCTTGATGACCGTGGCCCCCATCATGCCGAGATATTCGGCCGCGATCGGACCGACCGCCGCCTGACCGAAATCCAACACCAGCAGGCCACGCAAGGGTCCTGTTCGCGAAGACTGCGGCGTCGGTTGAGCGATATCGTTCATGCGCGCCTTCCTTCCGTTTTCGACATGAGATCAGCCTCTCGCCGCCACGCCGAGATACGTACTCTGGATGGCGGGGTCCATCAGCAGCTTTTCCGAGGGTCCATTCATCGCAACACGCCCCCGCTCGAGGACGTAGCAGCGCTGCGACGCCTCGAGAGCCTCGGTCGCCCGTTGCTCGATCAGCAGCACGGAGAGCTCGGATGACTCAAACAGCTTGTTGATGTGCGCGAAGACCTGCTCCACCAGCGCAGGCGCGAGGCCCATCGATGGTTCGTCGAGCATCAGCAGCCGCGGGCGCGACATGAGGGCCCTGCCGATCGCGAGCATTTGCTGCTCGCCCCCGGAGAGCGTGATGGCGCGGCTCCTGCGGCGTGTGGCGAGGTTGGGGAACAGATCGTAGATGAACTGCATAAGCTTCGGATCGGCTCGCGCCGACATTGCACCAATTCGGAGATTTTCCTCGACCGTCATCTGCCCGAAGACGCGCCGACCCTCCGGCACATGAGCCACGCCGGCACGCGCGATATCCCAGGCGTCCCGTCCACGGATCGAACGGCCGTCGAGGCGAATGTCTCCCGATTTCCAGGTGACGACGTTCGAGATGCTCTTCAGTAACGTGGTCTTGCCCGCGCCGTTGGGACCGATGATCGCAACGAACTCGTTGACGCCGATGGTGAGCGAAACGCCGGCAAGCGCGGGCACCGCACCGTAGCTGACCGAAAGATCGTCGATTTCGATCATGTCAGGCGACCCACTTCTCGCCGAGATAGGCCTTTACCACAGCGCGATCCTGCCAGATTTCGTCGGGCCGACCGTCCGCTATGACCTCCCCGAAATTGAGCACCACGAACCGGTCGACGAAATCCGCCATCGCCCGCATCGTGTGTTCGATCGCCAGGACGCTGCCGCCGCGTGCCCGCCACCGGCGCAGGGAGGCGAGAAGAACCGCACTGTCGGCACTGGTCAGGCCGCCCAGGAACTCATCGAGCATCAAAACGCCGCCCTCCCCGGCCGACGCCATCGCCCGCGCCAGCTCCAGGCGCCGTATCTCACCCGTGCTCAGCACGTCTGCGTGGACCGTCGCGCGAGCCGAGAGCCCCACCTCCGCCAGCATCGACCAGGCGACGCGCGTGGCCTCGCGCGACGCCGCCCGCGTGAGCGCCGCGGCATAGACGTTTTCGACGACCGACATACCCGAGAACAGCCGAGCGGTCTGGAAGGTGCGCCCGAGCCCCGCTCGCGCGATGGTCGATGGCCGAACCCTGGTCACGTTCCGGCCCGAAAGCTCGATCGTTCCGGCATCAGGACGGAGAAAGCCATTGATCACGTTGAAGAGGGTGGTCTTCCCCGCTCCATTGGGGCCAATCACGCCCAGGATCTCTCCGCGACGCAGGCGCAGATGCACGTTGGACAGAACGCGGGTGCCGCCGAACGACTTATGGACACCCTTGATCTCGAGTACCGCCGGAGCGGTTTCGTCGGGTGGAGATGCGTCGGTGGAAACCGGCGCGAGAGGTTCGAACGGTGCGGCCTCGACCACAGGGGACGGCGCTGCTTCACCTCTGCTCAGCCGGCGGAACACGCTGTCTCGCATGACGGGCACGAGCCCGGCCGGAAAGAGGGTAATCACCACCAGCAACGCGGCACCGTAAACCAGCCCGCTCAGGCTCGGCAGCGTGCCGCCGAAATTTGCGGTGAGAATCTCCGAAAGCGGAACGAGCACCAAGGCGCCGACGATGGGGCCCAGGAGGGTTCCAATCCCGCCGAAGACACTGAAGAGGACGGGCTTGACCGACATCTGAACCCCGAAGACATCACCAGGGGTTACCACCAGCGCGACGCTGGCATAGATGCCGCCGATCGCTGCGGCCAAGCCCGCACTGACCACAAGGGCCCCTATTTTCACTTCCGTTGTCCGCACGCCCGAGGCTTCGGCTGCGTCCTGATCCGCGCGCAACGCGCCAATGAAGAGGCCGTAGCGCGATCGCATCAGCGCCACGGCCGCGGCGCCGACCAGGAGCGTCGCCCCAAGGGCGAACGCGGACAGGACCCAGGGCGAACGCGGGCTGAAAAAGGCGAAGTTACCGTTGGGATTGAAGGGAACCTGCTCTTCCTGCAGGCCCATATAGGTTGCGACGACAGCAAACACGATTGGAAAGACGGCCGTAACCAAGCCGAAATAAAGCCCGCGCAGCTGCAGCGTAATCCCACCGATGCCCGCGGCTGCGATCCCGGCAAGCACGACGCCGACCCACAAACCGTAGAGAGGTGGCACGCCGAGATTCTCGGTCAGAAGCGTCGCGCCATAGCTGCCGAGGCCGAAGAAAGCGGCGTGTCCGAACGTGAACTGTCCGGCGAAGCCGGCAACGATATTCCAGGCCGAGGCGTACGCGGCATAGAGCAGCGCCAGCCCGACCACGGGCTGCATCGGCGTGTCGCCCGCTGCGACGATCGCTGCGATCCCGACGGCTGCAACGGCGCTCAGCTGCAGCACAGCGGGTCGCATCCGCATCGCCGATTCGATGCGTTGGTCGGACATCGTCACAGTCGTGTAACCTCACCAAAAATGCCCTGAGGACGCACCAGCATCAGCAGTAGAAAAAGCCCAAACACCGCAGCCGTGTTCAACTGCAAGGGAATGACGAGCTGCGAGAGCGATTGCACGAGGCCCAGGATCAGCCCGGCTGCCATCGCACCCATGACGTTTCCCAGCCCTCCCATGATCACGGCCGTAAACATGAGAAGGATGAAATCGTTGCCGGTCTGCGGCGTGACGGGATAATACGTGACCAGAATTCCTCCCACGATGACGCTGAGGAGGATGGAAATGCCGAACGTGACGATATAGGCCCGCCGCACATTGATCCCCACGTAGCTCGCAGCATCCCGATCCGACGCTGCGGCCCGTACGGCGCGGCCCACATGCGTATGCCGCAGGGTCCACAACATCGCCACGCCGAGGAGCACGGCGATCGCAAAACCGATCGTTCGTGGTTGATCGATAATCAGGCCGCCGAGATGCCAGACTTGCAGGCTGCGTGACGACGGGAGCGCTCGCGGCGTCGCCCCCCAGATCATCTCAGAGCCGTTCTGGAGCACCAGAGAAAGACCGAGTGTCGCCAGAAGCTGGGCATGTTCCGGTGCCGAGGCGAGCTTCGCTTTCGCCACCTGGCGGATGACGAGCTGGTA
Organism: Rhodospirillales bacterium; assembly: GCA_028869995.1. Classification (GTDB taxonomy): domain Bacteria; phylum Pseudomonadota; class Alphaproteobacteria; order Acetobacterales; family Acetobacteraceae; genus JAJXXT01. The sequence goes on from JAGWQN010000041.1 coordinate 13,798, forward strand.
GACCAGCATGCCGACAATGAAGGCAGGCAGGGCCAGCAGGATGGACGACACCACGAAGTTCGTATGCAGCTCGGCGCCGAGAACGATCACGCCGTACATGCCCAGCATCATGAAATCCGCCTGGGCGAAGTTGACCAGGCGGAGCACGCCGAACATCAGCGCCAGCCCCATGCTCAGGAGGGCGATAATGCCCCCCTGCTGCAGACCGGCAATAACGAGTTGAAGAATATACATGGACTGTCGATTAAGGTGGTTTGCTGCTACGCCTTATGCTTCAGCGTCCCGTTGGCGACGTCGGGCGGATAGACGACGAGCGGGCGTCCATTCTGCCACTGCACCAGCTCGACGGCCGTTCCGGCCCGGTGCCCGTCCGGCTCGAACTTGAAGTGGTTGCCGTTCGGCAGCAGCGACAGGACGGGATCGTTGACGAGATCGAGTGTCTTCAGTGCGGCGTTGAGTGCCTTCGGATCGGCCTTGGCCGCCTTCTCGAGCCCGCGAGCGATGATTGTTACGTTCATATAACCTGTCATGGCCTCGCAATCCATGAAGGTACGGCCCGTGGCAGACGCGTAACGTTTGTCGATCGCCGCGCTTCCCTTGCCAGGGAACGAAACGCCGGTGACAACGAGCACGCCTTCCATCCCCTTGGCGCCGACGGTCTTCAAGAAGACTGGGTTGGCACCCGACGATGCTCCGAGGAGGATCAGCGCCTTGCTCCCCTGGGCGGCCAGCTGCTTGATGACGAGTGTCTGGTCGGACGTGCTCGTCGCCCCGAGGTAAATCACATTGGGATTGGCCTGCATCACCGCGCTGACGACGGGCGTGGCGTCGGCGAGCGGCGGCGTCCAGGTCTGATCGCTCACGGGCTTCGCGCTGAGCTTCCCGCGGATGTACTTCTTGACTTCGACGTTGGCGACGTTGTTGTCCGTGATCAGGGCCAGCCGCATATCCTTGCCGCCCCCGGCGCGGACGATGCTGTCGATCAGGCCCTGTCCCGAAGCCGCCGATCCCGCCGAGATCTGGTGGACGTACTTGAAGCCACGCTGAACGATCTTGTCGGCGATCGAGCCCGTCAGCCAGGGTATCTTCTTTTGCTCGGCCACAACGGTGTCCGCGAGCGACAGCGCGCTGTACCAGGAACCGAGAGCAGCCACGGTCTGCCCATTGAGGGCGCGGCGCGCCGCGGTCACGGCGGCTTCCGGCGACTCTCCGGCATCGGCGGGCACGATCTCGATATGGCGTCCACCGATCGACTTGATGCCACCCGCGGCATTGATATCGGCGGCAGCCAGCTTCGCGCCGGCCAGCATGTCCTGCCCGCTCGCCGCGAACGCCCCCGCGAGCGGAACGACGGCCGCGATTTTGATCGGCGCCGCAGCGTCGGCGGCATACGTCGTCCCGAGTGTCGCCGCCGCCGCCACGCTGCCGAGCAGTGCCCGCCGCTTGAGCGAAAGCCGCAGATCGTCGTCCTGATTGCTATGATTGTTCGTCACTGGATGCTCCCTTCTTCATTTTCCTGGTAGGCGTTTCCTGTCATGTGGTTTCCCCCATCACAGGCCGAGATATGCACGTCTGACAAAGGCCGAATCGCGGAGGTTGTCGCGACTTCCGGCTAAGGCGACCGAGCCGTTTGCCAGGACAAGACCGCGCGTGGCGAGGTCGAGCGACGAGGCATTCTGCTCCACGAGGAGCAAGGCGATGCCGCTTTCCCGAATGCTGTTGAGCTGACTGAAGACCTGCCGGGTTATGACCGGAGCAAGCCCGAGCGAAGGTTCGTCAAGCATCAGCAACGATGGCGAATTCATCAGGCCGCGCCCGATCGCCAGGGCCTGCTGCTCACCTCCCGAGAGGGTTCCGGCCAGCTGATGGCGTCGTTCCGCGAGCCGCGGAAACATACCGTAGATACGCTCGACCGCATCGGGCAGCGTTGGACCGCCTGGCCGGCGCAGCCAGCTGACCGAGAGGTTTTCGAACACCGAAAGATGCGGGAAGACCCGCCTACCCTCGGGGACGTGAGCAATGCCGCGATGAGCAATGGCCGAGGGACGCAGGCCCAGGAGCGACAGGCCGTTCCCGCTGATGGCTCCGGCCACCGGACGCACGAGGCCGCCGATGCAGCGCAAAAGAGAGGTTTTGCCGGCCCCGTTCGCTCCGAGCAGAACGAAGCACTCGCCGGGCGCGACACTGAAGCTCACATCCTTGAGCGCCCGCAGACCGCCATAGCTGACCGACAGGCCGCGAACCTCCAGCAGCGCCGTCATGCCCGCGCGCCTTCGCCCAGATAGGCCTCGATGACCATCGGGTTCTCGACGATTTGTTCCGGTGTGCCGTCGGCGATGATCGTTCCGTGGTGCAGGACGATCAGCCGCTTCGCCAACGCCATGACGACGGGCATCACGTGTTCGACCAACACCACCGTGACATCGCGCTCGCGGTTGAGGCGCCGGACGACGTCGATCAATTCCTCGGACTCGTCGTGCGTGAGACCGGACAGGCTCTCATCGAGCATCAGGATCCGACATGTTCCCGTCATGGCGCGGGCGATTTCCAGGCGCTTTCGCTCGGCGAGGGTGAGTTCGTCCGGATGAGCCTCGCGCAAGGCGGAGAGATTGAGCAGCGCCAGCGTTTCCTCGACGGCGGCATCCGCGCCCGATCCCGCGGCTGTTTCGTTAGCCGCGACACGGATGTTCTCTGCGACGCTGAGATTGGCGAACAGGCGGATTTTCTGGAACGTCCGGCAGAGCCCGAGGCGTCGTCGCTGATGCGGGGGCATCCGCGTCACATCACGGCCGAAAAGCTCGATACGGCCCCGCCCCGCAGCCATCGCGCCACCGATGATTTCGAACAGCGTGGACTTCCCGGCGCCGTTGGGGCCGATCAGACCGAGTATCTCGCCATGCTCCACGGTGAAGTTGACGTCACGAAGCACCTTGAGGCCGCCGAAATCCTTCGAGAGCGAGTCCACCTTGAGGCTGATCATCGCGGCGTCGCCCGCTTGCGGCGAAGGAAGCCCATGACGCCGGCCGGCGCGAACAGCACGACACCGAGCAGCACGACGCCATAGACGAGCGTATCCGCCCCCTGAAGCTTCGAGACAGTGGCCCACCAATTGGTGGCTTCGCTCAGGAGAATGGCGATGGCACCACCCAGGATCGGGCCGGCAGCGGTTCCGAGGCCGCCGATGAGCGCCGGCAGCTGGATCTGAATCGCCTGGAACAGCCCGAACGCCGTGCCGGGGTCGATGGCCAGGTAGAACTGGACATGCAGCACGCCCGCAAGGCCGGTCATCGCCGCGCTGATGGCAAACCCCACCATCTTGGTGGCGAACACGTCGACGCCGCTCGCCGCCGCGGCATCCTCGTCGTCGCGGACAGCCTGCAGGCGCAGGCCTAGGCGGCTGCGCAGGAGCCAGCGAGTGAACAGGTAGAATCCAACAACGACAACGAGGTCCATCCACAGGAAGGGTGCCGGGCCGCGGAACTGCATCGCCCAGGGGGCGGTCCCGCGAAAGTTCACCGCGAGGCCGGCGTCGCCGCCGGTGTAGGCGGTCAGGAAGCGCGCGACTTTCTCGAAGCCGAGCGATATGGCGACCGTTGCGAGGGCAAAATAGACACCGCGCGAGCGGAACGTTGCCAGGCCAATCAGCAGGGCCAGGAGAGCCGACAGCGCCATGGCAACCCAGAGGCCGAGCCACGGCGAGATACCGAACCCATTGAACAGAAAGGCGACGGCATAGGCGGCGACGCCGAAGAAGACGCCATGACCCAGCGAAAGCTGGCCGCCGAGGCCGGCAATCACGTTCCATGCCTGCCCCAGCATGATGAAGGTCAGCGCGCGGACGATGACGGAAATATAATAGCTGTTGATGCCCGGAATGAACGGCACCAGCGCGACCGCCAGTGCCATGCCCCCGCCGACAAGCAGGTCGCGCCGGCGCATCAATGCGCAGCCCGACGGCCGAACAGCCCATAGGGGCGGAAGGCCAGAAACACCAGCAGCAGCCCATAGAGCGGCAGATCCTGCAGGGCCGGCGCCCACAGCGCGCTCGTCATCTGCTGAACGATCCCGCAGATGATCCCGCCCAGGAAGGCGCCGCCCACGCTGCCCAGTCCGCCCAGCACGGTCGCGATCAGGGCGATCGGCATCAGGGAAAACCCGACCACGGGATTGAAGGGATAGTAGGTGACCAGCACGGTCCCCGCGACGCCTGCGAGGCCGGTTGCGAGACCAAACGCGCCGAGGTTGATCGCCTGCGCGTTCTGCCCGACGATCTCGGCCGCCTCCGCATCGTCGGCCACCGCCCGGATCGCCTGGCCCCAGCGGGTGAAGCGCAGCACCAATTCGACCAGCGCCACGCAGATGACGGCAACGGCGAAGGCGATCGCCTGCGCGTAGCTGAGGAAGACGCCGCCGACGAGAATATAATGAGAGCCCCAGGAATTGCGCAGCGCGCGCGTCTCCGGCGAAAAGGCGAGTTCCGCGAGGGACTGCAACACCAGCCCCAGCGCAATCGCCGCGAGCAGTTGCTGCAGCGTCGTGCGGCCGACGAAACGACGATAGACGCCGACATACACGACCGATCCCAAGGCCGCGATTGCGACCGGGGCCAGCAGCACCATCCAGAGAGGATCGATCCCGAGCAGCGTATAGGCATAGAAGACGAGGTACATGGCGATCATCACCATGGCGCCATGCGCGAAGTTGATGATGCGCATGACGCCGAAGGCCAGGCTGAACCCCATCGAGAACAGGCCATAGACGCCCCCCAGCAGCAGCCCTGAGATCAAGGCCTGGATCACGGGCTTGTCCTGAGCTGCCATTTCGCGAGCTTGCCGGACGGCGTGCGTGGCCAGTCCTTTGCCGACACGAAATGGAAGGCCTTGGGTATCTTGAACGGCGCGGCGCGCTCGCGGCACCACTGCGTCAGTCCGGCCGCGTCGATGCGGCTGCCGGGCGCGCATTCGACGAAGGCGATCGGCACCTCGCCGCGTTGTTCGTCCGGCACGCCCAGGACCGCCACCTCCCGCAGCTCGGGGTGTCCGCGCAGCAGATCCTCGATCTCCCCTGCTGCGATGTTCTCGCCGGCGACCTTGATGAGATCCTTGATCCGGCCGCTGAACTCATAGCGCCCATCTGCCCGTCGGCGCATCAGGTCGCCCGTATGGAACCATCCGTCCGGCTCGAAGAAACGGGCGCTCTCCTGCGGGTCCATCGCTTCGTAGCCGAGCATCCGGTGGCCCCGGTGCAGCAGCTCGCCCACCTCGCCCTCGGGCACGTCCTCGAGCGTGCCGGGCTTCACCAGGCGGTATTCCATGTCGGGCAGAGGCCGGCCGCAGGTCGTCGCGACAATCTCGTCGGGATCCTCCGGGCTGGTCGACATCGAAAAGCCGAGCAGTTCGGTCATCCCGTAAACCTGGATCAGGTAGTCGAAGCCGATCGCCGAGCGAAGTGTCGCGACTTCGTCGGGCGTGATGTTGCCGCCGCCAAACCAGCCCTTGCGGACATGGGAAAACGCGGTGCGGTCGAAGGCGGCGTCGGTAATGAAACCCCGCAGCATCGTCGGCACACCGCAGAGCACCGTCACGCGCTCGCGCCGGCACAGCTCGACGACCTCGGCTGGGGTGAAGAGCTGGCCGAGGACGGCCGTCGCACCGTGGAGCAGCGGGCCCAGCATGCACCAGAAATGGCCCGCGACGTAAAAGAGCGGGAACGTCGCCAGCACCCGGTCCTCCACGCCGTAGCGGGCGAGCGTGGTCCAGTTCCACACATTGATGATGGCATCCTGTGCGACCAGCACGCCCTTGGGGTGGTTGGTCGTGCCCGAGGTCCAGAACAGCCACATCGGGTCCGTTCCGCGGCGCGCCAGGGCCAGGGCCGACAACTCCTCGCAGGTTGCCGGCTGCGGCGCGAGCTCGCGCACCGGCACCGTCCCGGGGACCGCCGCATCATCGAGGAGTACGATCCGCTCGAGAGCGGGCAGAGGCGCGATCCGCGTGCGATCGCCCTCCCCGACCGTGCCGCCCGCGATCTCGCCCAGACGCGCGAGGAAGTCGTTGTTGAGGAAGCGGGACTGGCCGATGATGGTGCTCGTGCGGGATTTTTCGAGCACGTAGAGCAGCTCGCCGCTGCGATAGCGCAGATTGAGCGGAACAACGACGATCCCGAGCAGCGCGCACGCGAACTGCCAAACCGGCCAGTCCGGCCCGTTGGGCAGCCAGATGCCGACCCGGTCCCCCGGTCCGCGGCCGAGCATGCGCAGCTGCGCCACCGCGAGCGCGATCCGATCGCCGAGTTGCCCATAGGTCACCGTCGTGCCGTCGGCCGCGACCAGCGCCGTGCGCCCGGCGTGTCGGGCGATGCTGGAGAGGATGGCCGCGGCGACGGTCTGTGGCGCGGGGCGCGTCACGCCGTGGCATCCGGCCGGAAGCGCAGCAGCGTATGCGCTTCATCGACCGGGTCGAACTGTGCCGCGACACGCATGCCGTTGCGGATCTCGTCGTTGGCGATGCCAACCACATTGCTGATGATCCGCGGTCCTTCGTCGAGCTTCACGATCGCCACGTTGTAGGGAAGCTTGTCCTTGAACTCGGGGGCGAAGGCATGGTGATAGACGATGAAGGACCAGACCTCGCCCTTGCCCGACAGCGGCGTCCATTCCAGGGCATCGGACAGGCAGTTCGAGCAGCACGGGCCGATCGGAAACAGCCAGTGGCCGCAATCGCGGCAGCGCGGCAGCATCAGCCGGTTCTGTTGCAAGGCGTCCCAGAACCGGGCGGTATATTTGTTGCGTAGCTGACGTGGCTCCTGCATGGCTTCGACCCTGCGCTAGGGCTGGTTCGCGTAAACGAGCGAGAGGGTGAACTCGCGGAATCCGCCGGTGGCACAGAATTGCACCAGCTCGCAGTCCGGCACCTGGCGCGCGCCGGCCTCGCCGCGCAGCTGGCGAAACATTTCGACCTGATGCAGCCAGCCCACCATGTAGCCCTCGGAGAGCTGTCCGCCATGGGTGTTGACCGGCAGTTCGCCACCCAGCTCGATGCGCCCGTCCTGGATCCAGTCGAGCGCCTCGCCCTCGCCGCAGAACCCGTAATTCTCGAGCGTGAGAATCACCGCCGGCGCGTGCGCGTCCTGCACGTAGAGCGCATCGAGGTCGCGCGGCCCGACGCCGGTCCGCTCGTAGATCTGCGTGGCGGTCGATTTCATGTGCGGGATCAGCAGATGGTCCTCGTTCTCGAGCATGCGCAGCGCGTCCTGCCGCCCGATGCCCTGCAGATAGATCGGGTGGTCGGTGAGATCGGCCGCGATCTCGGCATCGGCGAGGATGAAGCACACACCTCCGTCGGTGATCAGGCAGATATCGCTGCGGCGCAGTGGCCAGACGACGAAACGGTCGGCGCGATAGTCCTCCCACGTCATCGGCTCGCGGCGCAGGGCGATCGGGTTGAGCATCGCGTGCTTGCGCTGCGCGATGGCGACGGCGCCGATCTTGTCGCGGTCGGCGAGGCGGTCGTATTTGTGCAGGTAGCGCTGGTAGCCCAGCCCCGCGAACCCGGCCGGATTGAGAAACCCGTAAGGGGCGCCGAACGGATCCGACGCCCGGTGGAAGCGGAACTTCGAGGTGCGCTGGTTGGTCCCGTAGACGCAGGCGACCACCTGGCACTGGCCCGAGGCGATCAGCCCGGCGGCGTAGGCGGTGGTGAAGCCGGCCGTCGCGTAATGCAGGGAGCCGGAAGCCCGTGGGTTGAGGCCGACCATCTGCCCGAACCGGGTCGGCTCCATCTGCCCAGAGCCATCCTGCGTTGTCTCGGTCAGCAGCCCGTCGATGCGATCGCGCTTGATGCCGCTCTGCTGCAGCGCACCGCGGAACGCCTCGAGGCCCAGGTCCCAGGCCGTCTTATCCGGGTGCTCGCCCTGCTGTGTCGCATAGGCAGCCACCATCGCAACTTTTCCACGCAGCCTGTTCGCTGTCATGGCGCACGTTTCTCCCCCACGCCGCAAGCATGGGGCACGTCCGCCGGAGCTGGCTAATAGTGAATTGCAATAACTGGCATGCCGTCCCGCTCTCGTCTCAGTGCCGTGTCGAGTCGGCGATCTGGTCGGCCACTTCGGCCCGGATCAAGGGGGCTGCCAGGCGGCTCACCGAGGGCTGAGGGTGCGCGGTGGCATGCGCGAGGACCAGCGAGCGCATCAGGCCCCCGGCCAGCGGGATGGCACAGAGCTTACCCGCGGCGATCTCGTCGGCCACCGTGCTGGGCGCGAGCAGCGTCGCGCCAGCTCCGTCATAGACGGCCTGCAGCATCTCGAGCAGCGTATCCGCCTCGATGACATGCTGCGGGCGGATCCCGGCGGCATCGAGCATCATCCACGTCGAATGCGACCGGCGCGGCAGGGCGAGGGTCATGCCCGCCAGCTCGGCCGCCGTCACGTTCTTGCGTTGCGCCCAGGCGGAGTGGGCGCCGACGATGGCATGAACTTCTTCGGTGCCGATCGGCTCCGCGGCGATGCCGCGCCGCGGATGGTCGCCGAAGAGGATCGCGAGATCGACCTTGCCGCTCGAAAGCCAGTCGGCCACCAGCTCGCTGTGTCCCTCGACGACGCGCAGGGTCACGCTCGGCAGGTCCGTGCGGCAGCGCGCCAGGATCGGCATCGTGATCCGGCGGGTGAGCGAGATCGGCACGCCGAGCGTCAGGCTGCCGCGTTCCGCCGCGCCGGCACGGCGCTGCATGTCGATGACCAGCCGGTCGAAGGCGTTGACCAGGTGCGCCGAACGGGTGAGCAGCTCCGTCCCCGCCTCCGTCAGCATCACCCCCCGGCCATGCCGGTGCATAAGGCACAGCCCAAGTTCCTCCTCGAGCAGCTTGACCTGGCGGCTCAGTGCGGGCTGGGCAACGTGCAGCTCGTCGGCAGCGCGGGTGAAGCTGCGCAACTCGGCCACGCGCAGGAAATACCGAAGTTGGCGGATATCCATCGGAGTGTGGTTTCGTGTGGGGAAGCCATAAGTGCATGCTCTAACAGCTAGGGCAATAAGGTATTGGTCGGCCGCCCGAGCGCTACGGCAACATCGGCCCAAGGAACAACGGGGGGCGGCGCCCAAAGCTGCCGAAAGGCCGCCACCCGGCTTGGGGAAGGAACGGGCGTGGGCCAACAGCTCGAGATTCTGCGCGGCATCAGCGTCGCGGAGTTTGGTGACGATTTTGCCGGGGCGGTCTGCGCCTATCACCTGCACCTTCTGGGTGCCGAGGTCAGCCTGTACGAACCGCCTGAGGGCTGCGAGCTGCGCCGGCTGGCGGCACGGCGGCCGACCTCGGGTTTGTTCGCCTATGCCGGGCGGGGGCGGATCAGCCGACCTCTCGACGCGTTCCTGGCGGCACCGCCGGCGCCGCTGCCCGATATCGTCATCGAGCCGGCGTTCTCCGCCCCGGCGGTCGCCGCCGCCATCGAGGCCCGGCGCGACGTATCACCCGGCTCGATCCTGCTTTCCTTCCGCGAGGCGGACGCAACCCGGCTGACGGAGCTGACCGCGCAAGCCGAAGGCGGGATCACGGCCTATCTCGGCCGCGAGGCCGAGCCGCCGGTGCGCGTCGGGATGGAGATCATGTCCTATTCCGCCGCAACGCTCGCGGTACAGGCCGTGCTGGCGGCGCTGCGCGTGCGCAACACGACCGGCCGGGGGCAGTCCCTGCGGGTGCCCTTGTCACGGGTCTCCTCCTCCATCCTGAGCAATGTCACGGCGGCCTCGGTGGAGCCGGACCAGCCCGCCCATTTCAGCCGTGGCTGGTCCCATCCGCCGGCGCGCGGCTTTGCCGCGGCGGGTGGGTCGATCGAAATCCTCTTCTACGGTCCCGCGTCGGAGCGGGGCTGGCCGGGTTTCTGCCACGCGATCGGTGCCGCGGACATCGCCGCCGATCCGCGCTTCGACTCCTATGCGAAGCGGCTCGACCACGGCCAGGAACTCGCCGCCGTGCTCGCACCCTATACGCAGAGCATCCCCCGCGACGAGCTCATCGCACTGGTGCGGCGCCACGACGGCATGGCGATGCCCAAGCACAGCGTCATGGAGGCGGCGGCCTGGGAGCAGTCGCGCGCCAATGCGATGATGACGGCGCAGGGTCTGCCGGCCGCTCCCTGGGAACTGGGCGGGCAGAGAGCCCAGGCCAGCGGCGTGTCGCCATGAGACCGCTCGATGGTGTGCGCGTCGTCGACGTCACCGAGGGCGCGCAGGGTCCGTTCGCCGCAACGCTGCTCGCCGACCTTGGCGCCGAAGTTGTCAAGGTGGAACGACCGGGCGGCGAGCTGATGCGTCGCAGCGGCCCATTCGCGGGCGGGCTGGCCCTGCCCTGCCTCACGATATGCCGCGGGCGCCTCGCGCTGCTCGAGATCGACATGAAGACGGCGGAGGGACTGGCGATCGTCCAGCGCCTGGTGGCCGCCAGCGACGTGCTGATCCAGAACTGGAAGATCGGCACCGACCGGCGGCTTGGGCTCGATTTCGAAACATGCGCGGCGCGCAATCCGCGTCTCGTCTATGTCCGCAGTTCGGGCTTTGGGGCCCGCGGTCCCTTCGCCGCGGAAGGCTCGATGGACATGCTCTCCCAGGCGGCGAGCGGGATGGCCTCGGTCTCGGGGCCCGCCGACGGCCCGAGCGAACGGACGCGCACGCCCGTGCTCGATTTCGTCTCCGCCTTCTCGGCCGCCGAAGCGGCGATGATCGGTCTCGCAGCGCGTGACCAGAGCCAGTCTCCCCAGCTCGTGGACTCCTCGCAACTCGCCGCCGGCCTCGACCTGCTCGGCCCGGAAATCGCCACGGCGCAGGCAGAGCCGGTCGGCCCGAGCGGCGGTCAGTCGCGTCAGTACGCGTTCGGGCGGTTCTGCCCGACCGCCGACGGGACGTGGCTTGCGGTCGAATGCGTGACGCAGGCGCAGGAAGCGGCGCTCGCCGCGGCCTTCGGCGGCTCCCTCGACGCGGTGGCGGAGGGCATCGCCAGCCTCACGCAGGCGCAGGCCAGCCAGTTGCTCGCGGCCGCAGGCGTGCCGCACAGCGACGTGGTGCGCCATTTCGATGCCGGGACGATCGACCGCCGCCCGGGCAATCTTCAGCGCTACATCGATCCCCGGGTGGGCGAGATCCGCTATCCGGAGGTGCCGTGGATCTTCTCCGACACACCGGTGCGCGCGGGTGCGCCGGCCGGGCGTGTCGGGCGTGACAACGCCGCTCTCGCCGCCTTGCTGCGCCGGTGGGAGCAGGTGCCTGCGTCCCCAATCGCAGCGGAGTAATTGGCATGGTCAGCACCCCGAAGCTCCGGCGCCGCCACCTCGCGGCCGCCGCCGCATCCTTCGCGATCACGCGCGGCGCCCAGGCCCAGCCGCCCGACGTGATCATCGGCGCGCCGAACTGCCTCACCGGCGGGCTCGGAGAGGCGGGACAGCAGGTCGTCAAGGGGCTCGAGCTCCTGGCCGAGCAGGTCAACGCCGCGGGCGGCATCAAGTCGCTCGGCGGCGCGCGCCTGAAGATCATCCCCGCCGACACCTCGACCGACAACCCGGCGCAGGCCGCCTCGGTGACACGCCGGCTGATCGCCGAAAACCACTGCTCCGCCCTGGTCGGCTCGCATGCCTCGACGATGACGCTCTCGAGCCAGATCGAGGCCGAGCGCGGCCGCGTGCCCATCCTCACCACGTCCTATGCGGACCAGATCGTCGAGCGCGGATTCAAGTACACGTTCAAGATTCCGCCCCAATCGGCGAGCTTCGGCCTCGCGAACATCGACTATACCCGCAAGATCTTCGCCGATGCGGGGCGCAAGCTGCAGCGCGTCGCGGTGTTCTACGGGTCGGACGCCGGCAACGGAGCCAATGGCCGCGCCGAGGTGGCGCAGGTGAAGAAGGCGGGCCTCGATCTCGTCGCAAGTGGCAGCGTGCCCACTGGCATGAGCGACCCGACGCCTGTCGTCGGGCCGGTGCTGGCGACCAAGCCGGACCTGCTGATGGCCAATCTGGTGACGCCCGACATGGTGATGGTGATCCATGCCTTGCGTGCGGTCGGCGCCAGGCTGCCGATCATGACCAGCGGTTCGGGGATCAGCGTGAAGTCCATTCCGCAGAACCTTGGCGACCAGGCGGATGGTTTCATGGGCACCGTGGTGTGGAACGACGACCTCAAGGTGCCCGGCGCCGCCGCGTTCCTGAAGGCGTTCCTCAAGGCGAACCCGAAGCAGACCTTCGCGCCGCAGGAAGCGGGGGAAGGTTATGCGACCGGCCAGATCATCGCGGCGGCGCTCGAGAAAGCCGCGACCACCGATCCGCGCAAGCTGCGCGACGCCATTGCCGCGATCCGCGTTCAGACCATCCTGCCGGGCGGCCCGGTCGAGTTCGCTCCCAACGGCCTGTCGCGCCATGGCATTCCGCTGATGGTGCAATGGCAGAAGGGCGAGTTGCACACGATATGGCCCAAGGCCTACCAGACCGCCCGGCCGATCGTCGGCTGACCGGGGGCATCCGTCATGAAACAGATCACCGATGTCACCTGTCTCGTCCAATGCCAGAACGTCATCGGCGAGGGACCGGTCTGGCATCCCGGTGAGCAGGCGATCTATTGGGTGGACTGCCCGGGACGCCAGTTGCAACGCTACGAACTGGGAACGAAAAAGCTCAAGGTCTGGGATCTCGCAAAGATGCCGGGATCGCTCACCTTCCGGCGCGACAAACCCGGGATCCTGATGGCGTCGCGCAACGCGCTGTCGACCATCGACCTCGAAAGCGGTGAGGAAGTCTTCGTGGATGTCGCGCCGCCGCTCGACTTTGCCGAGGAGCGGTTCAACGACGGCAAGTGCGATCGCGCCGGGCGGTTCTGGACCGGTACCATCGACCGGCTCGGCAGCCGTCCCGTCGGTTCGCTCTACCGGGTCGACCCCGATCTCTCGATCCGGCGGATGGATACCGGTATCGTCTCGTCCAACGGCATCGCGTGGAGCCCGGACAACAAGACCATGTATTATTGCGATAGCCGGGCGGCACTCTATGCCTACGACTACGACCTGGCCAGCGGCGAGATCGCGAACCGCCGGGTGCATATGGACATGGTCGCGGCGGGCGGGAGGCCGGACGGATGCACGGTCGACGCGGAGGGTTTCCTCTGGATCGCCGAACCCGATTCATCCTGCGTGCGCCGCTACGATCCCGACGGCCGGTGCGAGCGCGAGATCGTCCTGCCGGTGACGCGCCCCTCAAGCTGCACCTTCGGCGGCCCCAACTACGATCTGCTTTTCATCACCACCTTGCGCATCCGCCTCGACGAGGCGCAACTGGCGGCACAACCGCTGGCAGGATCCCTGTTTGTCGCCTCCCCGGGTGTCCGCGGCATTCCCGAACCCCTGTTCGCAGGATGACGCCGCGATGAAACCGCAATAGCCGGCGGACAAGCCCGCCGATGACGAACCCCCCGAACAAGAGGAGACGATCCATGGCGATCTCACGCAGAGCGATGCTCGCGAGTTCCGCAACCCTGATGGTGCCCGCGGTCGCCCATGCCGCGGCCGCGGATGTGGTGATCGGCGCGCCCAACTCGCTGACCGGCGGATTCGGCGAAGGCGGGCGCCAAGTGGTGGCCGGCTTGCAGCTGGCCGCCGCACAGGTCAACGCGGCGGGCGGCATCAAGAGCCTGGGTGGCGCGAAGCTGCGCGTGATCCCGGCGGACACGTCGAGCGATAACCCGGCGCAGGCGGCAAGCGTCACCCGGCGGATGATCAGCGAGGATCACGTGTCGGTCCTCGTCGGCGCGCATACATCGACGATGACCCTTTCCGCCCAGATCGAGGC
>JAGWQN010000042.1 GCA_028869995.1 Rhodospirillales bacterium
CTCCACGCCCGACATCAAGGCCCTGCTGCTCGACGACATCGCCAAGGGAAAGCTGCGCCCCGGCGAGAGGTTGACGATCGACGAGCTGGCCAGGCGTTACGGCACCAGCCACATGCCGGTGCGCCAAGTGCTGCGCGAAATGCACGGCGCGGGATTGCTGACGCAGGGTGCCGGCCGCTCCATGCACGTCACCCCGCTCGACCGGCGGGCGGTCGACAATCTGTTTTCAACGCGCAGCGCGATCGAGGTTCTGCTGGCGCAACAGGCGGCGCAGCACTGCACCAAGGCCGATCTGGCTCAACTGGAGACGCTGCAGGCCGAGTTCGAACAACGCGTCGAGGCACGGCACCACGCCGACATCCTAGCGGCGAACCAGCGCTTCCACGTCGCGCTGTACGCGATCGCCGGCAACACCGATGCCGCGTGGATGGTGGCGCGCTCCTGGTTGTTTTCCAACCTGCTGTGGAAGCGCGTCGGTTTCGCGCCGGAACGTTACGCCGGCATGGTCAGCGACCACCGCCACATTCTTTTCGCGATGCGCGAGAACGATGTCGGGGCGGTCGGCGTGCTGATGGGCGCGCATGTGCTGAAGGCGAAATATGAGCTCTTCCAACGCCTCTTTCCGCGGACCTGACACGATGACGCACGAGATCGCGGAGACTTCCATCGCCGTAATCCAGGCCGCGCCGGCGACACGATGGATCCTGGTCACGCTGACCGGTGCGGGTGGTGGCGTCGGATACGGGGAAGCAAGCCTCAACGGGCAGGAAGACGCCGTGCTCGCTGCGTTCAAGGTGCGCGCGGGGTCCCTCGTGGGAAGCGATGCGGAGACGTTGCCGGGTAAAATTGCCGGCTGGACGCTTCCGACACTGGCCGACGCGGCGGCGGCGTCGGCCCTCGACCAGGCAGCGTGGGACCTTTCCGCGCGCCAGAGTGGCATGACTCTGGCCGCGGCGCTGGGCGGGGCGCGGCGCCAGGCGGTCGGTGTCTATGCCAACATCAATCGCCGCACGCGAGACCGCTCGCCTGCCGGGTTCGTGGCCAGTGCCGTGGTGGCGCGCGAAGCCGGGCATGCCGCTTTCAAGATCGCACCGTTCGATGAAGCCGATCCCGGGCGATGCGCGCGCGGCGAGGGGCGCGAGGCCGTGACGCCGGGGCTCGCGCGGATCGAAGCCGTGCGCGCGGCGATAGGGGATCGGCGGCTGATGGTCGATTGCCACTGGCGGCTCGACGTCAGAACCGCAGCCTATGTGATCGATGCCGCCGCAGCACTCGGCCTTTATTGGGTGGAATGTCCGCTGCCCGAGACACCGGAAAACCTGGCGGCGATCCGCGCGCTGCGCGAGCGGGCCAACCGCCACGGCGTGAAGCTGGCAGGCTGCGAGACGATGGTGCGCGAGGAGGGATTCCGTCCGTTCCTGGACGCCGGCGCATACGACGTGATCATGCCGGATGTGAAATATGCCGGCGGCCTGAGAGCGGTCCTGGCGCTCGAGGAACAAGCGATGCGGGCGGGCACGGCAATATCGTTGCATAACCCGACCGGTCCGGTCTGCCATGCCGCAAGCCTGCAGGTAAGCGCCGCGCTGCACGACCCCGACCTGCTGGAGATGCAGTTCGACGAGACGCCGCTGTTCGAGGCCCTGCAGAGCACTGCGGTTCCCGCGGCGCGCGGCGGCGCCATCGACCTGCCGACCGAAGCAGGCCTGGGACTGCAGCTGGATGCGCAGACGCTTCGACGCGCGAGCGTCACGTTCGATCGATTTGGCCCTCATCACAAAAACAACGAGGAGAGGAAACCATGATACCGCAGCCGGCCGAAGGGACGACACATCTCGACCGATTCGACGAGAAACCGCTGTCCTTTCGCCAGAAATACGCGGCGGCGCTGGTCGCATTCGGCGAGTTCATCGACGGTTACGACCTGCTGGTGATGGGGGCGGCGCTCATTCTGCTGAAGCCACAATTCGGGTTATCACCGGCGGCGCTGGGGCTGCTCGGCGCCTCCACATTCCTCGGCGCCATCCTGGGGCTTCTGGTGTTCGGCGACTTGTCCGACCGACTGGGACGGCGCGTGATCTTTGTCGTCAACCTCTTTTTCTTCGTCGTGTTCGCGATCGGGTCGGCCTTCGTGACCTCCGCGACCTGGCTGTTCGTGATGCGGTTCCTGGTGGGCGTCGGCGTCGGCATGGATATTCCGACCAGCACCGCCTATCTCGCGGAGATTGCGCCACGGCGCCAACGCGGAGCCATCCTCGGCTCGCTGCTGAACATCATGTGGATCCTGGGCGCGCTGACCTCAACGCTGATCGCGATCCCGCTCATTGCCATGTTCGGCAACGAAGCCTGGCGCTGGATGCTGGGACTGGCCGCGGTGCCGGCGCTGCTGGCGCTGCTGGGACGGCAGGGCCTGCCGGAAAGCCCGCGCCTCTTGCTCGCGCACGGCCGTGTCGAGGAAGCCCGTGCCGCCTTTGAGGCGTTCGGCGTCACGGCAACCGACGAGATCATGCACCCGGAGCCGCGCAACACGGGCTCCTACGGCGAGTTGCTCGGGCCCGGCTATGGCCGCCGCGCCGCGCTGGTGTCGCTGGTTTTCGCGCTCAACTGCTTTTCGGGCTCGATCGGGACCATCGCCGCGCCCCTGGTGCTCAAGACGGTGGGGGCGCTGTCCAACAACGCGACGCTGCTGTTCAGCGCCGGCGTCTGGTGCGTGAGCCTGGTGGCGACGCTGACGAGCGCGGTGCTGATCGACCGGATCGGGCGGCGCAAGCTCTGCTACATCTCGGTGTTTTCCTATGGCATTATCGCGCTGATCCTCGCCGCCTTCGCGCAGAAGAGCGCCGTCGTGCTGGTGCTCGGTTTCTTTGCGCTCGGCTTCGCAACCTGGGTGGGGATCGCGGTGCTGGTCTGGGTCTGGGCGAGCGAGTTGTTCCCCACGCATCTGCGCGGGCGTTCCCAGGGTATGTGCAACGCCTGGTGCCGGCTGGCGATCGCGGCGAACATTTTCCTCGTGCCGATAGCGCTCTCGACGTTCGGATTCTCCCTCTATATCGGCCTGCTGGCCATCCCGATGTTCCTGGTCGGCATCATTGTTATGACGAACCCGATCTTCGAGGGCAGCCAGCGTAAGCTCGAGCATCTCGGAGCACCGTCCTGAGGCGACGATGGGTGGCGCCGACGCTGCTCGCACTGGCCATCACGGCCGTGCTAGCGGCGTCGGTGCTCGTCTACCGGGGTGATGTTCCGGTGATGTGGCGACTGCTCGATTGCCACACCTGCCATCTCTGACCGCA
>JAGWQN010000043.1 GCA_028869995.1 Rhodospirillales bacterium
AGCCATCGGGATCGACCCAGATGCTGCGATAGGGTTTGCCATCCACCTTCATGGCGGGTTCCTCCGGGTCAGAGACGGGTGCGCAGCACGCAGACGAGGGTGAAGAGGCGGCGCGCGGTGTCGAAGTCCAGCTCGACCTTGCCGGCGAGGCGTTGGCGCAGGAGCCCCGCGCCCTCGTTGTGCAGGCCGCGCCGGCCCATGTCGATCGCCTGGATGCGCGCCTCGCGGCCCTCGGTGACGGCGGCGATATGGCTCTCGACCAGCATCTGATAGTCGCGGATGAGGTCGCGGAACGGGCCGAGTGCCAGCGCGTGGGCGATCAGCGGCTGGTCCTCTTCGTCGCGGATGTCGAACACCAGGCGGCCCTCCTGGATCGACAGGCGCAGCGCCAGCGGCGCGGCGGGGCGGCCGGCGGGGCGGAAGCAATTGTCGACCAGCAGGTCGGCGACGGCCTGGGCGCGATCGGCCTCGAGCAGCGGGGAGAGGCGGGTGAGCCCGTCGCCTTCGAGGACGATGCGCCGCAGGTCAGGCATCGGATGGACGCAGGAAGCCGAGCGCGAGCATGGCGCCCACGGTCGCGCCCTTGATCGGGCGCAGCAGGCCGAGGATCAGCACCGCGGTGAGCGGGACGAAGATCGCGATCTCGAGACCGGTGGAGGGCGCGTAGGCGCGCTCCACCCCGAGCAGCAGCGCCACCACGATATGGCCGACGAGAAGAAGGGTGATGTAGGGCGGCGCGTCGTCGGCGTGCAGTTCGCCGAGCGGGGCGCCGCAATGGGCGCATTGCGCGACCACGCGCAGGTAGCCGTTGAAGACCGGCGCCTGGCCGCAATTGGGGCAGCGGTTGGTGAAGCCGCGCACCAGCGCGGTGCCGAGCGGCGGGCGCGGGGTGGCGTCGGGCACGCCCTCGCGCACCCAGCGCCGTGTCGTGCGCGTTGGCTGGACCATGACGCCGCTCACGCCTCGCGATACCCGGCGACGAATTTCGCCAGTCGGTCCATCGCCTCGTTCAGCAGCGCGGGGCTCTTCGCATAGCACAGGCGGACATGGCGCTCGGAGCCGTGGCCGAAGGCGGTGCCGGGGGCCATGCCGATCCCCGCCTCGGTGACGGCGCGCTTGCAGAAGGTGAGCGTGTCGGCGACCCCCTCGACCGCGAACATGGCATAGAAGGCGCCGGCCGATGGCGTGTTGACGATGCGCGGGATGGCCGCCAGGCGCTGGTTGACGATGGCGCGGCCCTGGCCGCAGCGGGCCGCGAACTCGGCGACGAATTTTTCGCCCTGGCGCAGGGCGGCGATGGCGCCGTGCTGGAGGAACTCCGGCGCGCCCGACGTGTTGAACTGGATCAGCTTCTCGAACGCGTCGGTCGCACCCTCGGGGTAGACGATCCAGCCGAGGCGCCAGCCCGTCATCGCCCAGGCCTTGGAGAAGGAGTTGACGACAAAGACCGGGTCCGTGGGCTCGGCGATCTCGAGGAAGGAGAAGGCGACTTTCCGGTCGTAGACGGTGCGGTGGTAGACCTCGTCGGCGAGGATGGCGATGCCGCGCCGGCGGGCGAGGGCGAGCAGCGCCTCGGCCTGCTCGCGCTCGATCATCCAGCCGGTCGGGTTGCCGGGCGAGGCGAGGTAGATGACGCGGGTGCGCTCGTCGCAGGCGGCCTCCACCGCTGCCAGATCGAGCGTCCAGCCGGCACTGCCCGGCGTCATCGCGACCTCGCGGATGGCCGCGCCGCAGATCTGCATGGCGCGCATGATGTTGGGCCATGACGGGGTGACGGCGATGACGTTGTCGCCCGGCGCGACGGTCGCCTGGGCGATCAGCATCACCGCCTCCATGCCGGACTGGGTGAGGGCGATGCGCGACGGCGGGACGGCGACGCCGTAGATGGCGCGCAGGTAGTCGCTGAGCGCCTCGCCCATGGCGGGGATGCCGCGGTTGGGCGTGTAGAACGTCTTGCCGGCGGCAAGCGCCTGGCTGGCGGCCTCGCAGATGAAGGCGGGGGTGGGCACGTCGGGCTCGCCGGCGAACATGCCGATCACGTCCTGGCGGCCGTAGCCCATGCGCCAGACCTCGACGATCGGCGAGTCCTCGAGACTCTCGATGGCCGTTCGGATCGGAGATTGCGGATGGTCCATGCGCCTGCCCTGGATGCTGCGTGGTGGGGAAGAGGGTCAAGAAACGCGAAATCCGCGCCCGGTCAACCGCCGCGGGCGGGACTGGCGCGCAGGGCCGGCGCGGGCGAGGCTTGACCATTGGCCGGCCAAGGCAATTTCGAGGGGCGTGCGCGCCGCCCGCCAGCCTGGCCGGAGGACGCCCTGGAGGGAAGAGTCTCATGCAGCGTGCCCTGGTTTGCGGTGCCGGCGGGTTCATCGGCGGCCATCTCGTCCGCCGGCTCCGCCGTGAGGGGATGTGGGTTCGCGGCGTCGACCTCAAGGCGCCGGAATTCGCGCCGAGCGAGGCGAACGAGTTCGTGATCGGCGACCTGCGGGAGGCCGCGGTCTGTGCCGGGGTCTGCGACCTCGCGTTCGACGAGGTCTACCAGCTTGCCGCCGACATGGGCGGCGCGGGCTATATCTTTACCGGCGAGAACGACGCCGCGATCATGCAGAACTCGGCGCTGGTCAACCTGCAGATGCTGGAGGCGGCGCGCCGGGCGGGGGTGCGGCGGATGTTTTATTCGTCCTCCGCCTGCATCTATCCCGCCCACAACCAGGAGGACGCGGACAACCCGAACTGCGCCGAGGACAGTGCCTACCCGGCGGCGCCGGACAGCGAGTATGGCTGGGAGAAGCTGTTTTCCGAGCGGCTGTATCTCGCGTATCGGCGCAACCATGGGATGGCGACGGCGGTGGCGCGCTTCCACAACATCTTCGGCCCTGAGGGGACGTGGACGGGCGGGCGGGAGAAGGCGCCGGCGGCGATCTGCCGCAAGGTGGCCGAGGCGCGATCGGGCGACGCGATCGAGGTCTGGGGCGACGGCGAGCAGACACGGTCGTTTCTCTATGTCGATGAATGCCTCGAGGGGACGATCCGGCTGCTGCGCGCGGGCGAGGCGGGGCCGCTCAACATCGGCTCGGAGGAGATGGTCTCGATCAACCAGCTGGTGGCGATGGTGGCCGAGATCGCGGGCAAGCGGATCGAGGTGCGGCATGTGCCGGGACCGCTCGGGGTGCGGGGGCGCAACTCCGACAACCGCCTGATCCGCGAGCGGCTCGGCTGGGCGCCGTCGCAGCCGTTGCGGGCGGGCTTGGAGAGGACGTATCGGTGGATCGAGGAGCGGGTGAGGGGCGGCGTAGGCGCCTGGGGGCGGTGAGCGGGAGGTCCCAATCGTTACGCCACCGGGTCGTGCCGGAGGGTGGCGAGGACATCGGCGGCGCGGCGTTGGTCGGGGCCGATTTCGTGGTGGTATGGGCCGATGACGTGGAGCAAGGCGCTGTTCGCGCGATCTCTGTCCGTCTCCTGCCGATGGGCCTTTCGAGCGACGTGAGCGCGAGGAGAGACGCGGCGGCGTCGTGTGCCGATTTCGGGGACGACCAAGCGTGACGAAGGCGCCGCGAACGGCATGGGCCGTCGCAGGTCGGCCTCTTTTTGCTGGTCGGGACACAGCTTGACGACGCCCCGCGCGGGTCGGGCGGCTCGGCCTAACGCAAGGACACAAAGGCACGGCAAGCCAGGTACCACGGCCCGTTGCGCGACGGCGGCATTTGTTTTCGTGAGCGCTTCTTGTACATGCGCAGGCGGCGGGGGCGCGGGTCCCTGTCGCGAACGGCTGCGGAGGGTGAGCGTGGGCCTGCGCGTTGGCGTCGTGACGGATGCGGTGTCGAGCCGCTTCATCTTTCCGGTCTGGCATCGCTACTACGCCGGGCAGTTCGGCGCCGAGAATCTTTTCGTCATCACCTATGCGGGCTGCGGCGCGGGATTTCGCGGCGTGCCGCTCGGCGGGCTGATCGAGCTGCCGGTGGGCTACGAGGACAACACGCGCCTCGCCGCGATCACGCCGCTGGTGGCCTCGTTGCTGTCCTGTTACGACGTGGTGATCCGTGTCGATGCCGACGAGTTCCTCGTCGTCGATCCGCGGGTCGCGCCCTCGCTCGCCGCTTTCGTCGCGGCCATGGACCAGCCCTACCTGACGGCGCGGGGCTTCGACGTCATCCAGCTGCCGGACGAGCCGGCGCTGCCCGAGACGCCGGCGGGTGGCATCCTGCAGCACCGCGCCGCCGCCTATCCCAACACCGCGCTCAACAAGACCGCGATCGTGCGCACGCCTCTCGCCTGGTCGGCGGGATTTCATTCCGCGAACGTCTTCCCCCGGTTCGGCGCGCTGTTCATGCTGCACATGAAACGGCTCGATATCGGCTGGCAGATGGCTTGGCTTCGCGAGATGAGCGAGAACATTGCCGGCGATCCCAAGGTCGAGTGGATCTTCAAAGAATATAATGAGCCGGATCTACAGCGGATCGGCGACTACCACCGCGGCGTCGCCGACGGTAATACTGTATCGCTGGAAGCATCGCTCCCATCGTGAGGAGGATAAGAAACTGCGGGGGCTCAGGGACTGGCGCGGTAGTTTGCGAAATTGCGTACGAAGCGACGCTCGCGAGCGAACATGGGGCGTCCGGTGGTCCGATATTTCCGGGTTCGCTTTGCCAGCTTTGCACGGTGATGTCGGGCGGCAAAAGCCCATTGATCTTGAGCGTATTGAAGTTCGAAGTTGCCGAACTTGCCCAGGAACACGCGGTTTGTGATCCGTAGTTCCCGTCGATTATGGCGCCTGGCCGAATCCCAAACTGCCGGGCGGACTGGTACACGCCTCGCAGGGCGGTTTGCCAATCCGCCGTCCAGATGATGTCGGCGCTGAATCCATTGATTGAACCCGGCTGATCCGCGTTTAGGGAAGTGAGCCATGTGCGGTATTGGGATACGATTGGAACTGGCTCAGTGTCAACAATATAAATATCTGGAAATATAGATTTTGCGACATCAATAGATGAAATTGTTTCTAATGCGATCTGCGCGATAGAAGAATTACAAGAATTTGCGCCTCTCCATTCAGATCCGAAATAGAGTGGTTCGTCTAAATTAAGGACGGAGACGCTTCCGCCGAGATCCCTAATTCTCTGCAAGTGATTTTGAAACATTCCATCATAACCCTCGACACCCCAGCCGCATCCAGTCGGCCCCGTAACCGGCAAAACCCCTGTGCCAAGCTCCAACGGAAGGTTGTTGGTCTTCGTCCAATCGATAAGAGAGCGAATTTCCGCGTCAGAGGCATATTTGAAGAAATCACTACCAATGCTAACAGCAGCCAAGTGGGGAAGAAGGCTCTCTATATTGGAATTCGTCCGAACCGCCTGCCAGAAATCGTGCTGGGCTCCCGGGGCGAACTTAGCGGCAGTGTAAGGGTCTTCGAGGGCAAGGGAGATGGTTGTTGCGTGGCTGTTCCTCGTTATGGCGTGCTGAAGCGTAATGGTGAGAACGATGGTAAAGACGACGCGTAGGGGGCGCATTTTGTGCTCCTTGCGAGAGCACAACGGGACACGCGAATCCGCTACCTAAGGGTAAATAGGTGTGTTTCAAAATCCGGGATTATCACGTCAAAAATCTTACAATAACAGTTGCACGACCCACGAATGCGGCCGGTCATGTCGCTCCACTACGAAACCAGCGTTCCCGGCCAAACGCCGGTAATCACTGTCGCCGGCAGTCCGCCAATTGATCGGGATCGGGTGATCGCCCTCCCTATCGTTCGAGAGCGTGGCGCCATCGGGACACGCTGTCGTTTGGGTCATCGTTTAGGCCGAGTATATCGGGCACACCAAGAGGCCATGGATTAAGAAGAAGCTTGAGATATTTCTTTGAAATTTTCGGATTGGCAAAAGATATGTAGAATAAACAGAAAAAATGGATCGACGTTTCGATGCCTTCGCGCTGACCTGGAGATAAGCAAATAGTGATCAAGTGCGATGGCGAAATATTTTCTTGGCGAGCAATAAAATCAAAGATTTCCCACATCAATGATCCAAGGTTTATCATTTTTGCTTCGCCGTCGATGCGATAGATTCGGACGGCTGCAGGCAAAATGGGGCCGGAATCTGGTGTCTTCCTTTGGGGGTGGCTCCGCAGCTTTCCTTCGGCGGGAACGCGGCTTGGACCGTTTGGGCTGGCAGTGACTTTTTCTGTCGTGCAGGACATTTTCGGAACGTGGCTCCACCGGCGTAAGGCAAATTTCAAGCTTGTCTTGCAAAATGAGATAATTGGCGCTCGCCAACGGAAAGTTAATTGCGCGTAAAAATTCGGGCTCGCTCATAGATTTGATGGTTGATTTCTCCTGAGCGGGATCGATTTCGGTTTGAAAGAATAGCAAAAATGAGACGTTCCAAAAAAGATACAAAATCGGAGAAATTCTTATAAAATCCAAAGGGCCGTCTTTTTCTGAATCTGGAATCAAAAATATTTCCTCTCGGGGATCCAACTCGTGGCGTGTCTTCGATGGGGCGCTGCCCTCGACTCGCGCCCAGAGGGACGTGGATTCCCGATTAGGGCGTTGTGGCCTCGGTGGTCGCAGATGCTCCGCCAAGTTCCGTCGTCAAAGTCTCCTGCGGACAGACGGCCGACTTCCCATGGCCCGGGCGGGCATGGCACATCGTGGGCGGCGCCGGCGGTGGTGTGCGAGGGCAGCGACGTGCCTCCCGTTGTCCGATGTGTCGGGCAGCCGGTGGCGGCAGGGGGGGGCGTGAGCGGCAGCCATGGGGTTGTTCGAGGGAGCGGATCTGATCGTCGTCGGCGCCGGGTTCTTCGGCGCGACCGTGGCCGAGCGCGCGGCGGCGGCGGGGTTTCGCGTCGTCGTGCTCGACCGGCGCGGGCATGTCGGCGGCAACGCCTACACCTACACCGACGCCGCGACCGGGATCGAGGTGCACCGCTACGGGCCGCACATCTTCCACACCAGCAGTGCCGAGGTGGTGGACTACCTCTCCGCCTTCACGAGTTGGGTGCCCTATGAGCACCGGGTCTGGACCACGGCAGGCGGGCGGGTGTTCCCGCTGCCGATCAACCTCGCGACGATCTCGCTCTTCAACGGGCGGCTGATGGCGCCGGGCGAGGCGCGGGCGTGGGTTGCGGAACGTGCTGGCGGGTTTGCGGCGCCGGCCAACCTCGAGGAGAAGGCGATCAGCCTGGTCGGCCGGCCGCTCTATGAGGCGTTCATCCGCGGCTACACGCAAAAGCAGTGGCAGACCGACCCGACGCGGCTGCCGGCCTCGATCATCACCCGCCTGCCGGTGCGCTACAATTTCGACAACCGTTACTTTAACGATACGTTCCAGCAGATGCCCGAGCACGGTTACACCGCGATCTTCGAGCGGATGCTGGCGGGCGCGAACATCGCCGTGCACCTGGGCGTGGACTGGTTCGCCGTCCGCGCCGCGGCGCCGGACCTGCCGGTGGTCTACACCGGGCCGATCGACCGCTATTTCGACGAGCGTCTCGGCCGGCTGGGCTGGCGCACCATCGACTTCGCGCACGAGGTGCACGACGGCGACTTCCAGGGCTGTGCCGTGATGAACTATGCCGATGCGGACGTGGCCTGGACGCGCATCGCCGAGTTCAAGCATTTCGCGTCGTGGCGCGGCGAGTTCCAGAAAACGATCATCGCGCGCGAGTACAGCCGCTTCGCGGGGGCGGCGGACGAGCCCTATTACCCGATCGACCTCGCCGAGGACCGCGCGCGCTACGACGCCTACCGCGCGCTAGCGGCAGCCGAGAAGCGGGTGGTGTTCGGCGGGCGGCTCGGCACCTACCGCTATCTCGACATGCACCAGGCGATCGGCGCGGCGCTGCGCGCGTGGGAGCGCGAGGTCAGGCCCCTGCTGGCCGGCTGAGGGTGACCGGCTGAGGCTGGCCGGTTGATGCAGGCCCGCTGATGCAGGCCCGCTGGGGCTCAGGCGGCGAGCCGGCGCACCAGCGCCGCGCCGACCTCGCGCGTGCCCTGGCTGCCGCCGACGTCGTGCGTCCGCTCGCCGGCCTCGAGGCAGGCGGCGACGGCCGCCTCGATGGCCCGCGCCGCCTCGCCGAAGCGTGGCTGGCCGCTGGCGCGGCCGTGCCATTCGAGGAGCTGGGCGGCCGAGAGGACGAGGCTCATCGGGTTGGCGAGGTCGCGCCCGGCGATGTCGGGCGCGCTGCCGTGCGCGGCCTGGGCCATGGCGTGGCGGGCGCCCGCGTTGAGCGAGCCGCCCATGCCGAGGCTGCCCGACATCTCCGCCGTCAGGTCCGAGATGATGTCGCCGAACATGTTGGTGGTGACGATGAC
Source organism: Rhodospirillales bacterium (assembly GCA_028869995.1). Taxonomy (GTDB): domain Bacteria; phylum Pseudomonadota; class Alphaproteobacteria; order Acetobacterales; family Acetobacteraceae; genus JAJXXT01. Next base: position 8,309 of record JAGWQN010000043.1, read on the forward strand.
GTCGAAGCGCGCGGGGTTGCGCACGAGATGGGCCACCATCGCATCGACGATGATCTCCTCCACCGTCACCTCCGGAAACTCCCGCGCGACCTCGCGGCAGGCGGCGAGGAACAGCCCGTCGGAGGTGGTCAGCACGTTGGCCTTGTGGACCAGCGTGACGTGGCGGCGCGCGCGGCGCATGGCCAGCTCGAAGCCGGCGCGGGCGATGCGCGCGCTGCCCTGGCGGGTGATCTTGCGTATCGCGATCGCAACGTCCTCGGTGACCAGGATGTCGGCGTTGCCGTGCGCCATGTTGCGGTCGGCGTAGAAGCCCTCGGTGTTCTCGCGCACGACGACGAGATCCATCGTCCCGAGCCGGCCGGGCAGGCCCGGATAGGTGCGCGCGGGGCGGATGTTGGCGAACAGGTCGAGCGCCTTGCGAAAGACGGCGCTGGGGCCGGGCTCGCCGGCGTAGTCGAGCGTCGAGGTCGGGCCGAGCAGCAGCCCGTCGGCGGCGCGCACCTGCTCGACCAGCTCGGGGCGCACCGCCTTGCCGTAGCGGGCGATGGAGGCCTGTCCGGCGATGTCGTGCGTGGTCGCGATGCCGAGCTGGAAGCGCTGGGAGACGGCGCCGAGCACCGCCTCCGTGACCGCGGCGATCTCCGGTCCGATCCCGTCGCCGGGCAGCACCACCAATTGCATCGTCTGCGCCTCCTGCTTGCGTCGCCAGGGAGGATCGGCGACATCATGCGCCGCCGCAACGGCATTTTCCGGGAGGATCAGCCATGCACGACGAAACGCTTGCGCTTCACGCCGGCTGGCGCCGGGATTCAGCGACCACCGCGGTCGCCGTGCCGATCTACCAGACGACCTCCTTCCAGTTCGACAGCAGCGAGCACGCGGCGGACCTGTTCGCGCTGAAATCGCTCGGCAACATCTACACCCGCATCATGAACCCGACGACCGATGCGCTCGAGAAGCGCGTCGCGGCCCTCGAGGGCGGGGTGGCGGCGCTGGCGCTGGCCTCCGGCCAGTCGGCCTCGGCGTTCTCGGTGCAGAACCTCGCCCATGCCGGCGACAACATCGTCGCCTCCACCGATCTCTACGGCGGGACGTGGAACCTGTTCGCCAACACGCTGAAGGACCAGGGTATCGAGGTGCGCTTCGTCGATCCCGCCGATCCCGAGGCGTTCCGCCGCGCCACCGACGAGCGGACGCGGGCCTACTATGCCGAGACGCTGCCCAACCCGAAGCTGCGCGTCTTCCCGATCGCGGAGGTGGCGGCGATCGGCCGCCCGCTCGGCATTCCGCTGATCATGGACAACACGTCCTGCCCGCTGCTGGTCAAGCCGCTGCAGCACGGCGCGGCGGTGGTGATGCATTCGCTGACCAAGTATTTCGGCGGCCATGGCACCTCGATCGGCGGCATCGTCGTCGATGGCGGCAATTTCGACTGGGCGGCGCACGCGGCGCGCCAACCGGCGCTGAACACGCCCGACCCCTCCTACCACGGCGCCGTGTGGACCGAGGCGGTGAAGCCGCTGGGGCCGGTCGCCTATATCCTCAAGATGCGGGTGACGCTGCTGCGCGACCTCGGCGCCGCGATCTCGCCGTTCAACGCGTTCCTGATCCTGCAGGGCATCGAGACGGTGGCGCTGCGGATGAAGGCGCACAGCGAGAACGCGATGGAGGTCGTGAAGTATCTGCGCCACCGCCCGGAGGTCGCGAGCGTGATCCACCCCTCGCTGACCTCGCCCGAGCGCGCCGCGACCTACATGAAGGGCGGCATGGGCGGGCTCGTCGGCATGGAGCTGAAGGGCGGCGTGAGCGCGGGGCGGAAATTCATCGACTCCCTGCAGCTGCTCTACCACGTCGCCAATATCGGCGACGCGCGCAGCCTGGCGATCCACCCCGCCAGCACGACCCACTCCCAGCTCTCCCAGTCCGAGCAGGCGGCGACCGGGGTCTCGCCCGGCTATGTGCGGCTGTCGATCGGCATCGAGCACATCGACGACATCCTCGCCGATATCGGCCAGGCGCTCGACAAGACGCATTGATGCCCGGCCGCACCTGCCGCCCGGCAGCGCGTGCCGGGCGGCAGAGGCGCAGGCGTGGGGGCTGCGGCGCATCCGGGCCGGCACGGCGCGTGCATCGTCGCCGGGCATGCAGGTCGGACAGGCGAGCAGCATCTGGGCTTCGGCGACGACGAGCCTGATCGCGCCGACGCCACAGCTGGAGAATTTCGAGCCGGGGCCGACGGTGCGGCCGCTCGGCGGGTCCTCGCCCTTCGCCGCGCTATCGGCGGCGGCGCAGTCGGCGTTGCTGCATGCGCAGGAGCATCAACCCCGGCCGTAACGGTCCTCGAGGCGCTCGATGTCGTCCTCGCGCAGCTCCTGGCCGAGCTGCACCTCGATGAACACGAGCGGGACCGCGCCCGGGTTTTCGACCCGGTGCACGACGCCTACCGCGTGCTCGGTCGTCTGCCCGGCGGGGAGATCGCTCACCCGCCCGTCCTGGGTGACGCGCGCCGTGCCGGCGGCGACGGTCCAGACCTCGGCGCGGTGGCGGTGGCGCTGCAGCGAGAGGATGCCGCCCGGCTTGACGGTGATGCGCTTGACGCACCAGCCCGGGCCGGCGTCGAGCACCTCCCAGCTTCCCCAGGGGCGCTCGTCCTTCTGGCCGGCGGCGTAGTCGTTACGGAATGACATCGAGCTTCTCCATGGCCTGGCGCAGCAATTCGACCGAGCGCCGCACGCCCTCCTCGGGCGGGCACGCGACGTCCTCGTGCTCGATCGCCAGCACGTCGTCATAGCCGGCAGCGCGCAGGGCGGCGAGGAAATCCCGCCACCAGGCGAGGGGGTGCCCGTCGCCGAGCGTGACGTAGGACCAGGCGCGGTGCGCGTGGTCCGCCATCGGGGTGGTGTCGAGGCGCGAGGTGAGGGCCGCGTTGGCGGGGGCGAGGCGCGTGTCCTTGGCGTGGACGTGGTGGATGGCGGTGCCGAGTGCGGCGGCCGCGGCCGCGGGCTCGGCGCCCATCCACATCAGGTGGCTGGGGTCGAGATTGGCGCCGACGCCCGGCCCCGCCGCCGTGCGCAGGCGCAGCAGCGTCGGCACATTGTAGACCGCCTGCTGGCCGTGCAGCTCGAGCGCGAGGCGGACACCAGCGGCTTCGGCGAGGGCCGCGAGATCGTGCCAGAGCGGCAGCACGCGCTCGCGCCATTGCCAGGCGAGCACCTGGGCCGTCTCGGGCGGCCAGGCGGTGGTGATCCAGTTGGCGTTGGCGTCGCCGGGGCCACCGGGGCAGCCCGACATCATGACCACGCGCCGGATGCCCAGTTGCGGCGCGAGGCGGATCGCCGCCTCGGCGACGCGCCGGTGCTCGGCGCCGGAGGGGCCGGGGTGCAGCGGGTTGCCCGAGGCGTTGAGCGCCACCAGCTCGAGCCCGCGCCGCTCGATCGCGGCGAGCAGGGCGCGCCGCTCGGCGGCGCTCGTGAGCATGGCGCCGAGGTCGAGGTGCGGCGCGCGCGACCAGGCGCCGCAGCCGATCTCCAGCGCCTCGACGCCGAGGTCGCGGCAGGCATCCAGCATCGACTCGCGATCGAGATGGCCGAGCGAATCGGTGACGAGGCCGATGCGCATCAGAGCGCGACCTCGCGCCCGGTGCGCGACGACTCGAGCGCGGCGTCGGCGATGAGCAGCGCGCGCAGCCCGTCCTCGCCATCGGGGAAGGCCACGTCCTCGCCTTTGAGCGCGGCAATAAATGTTGCAAGTTCATTTTGATAGGCGGCTTCGTAACGTTCGAGGAAGAACGGCAGCGCGGGGTCGGTGCGAAACCCGTGCCGGTCCGCGTGGACCAGACTCGTGGCCGTCCGGTTTCCGGCGGCGACCAGCCCCGCCTCGCCGTGCGCCTCGATTCGCTGGTCGTAGCCGTAGCTCGCACGGCGCGAGTTGGTGATGGTGGCGATCGCGCCCGAGCCGGTGCGCAGGGTGATCGCCGCGGTGTCCACGTCGCCCGCCTCGCGGACCGCATCGAGGAAGGCGGAGGCGGTGGCGTGCACGCCGACCGGCTCCTCCCCGAGCAGGAAGCGCGCCATGTCGAAATCGTGGATGGTCATGTCGCGGAACAGGCCGCCGCTCGAGCGGATATAGGCGGCGGGCGGCGGCGCGGGGTCGCGGCTGGTGATGCTGAGCAGCTCGAGGCGGCCGATCCCGCCGCCGGCGATCGTCGCCTTGAGGGCGGCGAAGCTCGGATCGAAGCGGCGGTTGAAGCCGACCATGAGCAGGATCGAGGCGCGTGTCGCCGCGGCGAGGCAGGCGCGCACGCGCGCGGCGTCGAGGTCGATCGGCTTCTCGCAGAAGACCGCGCAGCCCGCGGCGGCGGCGCGCTCGATGAAATCGGCATGCGTGGGCGTGGGCGAGGCGATCACCACCGCGCCGGCGCCGAAGGCGGCATCGAGCCCGATGACGCCGGTGCCGCAGGTGGCGGCGAGGCGCCCGGCCGCCACCGCGTCCGCATCAGCGATCCCGGCCAGGCGCACGCCTGCCATCGCCGCGAGGTTGCGCGCGTGGATCGACCCGATCCGCCCCGCTCCGATTACCGCCACGTCGTGCATGCCCGGCTCCCTGCTGCCTCGGCGTGTTTGTCATCCGTCGCGGCGGCGCGGACAATAGCGGCGGGAGGATCCGGCGGATGCGGATGACGACGGCTCAGGCGCTGGTGCGCGCGCTGGCGGCGCAGCGGACGGTGGTGGACGGGGGCGAGGTGCCCCTGTGCGCCGGGGTGTGGGCGATCTTCGGCCATGGCAACGTCGCCGGGCTGGGCGAGGCGCTGGCGGGCGCGGACGGGGCGCTGCCGACGCTGCGCGCGCATAATGAGAGCGCGATGGGCTTCGCCGCCGCGGCCTTTGCGCGCCAGACCCGGCGGCGGCGCTTCATGGCCTGCACGACCTCGATCGGGCCCGGGGCGACGAACCTGGTGACGGCGGCGGCACTCGCGCATCTGAACCGCCTGCCGGTGCTGTTCCTGCCTGGCGACGTGTTCGC
>JAGWQN010000044.1 GCA_028869995.1 Rhodospirillales bacterium
ATGACGTCCATCGTCGCCACCGGTGAGCGGCTGCAGCGCGGCTCTCTCGGCCTGCCGCAGATCGTCGCCTCGACCATGGCCAACATCGCCCCGGCGATGAGCTTCTTCTTCGGCTTCGGCGTCATCGCCGGCGGCGCGGGCATCGCGACGCCGGTCACGATCATCACGGCGATGATCGGCATCCTCTTCCTTACCAACACGCTAGCGGAGTTTACCCGCTACCGCCCCTCGACCGGCTCCTTCGTCACCTTTACGGGGCTGGCCTTCGGGCCGGCGGCCGGGGCCGCGGTCTCCGTCTTCGTCACCTTCGGCTACATCATCGCCGCCTCCTCGGTGGTCGCGATCTCGGGTGGCTGGTTTGTCGATACGCTGAAGTTCTTCACCGGTGCCTCGCTGCCCTGGCCCCTGGTCTGCGCCGTGGCCGCGATTATCGCCGGCGTGCTGGTGATGCGCGGGATCAGCCTCTCGACGCGGTGGGCCGCGATCTTCTTCTATTTCGAATTGGTTCTGCTTCTTGTCGGCGGCGTCGTGATGCTGGCGGCCAACGCCGGTTCGCTTTCGATCGCACCGTTCCTGCCATCAAACCTCTCGGGCGGCCTCGCGGGTCTCGGCGCCGGCTTCCCGCTTGCCATCTATCTGTTCATCGGCTGGGAGAACTCGGCGATGCTCGCCGAGGAGACCGCCGAGCCGCGGCGCAACGTGCCGCGCGCGCTGGTCTCCGCGACCGTCGCCATCGGCATTTTCTATATCTTCCTCGCCTATGCGGTGACGGTCGCCTTCCACATGAACGCGACGGCGATCGGCAAGTCCGACATTCCCTTCATCGACGCGATGAAGAGCTCGGCCGGCGGCCTGGTGGCGCTCGCCTATCTCGCCGGCCTCACCTCGATCCTGAGCTCGCTCATCGCCCTTACCAACTCGCAGGCACGCATCCTGTTCAACTCGGGGGCGAGCGGCTCCTGCCGACCTTCTTCGGCAAAATCCATCCGCACCATCGCACACCCTATGTCGCCACCTGGGCGTTCCTGATCATCGCCTTTGCCTCGGTGGTGATCTTCGGCTGGGGGCGCGGGATCTCGGCGCTCGACTATTTCGGCGACGCCGGGACGCTCGGCACCATTCCCGTGATCCTCGTCTACATGGCGACCAATCTTGCGCTGCCGGTCTTCATGCTGCGCCATCACCGCGACCAGTTCCGCCCGATCCGCCACCTCGTCGTCCCGGTGGCCGGTACGCTGTTCATGCTGCTGCCGCTGTGGGGCCTGATCCAGCCGGGGCAGAGCTGGCCGTTCAACATCTTCCCCTATGTGGCGCTCGCGGTGCTGGTGATCGCGGCCCTCTACGGCGCCACCATCGCGCGGCGCGACCCCGAGCTCGCCCAGCACATCGGCGCCTACATGGCCGACGACTGATCGCAGCGGACAAAGGTTCTTTGAGACGTCGGACCGCAGCAACGTCGGCCCGGTGCAAACCGGGTCGATGTTGATGGCCATCAAATCGGGGAGTGCGAGGATCGCGGTTGAGTGGGGCTACGATAGCCATGAGGTCCTTTTGTCCCCCCGGAACTGGTCCCGCGTAAAACGGGGTGGCGCACTGCGGATCAGATCGCGTGGATTTCCGAGGAAGGCTTTCAGTGGGAATATTGGAATTTTGCCGGAGGTCTCGATGGAGAGCTCATCGTTGAATATGGCGATGACGGAGGTCAGGGATTTATTGGCACGCTGCGTGATGCGTATATCGAGGAGATTCCATAAGTTCGCGTGATCCGTCGCTGCGCTTCATGTCTGGCCGGAGGGCACCGTTGCTGATCATGGCGCGTCCGGGAACGCAAGAACGTGGCGCGTGCTTGATCTGTACCGATCCTTCTTCTCGCGTCGTCTTGCCGAATGGCTCCGATGAACTCTATCGCTTCGGCACCCGCGGCTTGGCCTTGTCCTTTTTCGGCGTCGTGGCGGACGCGCTGCTCAAACGCCTGCCGCCGATGATGAAGCCAGCCCTGAAGATCGGGTCGCTGGAGGGCAGCCTCGGATAGAAATCCATCACGGACCGGATCGGCTTTCCAGTCGTGGACCGTACCTGTCTCGTGAAGAGGTCCGGTGCGAGCTTCTTCACCTCGTGAACCAGAGCAGGCCAGACTTCATCTTTGTCCGCGACACCGAGCTGTTTCGCGGCGGCATAGAGCGACAGCCCTGATAGCTCCGGCAGATCCTGCAAAGCCTCCCGGATGATCCAAAACGTTCGATGAAACGTCCTCTTCGTTTCCCAACCTCTGGGCCTAAAGAGCCCCCTATAGAGCCCGGTGAGGGTTCCCGCCTTTCGGTAGATCCGCCGAAGTTGCTCTTCGGAGAACGCCGCAAAGTCATCGGAGATCGGCGGCCAGTTTTCCTCGTCCCGTATCCAGCATAGTTGCGCAAAGTCCGCCATCCAGCCGGTAAGACCCTCAACGACGATGCGGTCACCAACCTGAACGGGAATGCCAATGCGCCGTTCTTGATTGGTCAATACTCTTATTAGTCCCGTAAAGCAGTCGGGCTCTGGGACAACCGTCTCCTCTCCACGCTCCGGGCGCGTCTCGCCCTCTCCCCACGACCGCTCGATAACGATGGTGCCCTCCGCCTCCTCCCGGGCTTCGACCTCCGCCCACCAAGCAAGGCCTGGGCCTGCGTCGCCTTCGACCCACATGGAGATCCTCGTAGGCCGCGTGGCAGGCAGATCTTGCGCGGTCATTGGATGTTTCTCCCAACTCGTCTCATCCGGGCATCGACGGCGAACGCTAACGCTCGCCGATGATGCCCGGCAACGGCGCCATCATCACAATCGACTGGGGATCTTCCCCCATCAATGGGGAGCCTGTTTGGGCATCAGGGTCACGGTCCCGACCGGGCCAGGGCGAGGGCAGCTGCACTCCCGTTTGGTTCGGCCCGACGCCGTGACGGCGGGCGCCGAAGCTCACCGTCACGCCCGGCTGGTTCGTTGCCTCAACCACGCGCATCTTCCCGGCCGCGCTCCCCCGCCGCCGCTGCACCGAGGTGATCACTTCGATCCGCGGTGGATGACCAATCACGCCCGCAATCCCGCGCCTGATCCTTATGAGGGGAGGACCGGGCCCAGGGGATGAGGGGGCCGCTTCACCGCGCGACCCATGCGGCGGGTATAACGACCGGCGCGCCGCTTGTGGTCCCGGTGGCGCGCCCATAGTCTGGAGGACCGATCCGCACCCGAGCGTTGCGAGCCATCGATGCGCTACAGCCTTGGATCATCCCTGAGCCGCAGCGCAGACCGCCGCATGAAGCGGCCTCCGGACGTCGTCTTCTGGCTCGACGAGGCGCCCTCCAGTTCGGTGACCATCGGGCTCGCGTTTCAGCTCCTCGCCATCCAATCGGTCCTTTTCGTGCTGCCGGCCGCGGTGGCTGCGACCATCACCACCGATACGGCGCAGGCGACGCGGTTCCTCTGCCTGTCGATCCTGGCGCTGGCGGCCTGGCAGGCGCTGCAGCTGCTCACCCGCGGACCGGTCGGGTCCGGATATCCGGTGGCGGCGGTGCCCAGCTCCGCCCTGCTCTCCGCCTACGTGCTGACCGGGCAGACCGGGGGCGGCTTCGGCGGCATCGCCGCGATGGTCATCCTGACCGGGCTTGCCGCCGTCGCGCTCACCTTCATCATGCGGCGGCTGCGCCTTTTTCTGCCCAACGAGGTCGCCGGCGTCGTCGTCATCCTGACCGGCGTGGAACTGGTCTGGCTGGCGACCGAACAGCTCGGGCTGGACGGCGGCGCGCCGCAGGCCGGCCCCAGCACTGTCTTCATCGTCGTCGGCAGCCTGCTGGTGATGGTCGCGGTGGCGCTCAGCGGCACCCGGGCGGCGCCGTTCAACGTCGTCATCGGCGCCATCGCCGGCGTCGCGGCGGCGGTGCTGCTGCGCCACGGACCGCACCATGCGGCGGCGATGCTCGCCTCGCGACCCTGGCTCGCGGCGCCGGAGCCGTGGCTGCCGGATTTCCACGCCGTCTCGACGCAGGCGGTCCTCGCCTACGCACTCGGGCTGGTGGCGATCGAGGCCAAGGCCACCGGCACGCTCGTCGTGGCGCAGCGGGCGGCGGACGCAAGCTGGACCCGCCCGGACGCGCCGCCGCTGCGGCGCGGACTGCTCGCCAACGGGCTGGGGATCCTGTGCGCCGGCCTGGTCGGCGGCGCCGCCCCCAACCCGGCCACCGCGGCGCTGGGCCTGTCGATCGCCACCGGAACCCTGGCGCGCCGGATCGTCTGGTTCAACATCGTGCTGCTGGTCCTGGTCGGCCTGTGTCCGAAGCTCGCCGCCCTGGCGGTGCTGACCCCGGCGAGTGTGAAAGCGGCGATGCTGCTCTACGTGGCCGGCTTCCTGATGGCGCAGGGATGCCAGCTGGTGACGGCGCGCCTGCTCGACCGGCGCCGCACCGTGATCGTCGCCCTCGGCCTCAGCGCCGGCATCCTGGTGGCCATCGCGCCGAGGCCGTTCCGGGCGGTCGTGCCAGCGCTGGCCTCGCCGCTGTCGTTTGGCGCCATCGTCGCCTTCCTCGCCAACCTGGCCACCTTGCCGCTGGTCCGGGCGCGGGCCGAGCAGGCGTTCGCGCTGCACGAGACGGCCGGACGTGAAGCGAGTGACTGGATCGCCAACGTCGCCGCCGGCTGGGGCCTGAAGCCGCGCACGGCGCAATCGGCCTCGAACGCGGTCGACGAAATGATCCAGCTGCTGCTGATGCGGAAGACGCCGCGCGTTCTGCTGGCGGCGACGCGGGCCGAGGACCGCATCGACGTGCGGGTGGCTTGGGAGGGCGCGCCTTTGCCGGCGCCGGCGATGACGCCGCGGGCCGAGGATCTGCTCGAGTCGTCGGAGGGGCTTGAGCGCTTCGCGATGTGGATGGCCACGCGCGAATCACAGGGTTTCAGCCAGACGCACACCCCCCGCGGCAGCGAAGCCCGGCTGATTTTCGAGGATTAGCCCGGTCTGCCGGCGCAACCGCCACGCCTCGTTCCGTGAACAGCTTGCGCGGAAGCTATTGCTGGAGCGAGGCGGACTTTCGCGATGTGGTGACGCTGCTCGGACGTGGCCGGCTCGACCAAGGCGCGATCGCCGTGGCGAAGACCGTGCCGCGCCCCTGACGCGGGAGCGGGGAGCCGTGCGGGCGCTACAGCCCGTCCAGCATGCGTTTGCGCATGTTGCGGATGTGATCGATCATCGCCTCACGCACCTTCTCGGGCCGGCGCGCTGCGAAGGCGGCGAGCAGGCGGCGATGATCGTCGATCCCGGGCCTGACCCGGGCAGGCACCGTCTGACGCTCGAAGATCTTGGTGTAGCGGCGCATTTCGTGGATCGTCTTGGCGAGGAACGGGTTGCCGCTGTGCGCCGCGATGCTCTCGTGCAAGCGATCGTCGAAGCGCCAGTGCAGAGCTTCCTGTTCGGCTGCGTCAGCGCGGGCGAGCGCCTCGAGCTCGGCCTCGAAGCCCTGCAGTTCGGACGGGGTGAAGGCGCGGGCGGCGAGCGCGGCAGCGTGCGGTTCGACCACGGCGCGGACATCGAGACTATGCAGATAGTCCTCGAGCGTGATCACCCGCACAGCGAGCAGGCGTTCGGTGAGGCGCACCAGCAGCCCCTCGCCTTCCAGCCGGCCGAGCGCCTCGCGCATCGGCGTACGGGAGACCCCCATGGATTCGGCGAGCTTGCGCTCCTGGATCACCGATCCGCCCGGCAGATCGTGCGCCAGAATGCGCTCGAGCACCGTGCGGTAGGCGACGTCTGCGAGCTTTTCCGGCTCTCGCGCGGGGATTTGTCGCAGCCGCACGCTTTTGCCTCCTCCCCGTGACGTTGTTGCCGTTCCTACCCGGGCACGGCCGCCGCCGCCAGCCAAAGCCTTCATGCGGCGCAGCGACCGTGCGCGAAGGCCCGGCATGCGGGCCGCGATCACGGCTTGGCGATTGACGCTTGCGGACGGCGGCATGCCATGTGCTAGATTGGTATACCATAAGAATGCCGGAGACGACGATCCGGCCACGAGGAAGCGCCGTGCGACGCAGTTTGTCGCAACGGCCCATCACGAGGGGAGACGGACCGAATGACGAGGAAGATGACGCATCTGCTCGCCGGCGCGGCCTTCGCCGTGCTCGGTGTGTGCTCGAGCGCCTACGCCCAGGGCTGCGCGCCCCAGGTGCCGGCCGCCGATCTGATCAAACCAGGCCATCTGGTGATGTCGACCAACCCGACGCTGCCGCCGCTGCAGTATGTCGACAGCCACGGCAAGTTGCGTGGCATGCGGATCGAGCTCGGCACCGACATCGCCAAGCGGCTCTGCCTGAAGCAGGACTATATCCAGATCGATTTCGACGCGATGATCCCTGGTCTCGCCGGCGGGCGCTGGGACATGATCAATACCGGCATCTTCTACACGCCGGCGCGCGCCAAGTTGATGTACATGATCCTCTACGAAAACCAGGCGATCTCGATCTCTGTGCGCAATGCCGACAAGGGCAAGATCACCAAGCCCTCTGACCTCGCGGGCAAGACCGTCGGCGTCGAGATCGGTGGCTTCGAAGAGGCAAAGACGCGCGAACTGAGCAAGGAGTTGCAGGCAAAGGGATTGAAGGGATTGAATATCCGCACCTTCAATACCTTCGCCACCGCCTACCAGGCGCTGCGCGCGGGCCAGGTGGACGCGGTGACGTCGATCGATGGCGTTGCGGAGCAGTATCAGAAGCGTGGTGACTTCACCCGCTCGATCAGCGGATTGTTCCCGACGCCGGTGGCGCTCGCGTTCAAGAACAAGGACCTCGCCGAGCATGTGCTCAAGGTGCTCGACCAGATGCGCAAGGACGGCACCTATGGCAAACTGTTCGCCGCCTACGGCACGCCGCCGTATCCGGGGCCGTTCGTCCTGAAGGGTCCGGGGCTCTGATCCGGAAGCCACAGGCCGGGGGAGGCGTGCCACGCGCGCGTGGGGCGCGCGGCCGCCTGCCTCACCCTGATCTGTGGCGGCGGCGCGCGGGCGGGCGCGACTGATGCAGGTCTGGAGTTGGCCAGGCTTCTTCGGCTATCTCGGTAACACGTATCTGCTGGGCGGAGCGATCACCACGCTCTGGCTCACCGCGATCTCGATCACCGCCGGCCTCGCGCTCGGCTTCGCGCTCGCCATGATGCGGCTGTCGCGCAACCGCGCCATCGCCGCACCGGCCTTCTTCTACATCTGGCTGTTCCGCGGCACGCCGGTTCTGGTGCAGCTGATCGTGATCTACACCGGGCTGCCGCAGCTCGGCATTCGCCTCTCGGTGGTGCAGTCGGCCTTGCTCGGGCTCTCGCTGAACGAGGCGGCGTATCTCGCCGAGATTGTCCGCGCCGGCATCCTCGCGGTGCCGGCCGGCCAGGTGAACGCCGCGCGCGCGCTCGGCATGCGCGGCCCGCAGGTGATGCGCCATGTTGTGCTGCCTCAGGCGCTGCGCATCATCGTCCCGCCGCTCGGCAATTCGGTGAACGGGCTCCTGAAGACGACCTCGATCACCTCGGTCATCTCGATGGAGGAACTGCTGCGGCGGACGCAGATCCTCATCCAGCAGAAATTCATGGTGCTCGAACTCTTCGCGGTCGCCGCACTCTACTATCTGGCGATGACCACGGCGTGGGATTTCGTCCAGCGCCGGATCGAGCGGCGATTTGGCCGCGCCTATGCGACCGCCGCCGCCGAGGTCAACCACCGCTAGTGCCGATCGCCGCTCACCCTTCTCAGGATACGAGGATGAAGAACAGATTCCGCGGAACCTTCACGGTGATGATCACGCCGACCACCGAGCGTGGCACGGTTGATCTCGCCGCGCTCGCGCGCTTCACCGAATGGCAGATCACCGAGGGCATCCATGGCCTGATCCCGCTCGGCTCGACCGGCGAGTTCCTCTCGCTCTCGCGCGAGGAGCGAAGCGCCGTCGCCGAGACGGTGATCCGCACCGCGGCCGGGCGCGTGCCGGTGTTGATCGGCACCGGAGCGGAAGACACCCGCGAGGTGGTCCGACTGAGCCGGGAGGCGGAGGCGCTTGGAGCGGACGGGGTGATGATTATCCCACCCTTCTACGCCTCACCGAGCGCCGATGAGCTCTACGCGCACTACCGCACGGTCGCCGCGGCGATCACGCTGCCGATTATGATCTACAACAATCCGGCGACCGCGAATGTCGATCTCAAGCCAGACCTGATCGCCCGTATCGCCGAGATCGACAATTGTTGTTACGTTAAAGAATCGACGCTGGAGGTGACGCGGGTGCGCGACATCATCCGCCTCTGCGGCGAGCGCATGACGGTGTTCGGCGGCATTCTCGGCTTCGAATCCTTCATCGAGGGCGCGGCGGGCTGGGTCGCGGTGGCCTCCAACGTCGCCCCCCGCCCACTCGCCCGCCTGTTCGAACTGACCGCGGATGCGGGCGAGATCGCGGCGGCGCGCACGCTCTATCTCGACTGGCTGCCGATCATCGAGGCGGTGGGCGGGCCGCACTATGTCGGTGGCACCAAGAGCCTGCTCACGCACATGGGCTTCCCGGCCGGCCCGCCGCTGCCGCCGCGGCTGCCGCTGCCGGCGGACGAGCAGGCGCGGATGGGCGCGCTCGTGCGACGCTTCGGCCTCCGCTTCGCGGCCTGAGGGCGGATGGCGGCGGCCCGATCCAGCGCGACGTGCAGGCTCCGCCTCGAGGGGGCGGGCCTTGCCGCGGTGCCGGGCGAGACCATGGCCGCGACCTTGATCGCGCATGGCGAGGTCGGGATCTCGGACGGCATGGTGGGCGCGCGATGATCGAGATCCAGGACCTCGGCAAGTGGTACGGTTCGGTACAGGTGCTGAAGGGCTGCACGACGCACGTCGACAAGGGCGAGGTGGTGGTGGTTTGCGGCCCCTCCGGCTCCGGCAAATCGACACTGATCAAATGCGTCAATGGGCTCGAGCCGTTCCAGCGCGGCAGCATCCTGGTCAATGGCGTCTCGGTCGGCGCGGTGGGGACCGACCTGCCCTCGTTGCGAGCCCGCATCGGCATGGTGTTCCAGTCCTTCGAGCTCTTCCCGCACCTTTCGGTGCTCGGCAACCTCACGCTCGCGCAGCGCAAGGTGCTCGGGCGTAACGCGACGGAGGCAAGTGCGCGCGCGCGTGCCCTGCTCGATCGTGTCGGGCTTGCCGCGCATGCCGAGAAATATCCGGGCCAGCTTTCCGGCGGCCAGCAGCAGCGCGTGGCGATCGCGCGCGCGCTCGCGATGGACCCGGTGGCGATGCTGTTCGACGAGCCGACCTCGGCGCTCGATCCGGAGATGATCAACGAGGTGCTGGATGTGATGACCGCGCTGGCCCAGGATGGCATGACGATGATCTGTGTCACCCACGAAATGGGGTTCGCGCGCCGTGTTGCGCATCGCGTCGTGTTCATGGACCAGGGAGAGATCCTCGAGGACCGGCCGAGCGCCGACTTCTTCGGCGCACCCGAGACCGACCGGGCGCGGGCGTTCCTGAGCCGGATCCTGCATCATTGAGCAGGCATGGATTGTGGTCCGGTGCGAAAATGGACGCCCTCGTGGCGTGGGCCTCTGAAGACGGATCGATTGGCGGAATTGAATTGACCGGGCGCCGGGCTTTCGAAGGCTCGAAGCCCAAGGCGAAGCACAGAACCCACGGCATCGCGTTCAAGCGTCAGGCGGCTTAGGAATTCGTGGACAGCGGGACGCTGCACGACCTGACGAAGCGGGCCTGTCAATTGGTTTCGACATTGGACTCATTTCGTCTTCCAATCGAGTCCTTCCCCGAGGGTTAGCATTCGCCACCAGCCGAAGCCTGTGAATCGGCGGCGCCGATTCACAGGCTGCCGACCTCGCCAAACGGCGCTTTGGGGCCGGCGCGACGAAGCCGCGTGGAGCCATGCAAGCTTGCGGCCACGCGGCGCACGGCGACATCGGCGTGGCAAGTCATCCTGGTCGCCGCTGACGATCCGCCGTGAGGCGGTTCCGGTGGACGCGCCTGGCCATCCTGCACGGCATCATGCCGGCGGCGGCTCTCCCCTGACCGGACGCCAGGGCACACGGGCGATCACGCGATGAGAGCGGCCTCGGCCGCGGCGAGCGCGCCTTCCAGATAGCCACCGAATTCGGGAGCCGCTTCGGCGCCGGCGACTGTGATCCGTTCCCCCCACGGCGCCGGCAGGGCGATCGGGCGGTAGTGCGGATGCACGTGGCCGTTCGCGTGGTCCGCCTGCGTTGCGGTGAAGGTTTCGGTGGCCCAGTCCTGAATGATCACCTCGCGCGGCCGTGCGGCCTCAGCGCCAAAGAGCGTGCCGAGTTGGTGAGCGACCCGCTCCGCCAAGGCCGCACGCCGTGCCGCGCGCAGGGCGGGTGGCCACGAGAAGAAGCCGAACAACGCGGCCTCAGCCGCGCCGGGAAGGCTCGCGTCATGGAGTTCGCCGAGCGGCCCCGACTGGCTGAACGCGCTGCCCGACAGGCCCGCCTCGCGCCAGACCGGCCGATCGTAGAGCGCCAGCGCCTTGGCCTGGCCCGCCATCCAGCCCGGCACGGCGGCCAGCGCCTCCCGCACGGGAAGCGGCAGCGCGGGGACGAACTCGACGTCGCCGATCAGCCGCGGCGGCATGGCGAACGCCACGCGGGCGGCGGACAGCGTCACGACGCCCGATCGGGCCTCGGCGGTGACGGCGACGCCCGTTCCGGTCCGTGCGATGCGCTGGACCTTGTGTTCCAGCCGGACCACGCCGGGCGCGAGGCCGGCGGCGACGGCATCCACCAGGGCCGCGATGCCGCCGGTGATGCGCATGCTCGGCGGGTCCTGCGCAAAGCCGTGCGGCAGGCGTTGGATGCGCCCCGCCTGGTCCTGATAAACGAAGCCGCCGGCCTCCGCTTGCTCGGTGAGCACCAGTCCTGCCGCCTGGACCGCGCGAGCGATGCGCGGCTGCATGCTGGGCCAGATCCAGGCGGGACCGAGGTCGTAGGCACCGGCCGCCGTGCGATGGCTCAGCACGCGCCCGCCGATACGCGCGCGAGCCTCCAGCACCACCACGGCGGCGCCACGCTCCGCCGTCGCCCGCGCCAACGCGAGGCCGGAAAGGCCGGCGCCGATGACGATCAGATCCGACGGCGCCGCCATCGATGAATCCCCGGTCATCACTCGGCTGTGTTCTCCCTCGGGTCCGATCCGGCCCCGGTCACCAACGGCCTGGGCGCGAAGCCAAGTCGGCTCCATGCCGCCGGCTCCGCTTATCGCTGTTCCTCAATCCCTCGACGATCCGTCCAGCCTCGGCAAGCCACCGGGCAAGCCAGCCCGCGCCGCCGCGGCCCATCAAACGCCCCCCGCCGCTACCAGACGCTGCGCAAGGCACCCGGGGGATGATGCATCCGCCAGTGGCGCGCGATATCGGCTCGCGTCGTGACCCACACATCCTCGTGCTTGGCGACATGGTCGAGAAACCGCTCGAGCCCCGCCGTGCGTCCCGGCCGACCGGACAGGCGCCCATGCAGGCCCACACTCATCATCCGTGGCCGCCCCTCCATCCCGTCGCGGTAGAGCACGTCGAACGTATCGCGCAGGTAGGTGAAAAACGCCTCGCTGTCGGGAAACCCGACCCCTGCGGCGAAGCGCATGTCGTTCGCTTCAAGCGTATAGGGAACGAACAACTCCGCCTTCCCGCCGACCGAGGCCCAGAAGGGCAACTCGTCGGCATAGTTGTCCGCAAAGTAGAGCATCCCGCCCAGATCGGAGAGGATGCGATAGGTCCGGGCGGTGGACCGGTTGTACCAGCCCACCGGCGGCGCGCCACAGATCGCCGCGTGCAGTTCGACGGTGCGGGCAATCTCCTCGCGCTCCAAGGCCTCGCTCGCCGGTGCCGGCACGTTCCAGCGCATGCCGTGGGTCGCGATCTCCCAGCCCGCCTCCCTCATCGCGGCCACGGCCTCCGGGTTGCGCCCGAGCGCCATGGTCACGCCAAAGCAGGTCACCGGCAGGCCACGCCCCGCAAGCAGCCGCCACAGCCGCCAGAAGCCCACGCGGCTGCCATATTCCCAGAGGCTCTCCACCGTCGGGTAGCGCTCGCCACGGCGCTGCGCGGTAATATGTTCGGTGAGAAAGAACTCGCTGCCCGCGTCGCCGTGCAGCACGGAATTCTCACCGCCTTCCTCGTAGTTGACGACGATATTGAGCGCGAGGCGCGCGTTGCCCGGCCATTTCGGGTCCGGTGGGTTGCGGCCATAGCCCACCATGTCGCGCGGATAGCCTGCACGGTCGGGGGCGAACGGATTGGTCATGGCGATCGTCCTCGCTTACGGATGCGGCAGGACCGGGCGTTCCCGGACCCTGGACGCCGCGTGTTCAGAACTGCACGCCGCGCGTCAGCGCGCCGTCCACCACAAGGTTCGTGCCCGTGATAAAGCTGGCCGCCGGGCTGGCAAGGAACACCACCGCCCTCGCCATTTCCTCGGGCTTGCCCATGCGCCCCGTGGGATTGAGCGCCATCGCCTCACGAAAAAGCGTTGGATTGCCCTGTTCGATCTTTTCCCACACGCCGCCGGGGAAATAGGTGTTTCCCGGAGAGACCGTGTTCACTCGAACGCCCTTCGCCGCGAGCTGGTAGGACAATCCTTTGGCGTAATGAATGAGGGCCGCCTTGAACACGCCATAGGGCCCGGCCGCGAAGTCCACCTCGCGTCCGGAGACCGAGGAAATCATCACCACCGAGGCCGCGGCGGATTGCAGCAGGAACGGCATCGAAGCATCGACGGCTGTCACCGTGCCCATCATGTCGGTCTCGAACTCAGCGCGCCAGGAAGCTTCATCCTGGCCGATCGCCAGCGCCGAGACGTTCGATACCACGATGTCGATGCCACCGAACTCCGCCGCCACGTCCTTGATCCATGCGGCCAGTTCGGCATGCCGGCTGACATCGACACCACGCCCGCTCGCGCGCACACCGCTCTTCCGCAAGGTCTCGACCGTCGCCGCCACCTCCTGCGCGTTGCGCGCGCATACCGCCACGTCCGCGCCTTCCGCCGCCAGGCATTCGGCGACCGCACGCCCGATCCCCTTGGTCGCGCCCGTCACCACGGCTCGCCGCCCCCGCAGGCCCAGATCCATCTCAGCTCTCCCCCGCCGCTAGATAGTTTTTCGCGATCCCGGCGCCGACTGTGTAGTTGGGATCGACGAAGTTTCCGAGCCGCACGCGCCCGCACTGGCTCAGCATCATATAGGCGTCCCACCGGTCGAAGCCGTATTCGGCTTCCAGCCACAGCACCAGGTCGCGGTAGGCGATGCGCGTGGCGTCCTCGAGCGGCCGAGCCGAGCCGATCGTCATGATGAAATCCTCCCGCTCCAGGCGCGGCCACTCGAGCGTCCAGCCTTTGATCAGGTCCACCCGGATGGTCGTCTCTGACGGGTATTCCACCGCGGTGCCGCAGACTTCCCCATCGCCCTGGCACGCATGCGCGTCGCCGATGAACAGCCGCGCGCCCTCGCTTCGTACCGGCAGATAGGTGATGCTGCCGGGGCCCATGTCCGGCAGGTCCATGTTGCCGCCATGCGGACCCGGCGTCAGCGAGTTGATGCTGTCGATCTCCGGGGACGTGCTGAGCGTGCCGATATGCGGCGCATAGGGCAGCACCACTCGCGCGCTCCACCGCACCTCGCGCTCATCGACGTGCACCTTGCGCGTGATCTCCGGCAGCGGCGGCGCCAGCGAAGCCGTCAGGCCGGTTCCCGTGAGCGCGCCGAAATGCGGAATCATGCAGCAGGTGCCACGCGGATTCTCGCCACGGGGCCGCATGGTCTCGATATGCACCGCGATCGCATCGCCCGGCTCCGCGCCCTCGATCATGATCGGGCCGTTCTGCGGGTTCACGAATGGCATGCGCAGTCGCTTGCTCGGCTTGTCGCGCTCGGTGCGTATCGCACCCTCGAAGGCGTCGCGGGTCTCGATCCGTATCCGATCGCCCGGCGCCACCGTCAGGACCGGCTCGGAGTAGGGGCCGATGGTGTAATGATATTGGCCCTGCGCCGCCTCGGTGAGATGGTGCAGCCGGGGCTTGCGCGCCCAGCCCACGCCGCGCCTCGCCACGATCGACGACGCCAACCACGAACTCGCTCTTGCCACCTTCCCGCCCCCTGTCGTCCAACGGCATTCTTGCCCAGCGAGACCGAGTGTAACGACCTGCGCGCAGGGTTTGAAGATGGTTCGCCGCCATCGTGCCGGGCGCGGCCGGCACCCTCCTACCCACCCACCTTCGAGAAGTGGCGCGCAAGGGCCTCGTTAACGGCGGCGGCGGCCTCCATGTGGGGCATATGGCCGACGTCGTCGAGGCGCAGGACCTCGACACTGTCCGGCAGCCCCTCCGCCGCAGCCGGGTCGAGGACCGCATCGTTCCGACCCCAGATCACCAACATCGGGCGCCGAGCCTCCGCGACGAGGTCGCGGTAGAGACGCGCCTGGCGTCCGGCAGGCAGGCTCGTCGCGGCAATAGCGGCCAGCGCTTCGCGGGCGCCTTCGAGACGCTTGTATTTCTGCACACCCTCGATCATCGCGGGCGATACGAGGTTGGGGTCGGCGAAGAGGTGTTGCAGCGCCGCCTTCACGTCCCGGCGCTTTTCGGCGGCAACGAAAGCATTGATGAAATCGGCATTCACCGTCTCGGCCAGCCCCGCCGGCGCGAGGCCCGCGAACGAGGCAACGCGGCCGGGCGCGCGGGCGAGCGTCTCCAGCGCGACCGCCGCACCCAGCGAATGACCGACCAGATGCACCCGCCCGAGGCCGGCCTCGTCCAACAGGGCCAGCACGGCACTGGCCATTTCGTCGATGTCGCCGCGATCGAGTTGCTTCGTCGAGTGCCCATGACCGGGCAGGTCGATCGCATAGACGGGTCGCCCGGCGGCGAGGGCCTCGATATTGAACAACCAGTTGTCGGAATCGCCCCCGAAGCCGTGCACCAGGACCGCTGGGTCCCCTTCCTGCCCGGCCCCCGCCAGCTTGTAGGCGATCGGCCGGCCGGCATGCTCGAACCGTGCCTCCGCGATGGCAGCCGCTTCGCCCTCCTGCGCCGGCGCGGCGGCGACGAAGCCCGCGACGAAGGCGTCTATGTCGACCTCCGGCACCGACGCGGGAGCGAGCACGGCGAGGAGCGCCCCGACCGGCAGGGTGTCGCCAACCTTGGCCACCAGGCGGCGGACGTGCCCGGGACGCGGACTTTCGAGCACGTTCGCAATCTTGGTCGTTTCGATTTCCGCAACTTCCTGGCCCTTGGCGATATCGTCACCCTCCGCCACGAGCCAGGCAGTCAGCGTCCCCTCCTCCATCGAGAGGCCCCATTTCGGCATCACCAGCGGCATCACGTCCGACATCGGGGCTATGCCTTTACGAGCGACCGGGCGACGTCGCGGATGTGCACGGCACTGGGAATGTACAGATCCTCGAGTGCCGGGGAGAACGGAACCGGGGTATGCGGCGGGGTTATGGTACGGATCGGCGACTTGAGGGCACCGAACGCTTCCTCGGCGACGAGGCGGGCAATGTCGGCCGCCATCGAGCAACGCGGGTGAGCCTCGTCCACCACCACCAGGCGCCCCGTTTCACCCACGCTGTCGAGGATCGTTTCGGTATCGAGCGGCGAGGTGGTGCGCGGGTCGATGACGGTAACGCCGATGCCCTCACGCTTGAGCTCGTCGGCGGCCTGATTGGCGAAACCCACCATGCGACCGAAGGCGACGATGGTGACGTCCCCGCCCTCGCGAGTGAGGTTCGCCTCCCCAAACGGTATCGTGTAGCTCTCGTCCGGAACATCACCGGTTTCGTCATAGAGCGCCTTGTGCTCGAAGAAGATCACCGGATCGTCGTCGCGGATCGCCTGGATCATCAGGCCCTTCGCCTCGTAGGGCGTGGAGGGCAGCACGACCTTCAGGCCCGGAATGTGCGTGAAGATGGGATAGAGGCACTGGCTGTGCTGCGAGGCGGCACGCAGTCCCGCGCCGTACATCGTGCGCACGACCAGCGGGGTGACCGCCTTGCCGCCGAACATGTAGCGGAACTTGGCGGCCTGGTTGAAGATCTGATCGAAGCAGACACCCATGAAGTCGACGAACATCAACTCGGCGACCGGGCGCAGGCCTGTGGCCGCGGCGCCGGCGGCGGCACCGATGAAGGCGCTTTCGCTGATCGGCGTGTCGAGCACGCGATCGGGCCCGAACTCCGGCTGCAGCCCCTTGGTGACGCCCAGCACACCGCCCCAGGCATCGCTCTCGCCCGGCGCCCCGGCGCCGCCGGCGTTGTCTTCGCCCATCACGATGACCCGATGGTCGCGGCGCATTTCCTGGGCGATGGCTTCATTGATCGCCTGGCGGTAGGTCTTCTTCGCCATGATTCGGTCCCTCTCAGTAGCGGACGTAAACGTCGGTCAGAAGGTCGGCCTCGGTTGGCATGGCGGCGGCCTCGGAGCGCGAGACGGCATCGTCGATCAGCTTTGCGACATCAGCCTCCACGACGTCGAGATCCTCACCGGAAAGAACGCCCGCCTGCGTCACCTTGCCGCGGAAGATCTGCAGCGAGTCGTGTCCGGCGCGAAGTTTCGTGACCTCGCCCTGCGCGCGATAGGTCATCGCATCGCCCTCGAAATGACCATAGAAGCGGGTCAGCCTGACATGCATGAGCGACGGTCCGCCACCGTTGCGCGCGCGCTCGATGGGCTCGCGCGCCGCATCGTGCACGGCAAAGAAGTCGAAGCCGTCGACCTCAACGCCCGGCATGCCGAAGCCCTTGGCCCGCCCGAGCTGGCTGCCGCCGACGGACCAGGCGCTGGCCGTGGATTCGGCGTAGCCGTTGTCCTCGACAACGAAGATGACCGGCAGATTCCAGACCTTGGCGAGGTTGTATGATTCAAGCGTGGTGCCCTGGTTCGAGCCGCCGTCACCCACGAAAGCCACGGCCACGCCGCCGGTCTTGAGATATTTGGCTGTCAGCGCCGCTCCGCAGATGAGCGGCGGGCCGCCGCCGACGATGCCGTTGGCGCCCAGCATGCCGCGCGAAAGGTCGGCGATGTGCATCGATCCGCCCTTGCCACCGCAGGCGCCGTCACGACGGCCATAGATCTCCTTCATCATCGCGACGACATCGCAGCCCTTGGCGATGCAATGACCATGGCCGCGATGGGTGGAGGCGATGACGTCGCGATCGTCGAGATGCGAGCAGACACCGACAGCAGACGCTTCCTCGCCCGCATAGAGATGCACGAAGCCCGGGATCTTGCCGGTCGCGAACTCGTCATGCACGCGATCCTCGAAACGCCGGATCGTGGCCATGCTGCGATAGCTGTCGAGCAGGAACTGGCGGCTGTGTTGCATGTTTCCTCCGCAATGGGCGCCGTTTCGCGCCGTTGGCCCGTCTTGGACGGGGTTAGGGCAAAGCAAGAGAGATGCCAGAGCGGAAAGGCTTGGGAATCAAGGCGCCGTTCCGAGACCAGCGTCGCGCGTGCGACAGGGCGGAGCGCCGGACCTGTCGCATCTGCAACAGCCCTTGCTGAGCAGACCGGTTGTGCGATGATATAAAGGACCGTCAATCCCGCGCCGGGACGACTGGCGCACGCGGCGGCCGGAGGAGGCGACGATGAGCGAAAGCGTTCATGTCGAACGGGTGCTTGCGTGCGTGCAGGGAAAGCGCGGGCAACCGGGATCCGGTTCTTTCCTCGTGTCGACGGCGGTGGAGGCGTCCTGGCGGCGGTGTCTCGGAACCTACGGGCTCGAGCCGCACCGCACGCCGTTTCCGAAGATCCTGACGCGGCGGGAGCTGAAGGATTTCCGTGCCCCCGTCGACGACCTGATCGGGTTGGCGCGCGACGAGATTGACCGGCTGTTCGCGCGGATCGGACCGAGCGATTACGTCGTGCTGCTAACCGACGCCCAGGGCGTGACGGTTGATTACCGCTGCAGCCCGACGCTGCTCGGCGAGGCGCAGAGCAACGGGCTCTATGAGGGCGCGATCTGGGCAGAGACAGAGCAAGGCACGAACGGCGTAGGCACCTGCCTGCACGAGGGAAGGCCGCTCTCGATCGTGATGGACGAGCATTTTTCCGTGCGCAACACGGCGCTGACCTGCACGGTGGCGCCGATCTTCGGTCCCCGGCGACAGGTGCTGGGCGTGCTCGACGTGTCGACGGCGCGACCGACGAGCCGGGACGCGCAAGCGATCGTCCGTGAACTGGTCGCCGCCGCGGCACGACGGATCGAGAACCTGGATTTTCAGCGCCGGCACGCCCGCAGGCGGATCCTCCGTTTGTCGCCTTATCGCGATTTCACCGACACGGCGAGCGAACTGCGGCTTGCGCTCGGCGAGGATGGGCGGATCCTCGACCTCAGCCGAGACGCCGATGCCTGGCTGGGCCAGGACGCCGAGGCGATGATCGGCCGTGAAGCCGCCGCCGCCCTGGGCCTGACCCCGAACGATTTCACGCACCCTGGCGACACGCGGACGATAAGCGGGCCGGCGGGACCGGTTCTGCATGTGCGCCTGGATTCGCCGTGGGCACCTCGCGCGCGCCACGAAGCGCGCGCCGGCGCGCGACCGGACGCACCGGCGGCGCCAGCGCGGCCGGCTCAGCCACCCGCCTTCGACCTCGACCGGCTCGCCGGTGGCGACGGCACGATGATCGGCCATGTCGCGATCGTCCGGCGCATTCTCGATCACGACCTGCCGATGCTGGTGGTGGGCGAGACGGGTTCCGGCAAGGGATTGTTCGCGCGTGCGATCCATGCCGCGAGCCGGCGAGCGACGAAGCCGTTCGTCGCGGTCAACTGTGCGGGGATCGCGCGCGAACTGGTGGAGAGCGAGCTCTTCGGCTACCGGCCGGGCGCCTTCACCGGGGCCGCGAGCACCGGACATAGCGGGCTGCTGCTGGCGGCGAACGGCGGCACGTTGTTCCTCGACGAGATCGGCGACATGCCGGTCGAGTTGCAGACGCGGCTGCTGCAGGCCCTGTCGGAGGGGGTGGTGACGCCGGTCGGAGGGACGCGGACGGTCGAGCTCGACCTGCAGGTGATCGCGGCGACGCTGCGCGACTGTGAGATGCTGGTGCGCGAGGGGCGGTTGCGCGAGGATCTCTACCATCGGCTCGCGGGCGCGACGTTCGCCTTGCCGCCGCTGCGCGAACGCACCGACAAACACAGGGTCATCGACGACGTCTTCCAGCAGGAGGCGGGGTCGGCGGGCGCCGGACCTCGCCTCACGGACGAGGCGCACAGGCTGCTCGTTGCCTATGACTGGCCAGGCAACATGCGTGAGTTGCGCCACGTGGCACGCTTCGCGACGGCCATGGCGGGGGAGGACGCGGTCACGGCGGAGGACCTGCCGGCGCGGCTGGCGGGCACGACAACGCGGATCGCCGGCGAAAAGCACGCGGTGCTGGCCTGCCTCGAGCGGACGCGCTGGAATGTCACGGCTGCGGCACGGCGGATGAACGTCTCCCGCGCCACCCTGCACCGGAAAATGCAACGCCTCGGCCTGCATCGCGACGACTGATCGTCGCGCCGCTCGTCGTCGCGGCCGCGCGCGAGGGATCGCTCACCGGTCAGGCCGCCTCGTCGTCGCCAGTCCTACCTAAGGGCTGCCCGACCCCGCCAGGTTCAGGCCGGAGCGGGCGACGTTGCGCCCGCTCCGATCCATGACAGGGGAGGCAAACCGCGCTGTCGATCCGATCCGCAGGGATAAGGCTTCCGGATCGAGCCCAGACCGGATCGCGCCCAGACGGACGCGGATGACAGCCGGCCTGCCGGTAGGCCCCGAGGGGACGGGTCCTGCGCCCACCCCCCGATCAGGGATGCGGCAGGCCCGTCGTCGCCGGGGCGATGCCGCCTGTCGAGCCGGTGCCGGAACCGGCAGGGGCGCCGCTGCCGCTCGCCGCGCCACGGTCGGGGCTCGCAGGGTCGCTCGCGCCCGAACTGCCGGCACCCGTCGCACCGCCGCTGCCTTCTGCCTCGGTCTCGCCGCTGCCGCCATTGGCGCTGCCACCGCTGCCACCGCTGCCACCATTGGCGCCGCTACCGCCATTGGCGCTGCCGCCGCCGTCTCCCTCGGTGCCACCGTTGCCACCGTTCCCACCACCATCGCCGCCGTCGCCGCCGCCTTTGTCGGCATGCGCCACCGCGACGCCGCCCAAGAGGCAAGCGGTCGCCAGGAACAGGGTTCGTCGGGCCAGTATCTGAGACATGTGCGAAATCCTTCTCACCTGTTGACACCCCGACGGGCCCGGGCGGGACCGTTACCCGTCCCATGACATACGAGGCTGACGCGACGCTGACATGCCCGGCACACGCCAGGGTTGTGCGAACGGCTCGGAAGGTGGGGATCCGTAGGGCTCCGGCGGGCTCCCGGTTGCCGCGCTGGGACGCATGATGGGCAGCCGGGGCGGACGCGCTCAGCCCCGCCGCAGTTCCTCCGCATAGCGCCGAGCATTGTCGATGCGGCTGACCTTGCCGCTGGTGGTCTTGGTCAGCCAGCCCGCAGCGACCAGGCGGATGTCGCCGCAGGGCACGCCGACCTCGTCGAGGACCGCCCGGTTGACAGCCGAGATCGTGTCCCGCTCGTCGCCCGCGGTGGTATCGGCATCGGCGCGTTCGGCCAGGACGACCAGCTGCTCGCTGCCGAGTTGCGCCGTGTAGTAGCCGAATGCGACGGCCCGGCCCGGCCTGACCCCCGGCACCCGCGCGACCGCGGCCTCGACATCATGGGCGAACAGGTTGCGCCCGTTGACGATGATCACATCCTTGATGCGTCCAACGACGAAAACCTCGCCACCGTCGAGGAAGCCGAGGTCGCCGCTGCGCAACCAGCCCCCTTCGAGCACCGCAGCCGTGGCTTCCGGGTTGCGATGGTAGCCCGAAAACATCCACGGCGCGGCGATGCAGATCTCGCCGATCATTCGCTCGCCCACGACCGCGCCGTCGCAACAGATACGCACGGCACAGCCCGCAACCGGCGAACCATTGGATAGCAGCTCGAGCGTCCCGCCGCCCGGCTGCGGCAGCGACACAGCGGCGCCGGCCTGCAGATCGGCGCGCGCCACGACCAGTCGCCGCACCGATTGCGAGCAGTCCGATTGCGCCACCGCGAACACCGTCTCCGCCATGGCGTAGCAGGTCTGCAGCGTCTGTGGGCGGATGCCGGAGGCGGCAAACCGCGCCACGAAGGCATCGAAGGCCTCGGGCTTGCACGGCTCGGAACAGACGATCAGCGAACGCAACGAGTTCAGCCGGTAGGTGCGCTGCTCGCCGATGCTGCGGACCTGATGCAGCAACGCAAAGTTCGGCACCCAGGCGTGCGTGGCGCCATGGGCCTCGACCACCTCGAAGAAGAGCGCGGGCCTGCGGGTCCATGCAAAGGGGTCGAGCGACAGGACGGGTGTTGCCCGCCAAAATGTTTGCGAGTTTTTGACAAAAGAATTGAGAGTGATCACGGGCGCGCTCAGCCGCAGATTACGCTCCCTTCCCAGCCACCCCGCTAGGCGCCCCTTAGAACCCATCCAGAACGCCTCATCCACCCAGCGAAGGGGGAGGTCCCCTAAACGCGAGGCCCTCCCAACGCGACGGGATGGGGGGAGGTCCCCTAACCCCAAGGCCCTCCCCACGCGCGCGCACGAGGAGCGGTTCATCCGTGCGGGGCGCCATCTCCGGCCAACTCGGGCCGCTGGCGCGGCCCAGCCCTCTCCGCATCAGCGCAGGAGCGGCATCCCATCCAACCAGAGCACCACGGCGATCGGCCCCAACACGCCGATCGCCGCGATCACCCAGGCGAGCACGGCAAGCTGCACGGCCGCACTCACAGCCGCGAAGCCTGTGGTCGTCTCCCCTGCCAGCACCCGAGGACAATGCTGCTGGCGCAGCGTCGCGTGCAGCCACGCGCACAGCGCACACCCCCACGGCTCGCGTTTCACCTCCGCCTCGGCCGCCGCGAGCGAAATCGGCGTCTGCGGCGCGCCGCCAAACAGAGCGCAGAGCATCTGATCGAGCTGATCGAAGAAGGTCCGCAGATACATCGCCGCCTCAGAGCGTCCCCGCCGGCAGGAACGTGACCAGCGCGCCCTTATAGGAGCATGGACCGGTGACGGAGATCGTTCCGCCGCCGCTGTTCACAACGCCTGGCTCGACGTAGATCGTGCCCAGTGAGCCATTGACGATCTCTGGCGCCGGGCAAAGCAGATCGAGCGTGACGCCAGCCTCTAGCGTCAGGTTGGCATTGCCGTTGAGCGGGCTGCCGGCGGGAGCGAGGGAGATCGCCAGATGGTTCGCGTCGGTCGCGTCCTTGTGGAACACGACGCCGGTCCCGATCAGGACATCCTGCGTGACGCCGTCGTCGAGGTTGAGACACGCCGCGTCTGCCGCATGCAGGTAGCACGGGCCGGTAAAGGAGAGCGTGTTGGCGCGAGATTTGAACGCGATGCCACCTTCGGCGAACCCGGTGCCCGTGTTCGTGTCAGCAACCTTCGGCCCGATGATCATCGTCACCCGCGCAGCGCTGTGCGTCACGACGCCCGACCCAAGATAGGCATCGTGCGTGAGGCCGTTGCCGATCCCACACCGCTCGACCCACAGATCGCTCAGAGTCCACGCCGCGGCGAAGCCGCCGCTGCCTAGGCCGTCCTGGCAATCGTGGACATAGCAATGCCGTATGGTGAAGTTGCCAGGGCCGCTGTTCCGAATGCCGCTCGTGAGGCCAGCCTGCGCTTCCTTAAGGCCAAAGTTGCGGATCTCGAAGCCCTGCACGACGCAATCGCCACCGAGAACGATGCCGCCCTTCCCCTGCGCATACCCGGAATAATCCACGAGAGAAGCGCCATCCAGCACAGCACCGCCAGCGAACGACGGCTTCGCGGTGCCGCCCCCCGTCAGCACGCCTGCACCATCCAGCACGATTGCCTTGTCGATGGTGAAGCTCTCGGCGAACACCGCCGAGGCCGACGCCGCCACGCCGGCGAACTTCACGGTATCGCCATCCGCCGCAGCGGCGAGCGCCGCGCTGATCGTCGTGTAAGTCTGTCCCAGCCCGAAAAGGATCGTTTTGCCGCTGCTACCGGGCGCGATGGCGCTCGGCGTGGGCGCGACTGGCATCGCCGGGCTCTTGCTCGTCGTGGCGCCTCCATCAGCCGAAGGCGACGATGTCCAGAAGGGCGGGATGGCCTGCTCGCGGATGCCGCCAAGCGTCCCACGGACCTCCCCGATGCCGGTGAAGCCGCCGTTGAATGTCAGCCAGATCTCGCCCTGCGACACCGTGAACTGGTTGTAGGCCGTCGAGCCAGCGGTCGCGCCGGACAGGTTGCCGTTATATTCGCCCTCGTAGCCGCTGCCCCACTGGTTCGTGACGGGGATCAGCTTCCCGGTGCCGTCCTTCGCGAACGTGATGACGTTGCCATGCTGGTCGACGAGGTAGGGCGCGCCGCCGATCTGGCCGGCGAGCGCTTTGCAGAACGCCCCTTCCGGCGACGGTGGCGCATCGGCCGGGTTGGTCGGCCAATACTGCGCGACCTGCGCGGCTGTCAGCCCGACGCCAGTGAGCAACGTCATCACCACCAGGGCGGCCGACGGCGCAGCGCCACCCGACGCGCTCGCGACCGAGCCGCCAGACGCCGCCCCCGCGGACGCCGTGGCCGCCGACGCCGCCTGCGCAAGCACATCCGCCAGCGTCGCTCCCACGAATTTCAGCTCTACGGTCATAGGGTTCCTATGGTGTGAGAATTGCCGTCGCGCGCGCGGCGGTGATGAGCCCCGCCGTCGCCAGACCATTGACCCACGCCTGCGTGGTCGCGCTGGTCAGGTCGATCTGCCCCGCCGCGAGGCCCATCGTCAGCCCGAGCGCGATGCTCGCGTTGCTGGCGGCCACTGTCTGGATTGCCACCTGCTCGGCCTGCGTAAACCGCTCGAGGAAAGCTCCG
>JAGWQN010000045.1 GCA_028869995.1 Rhodospirillales bacterium
GCGCCGCCTCCGCCTCGCCCGCCGCCGGCCCCGCGCCGCCGCGCCGTCCGCGCGCGCCGCTCACCGCGCCATCTCGCGCAGGCTCTCACGCACCAGGTCGGCGAACGCCACATCCGCGCCGAGCCGCAGCCGCACCTTCGCCAGCGCCTGTTCCGCCTCGCCGCGGCGGTAGCCGAGATGCGCGAGGGCCGACAGCACCTCCGCGTCCGGCCCCGCCGGCACGCTCGCCGCGACGGCGATGCTGTCGGGCAGCGGCAGGGCCCCGGCCTTGTCGCGCAGCTCGGTCGCGATGCGGATCGCGAGCTTCGCCCCCACCCCCGGCGCGCGCGAGAGCATCGCCCGGTCGCCCGACTGGATCGCGCCCACCAGCTCCGCGGGTGCCAGCGCCGAGAGGATCCCGAGTGCGACCTTCGGCCCCACGCCCTGCACGCCGGTGAGGATGCGAAACCATTCCCGTTCCGCCGCCTGCAGGAACCCGTAGAGCGTGATCGCGTCCTCGCGCACCTGCGTCTCGACCCAGAGCCGCTGCTCGCCCCCCGGCTCGAGCGCGCCGAGCGTGCGCGTCGAGGCCATCACCACATAGCCGACGCCGCCCACATCGACGAGGCAGCGGTCCGCCTCGATCCCCTCGATCCGCCCGGTCAGCCGCCCGATCAAGCCGCACTCCTCCCCGCCGCGCCCTCGTTCCACCGCCGCGCGGTGCCGCGATGATGCGCGTGGCAGATCGCCACCGCCAGCGCATCCGCCGCATCGGCGCGGCGCATCTCGGCGCCCGGCAGCAGCCGGCGCACCATCGCCTGCACCTGCTCCTTCGAGGCGCCGCCCGTCCCCACCACCGCCTGCTTGACCGAGAGGGCCGCATATTCCGCGACCGGAATGCCGGCCAGCGCGGGTGAGAGCAGCACCACGCCCCGCGCGTAGCCGAGCTTGAGCGTCGAGGCCGGATTGCGGTTGACGAAGGTCTCCTCGACCGCGGATTCGTCGGGGACCAGCTCGCCGATCAGCGTCGCGAGCGCGCGGTGCAGCGCGCACAACCGATCCGGCAGGCTCTGGCCGGCATCGGTCGCGATCGCCCCGTCCGCCACATGCCGCAGCCGGTTGCCGGCGACCTCGATCAGCCCCCAGCCGGTCACCCGCAGTCCGGGATCGAGACCCAGGATGCGGGTCATCGCAGGCGCGTGGCGGCGGGCGCGGACATCGCCCGCGCTCAGGCCGAAAGCTTCGCCAGAAGCGCGTCCGGGAGCTCGAAATTCGCGGTCACGTTCTGCACGTCGTCGCTCTCGTCGAGCGCATCGAGCAGCCTGACCAGCTTCGCCCCCTGCTCCTCGTCGAGCGCCACCGTCGTGGTCGGCTTCCAGTCCAGCCGCGCCTCCTCCGGCGCCCCGAACCGCGCCTCGAGCGCATCGCGCACGGCAAAGAATTCCTCGACCGAGGTGCTGATCTCGTGCCCCTCCGGCCCGCTCGCGACATCCTCCGCCCCGGCCTCGACCGCCGCCTCCAGCATCGCCTCCTCGCTCGCGACCGAAGCCGGATAGCGCAGCATGCCGCGCCGCGAGAACAGAAAAGACACCGAGTTCGTCTCGCCGAGCGCGCCGCCGAACTTGGCGAACGCCGAGCGCACGTCGGAGGCGGTGCGGTTGCGGTTGTCGGTCAGCGCCTCGACGATGACGGCGACACCGCCCGGGCCATAGCCCTCGTAGCGGACCTCCGTGTAGTCCTCACCCCCGGCCGCCCCGGACGCCTTCTTGATCGCCCGCTCCACGGTATCGCGCGGCATGTTGGCCTGGCGCGCCGCCGCCACCGCGGCACGCAGCCGCGGATTGGCGGAAACCTCCGCCAGCCCCTGGCGCGCCGCGACCGTGATCTCGCGGATCAGCCGCGCGAACTGCCGCGCCCGGCGCGCGTCCTGCGCGCCCTTGCGGTGCATGATGTTCTTGAACTGCGAATGGCCAGCCATCGGATCCCCTGCAAGCGCCGCTGCCGGATTGGTTACAATTGCGGCAGTGTCTGCGACAACCGCCCGCCCATGCGCACCGGCTCGCAGCGCTTCGCGAGCCCGGTCGCGTCGTCGGTCTCGACAAAGAGCCCGCACACCGTCGCCTCGCCCTCCGCCGGATGCAGCTTCTCGCCCGGCACCTTGCGCAGGAACCTGGCCGCCGCCAGCACCTTGTCCATGCCGATCACCGAGTCGTAGTCGCCGCACATCCCGGCATCGGACTGGAACGCCGTGCCGCCGGCGAGGATCGTGTGGTCGGCCGAGGGGCAGTGCGTGTGGGTGCCCACCACCAGGCTCACCTGGCCGTCGAACAGATGCGCGAAGGCCCATTTCTCGCTCGTCGCCTCGGCATGGAAATCGACCACGATCGCCTGCACCGAGGCGCCGAGCCGGTGCTTCGCGAGCTCGCCCGCCATGGTCCGGAACGGGCAGTCCAGCGGGTCCATGAACAGCCGCCCCATCGCGTTCGCCACCAGCGCGCGCCGCCCGTCGGCCAGCGTCACCGTGGCGAGCCCCGCCCCCGGCGTGCCCGGCGGAAAGTTGAGCGGCCTGATCAGCCGGTTATGGGTGGCAATGTAGGGCACGATCTCCTTGCGGTCCCAGGCATGGTTGCCGAGCGTGATCACGTCGGCGCCGGCCGCGAACAGCGTCTCGGCCATGTCGGGGGCGAGGCCGAAGCCGTGCGAGGCGTTCTCCGCGTTGACGATGGCGAGCTCGATGCCAAGCCGCGCGCGCAGCCCCGGCAGCGCCGACGCCGCCGCCTCGCGGCCGGTGCGCCCGACCGTGTCGCCAAGAAAAAGGATGCGCATTCAGTCCCCAGATGCGGTGGCGGGAATGATGATGCCGCGCTCGGTGGCGATCGCGGCCAGGCGCGCGTCGTAGTCGCCGGCCGGCACTTCGTCCAGTTCCTGGGCCGCGAAGGCGCAGCCGACCGCGACCGCCCCGGGCAGGGTCGCCAGCGTGCGGTCGTAATAGCCGCCGCCATAGCCGAGCCGCCGCCCGGCCCGGTCGAACGCCAGGAGCGGCACGTAGAGCACCCGCGGAACGCCGACCCCGCCTTCGGGCCGGAGCGTGCCGAAACGCTCGCGCACCATGGTCGCGCCCGGATGCCAATGCCTGAAAATCAATGGATTGCCGAGCTTCGTTGTCTCCGGCAGCAGGACCGCGTGGCCGCGCTCGAACAGCGCCTCGAGCAGCGGACGGATATCGATCTCGCCGGCCATGGGCCAGAACCCCGAGACCGCGGCGCCGGGCGGCGGCGGCAGCTCGCGCAGCACGTGGCCGGCCAGCGCCGCGCCCAGCGCCGGGTCCTGTCCGGCACGCTGCGCCAGGGCACGCTCGCGCGCGCGCCGCTTGGCCGCAACGAGGTCAGGTGATGCGATGTGCGGAGCCGCCATGGCCGTTGGCTATGCCATCCTCCCAGAGCCTGCTAGTGCAGGTGGGCGCCAGATACCGTGACCACGGCCACGGCAGAGCCAGCTCCCGGGAGGTTGCTATCGGCCCCGGGGATGATCGAGCCTGACGCACCCAGCAGCCCCGCGCCCTGTTCATAAGGCTGGGTCATGCCGGCGGCAACGCCTATTCGGCGCTGAGCTGCCCGGCGATCGCCTCCGCCCGGTCGGCGAGCTTCGCCAGGCGCCGGCGCAGGGCGGCCTCGCCGGCGGCGGGCTTCGCCTCCTGCGCCGGGCGCGTCGCGCGCAGCTGCGCCGCCTCGAGCTTGAGGTCGTGCAGCTCGTCGGCCATCAGCAGCGCCGCCAGCACCAGCAGCCGCGACTCGCCGGACTGCCCGCCAAGCGCCTTGATGCTGTTCACCCGCGCCTCGATCTCGTTGGCCATCGCGGTGAGATGGGCCTCCTGCCCGTCGTCGCAGCCGACGACATAGGCATAGCCGTTGATGCGGATCGTCATCTGCGCCATCGGCTAGCTCCCCAACGCCTGGCGCAGCCGGGCGATCACCGCATCGAGGCGCGGCGCCAGCGTCACGTCGAAGGCTGCCGCGTCGATGGGCGACCCGTCGATCGTCGCCGCCACGGCGGCGTGGCGCGGCCGTGCGGCCAGGGCCGCGATCCGCTCCAGCGCCTGTTCGATGCGGTCCGCCGCCGCATCATCGGGGGCCGCTGCCTCACTGGTTGCGTTCACGGCCGCCTCCCTTCTGCATCCATGGTTGAGTTTCAACCGTCAACGAGCTTGAACGTCAAGCATGTTTCCCGCCCCGGTCGTTCTGGTCGGCGATCACGCCGCCGCCATCGCCGCGGTTGGCGTCGGGCGCCCCGTCACGCTGCTCTCCCCGCCCGGCGCGGCGGGGCGGCTCGGCGCGCTGTGGTGGTGGGTGCTGGCCGAGGCGGCGCGCGCGCGGGCGAGCGCGCCGGTGGCGGACCTTCTCGATTGCGCCGATGCTCCCGGCCACGCGATGGCGGCACTGCGCTGCGGCTGCCGCGGCCTGGTGCTGGCCCGCGGCCCGGGCTTCGCGCGCGTCGCCGCCGCCGCCGCGAGCCTCGGCGCAGAGGTGCTCGATTCGCGCCCGCCTGCCATGACAATCCTTGACTGGCGCGCTGGTGACGCGCGTGCCGCGCCGCGCTAGAGCACCGCCGATCCGTCCGGAGCCGAACGATCCGGAGGGATCGGCGATCGCCTGATCGAGCTTCCACGTTTCCAGAGCCAGCCGCCGCACCGGGGCGGATTTCACCGGGCCGGGTCTTGCTCTAGACGGCGACAAAGTCCGAGTGCCTGCAACCCGAGCGGAGGAACCCCATGCGCGTCACCCAGCGCGTCAAGCGCATCCTGGATCATTACGAGAGCGACAATCCGGGGACCAAGGCGAACCTTGCCCGCATCCTG
This sequence comes from Rhodospirillales bacterium, assembly GCA_028869995.1. Classification (GTDB taxonomy): domain Bacteria; phylum Pseudomonadota; class Alphaproteobacteria; order Acetobacterales; family Acetobacteraceae; genus JAJXXT01. Next base: position 4,835 of record JAGWQN010000045.1, read on the forward strand.
ATGGAGGGCAAGCTCGGCGGCACCGGCCGGCTGGTCATCCTGCCGGTGGACCAGGGCTTCGAGCACGGGCCGGCGCGCAGCTTCGCGCCCAACCCCGCGGCCTACGACCCGCACTACCATTTCCAGCTGGCGATCGAGGCGGGACTGTCGGCCTATGCCGCGCCGCTCGGCATGATCGAGGCCGGGGCCGCGACCTTCGCCGGCGCCATCCCGACCATCCTCAAGCTCAACTCCTCGAACTCGCTCGCCGGCGCCAAGGACCAGGCGGTCACCGGCTCGGTCGCCGACGCGCTGCGCCTCGGCTGCGCGGCGATCGGCTTCACCATCTATCCCGGCAGCGAATACGCCTTCGAGCAGATGGAGGAGCTGCGCGAGCTCGCCGACGAGGCCAAGGCCGCGGGCCTCGCCGTCGTCGTCTGGAGCTATCCGCGCGGACCCAACCTCGACAAGGCCGGCGAGACGGCGGTCGATATCTGCGCCTATGCCTGCCACATGGCGGCGCTGATGGGCGCGCACATCATCAAGGTGAAGCCGCCCACCGCCCATCTCTCGCTCGAGGCCGCAAAGAAGGTCTACGAGGCGCAGCAGATCGACATCTCGACGCTGGCCAAGCGCGTCGAGCACGTGATCCAGACCGCCTTCGCCGGCAAGCGCATCGTCGTCTTCTCCGGCGGCGAGGCCAAGGGGCTCGAGGGACTCTACGAGGAAGTGCGCGGCCTGCGCGACGGCGGCGCCAACGGCTCGATCATCGGCCGCAACACCTTCCAGCGCCC
>JAGWQN010000046.1 GCA_028869995.1 Rhodospirillales bacterium
CAACCGCCTGCGCGAGATCATCGACCGCAACTATCGGGTCGAAGGTGAGCTGCGGCGCGAGGTCGCCTTGAACATCAAGCGCCTGGTCGAGATCGGGTGCTACCGCGGCCTGCGGCACCGCCGCGGCCTGCCGGTGCGCGGCCAGCGCACCCACACCAACGCCCGCACCCGCAAGGGCAAGGCGGTGGCGATCGCCGGCAAGAAGAAGGTGACGAAGTAACCGGGCGCATCAGCCCGGTTGCTCGCTCGATACTGACGCGTTCGATACAGGACAGGACATCCGACCCATGGCGAAACCCGCCACCGCGACGCGCACCCGCAAGAAGGAGCGCAAGAACATCACTTCTGGCGTTGCCCATGTCGCGGCCACGTTCAACAACACGATCGTGACCATCAGCGACGCCCAGGGCAATGCCATCGCCTGGTCTTCCGCGGGCAGCCAGGGATTTAAGGGCAGTCGGAAATCGACCCCCTACGCGGCGCAGGTCGCTGCGGAGGATGCCGGGCGCAAGGCGCGCGAGCATGGCATGGAGACGCTCGAGATCGAGGTGAGCGGCCCCGGTTCCGGCCGTGAAAGCGCGTTGCGGGCCCTGCAGACGGTTGGCTTCGCGATCACCGCGATCCGTGACATGACGCCGATCCCGCATAACGGTTGCCGTCCGCGCAAGCGCCGCCGCGTCTGATTCCGAGCCGACCCGTCAGCGTTTCCGGGCCTCGAGCGCGTCGATCCGCGCCCGGTCCGAATTATCACGAGGTGCCGCATGTCCATGCAGAAGAATTGGGAATCATTGCGCAAGCCCGAGAAGCTCGAGGTCGAGCCCGGCACGGACCGCTCGCGCGTCGCGACGATCATCGCCGAACCGCTGGAGCGCGGTTTCGGCATGACCCTCGGCAACGCGCTGCGCCGGATCTTGCTCTCTTCGCTGCAGGGTGCCGCCGTGACCGCGTTGCAGATCGACGGCGTGCTGCATGAGTTTAGCTCGATTCCCGGCGTGCGCGAGGACGTGACCGACATCGTCCTGAACGTGAAGCAGCTTGGCCTGCGTATGCACGGCGACGGGCCGCGACGCATGGTGCTGTCGGCGACAGGCCCGGGCGAGGTGAAGGCGGGTCAGATCCAGGCCGGCCATGACATCGAGATCATGAACCCGGACCTGGTGCTGTGCACGCTGGACGACGGCGTGAAGCTCGGCATGGAGTTCACGGTGCAGGGCGGGAAGGGTTACGTCGCCGCCGCCGAGAACCGGCCGGAGGACGCGCCCATCGGCCTCATCCCGGTCGACAGCATCTACTCGCCGGTGCGCCGCGTCTCCTACCGCGTTGAGCCCACCCGCGTCGGGCAGAAGACGGACTACGACAAGCTGCTGCTGACGGTCGAGACCAATGGCGCGGTGACGCCGGAGGACGCCGTGGCCCTGGCCGCGCGCATCCTGCAGGATCAGCTCTCGCTGTTCGTCAATTTCGAGGAGCCGCAGCAGATCTCGCTGACCGAGCCGGCCGAGGAACTGCCGTTCAATGCGAACATGCTGCGCAAGGTCGACGAGCTCGAACTCTCCGTGCGCAGCGCCAACTGCCTGAAGAACGACAACATCGTCTACATCGGCGACCTGGTGCAGAAGACCGAGCAGGAAATGCTCCGCACCCCGAACTTCGGCCGCAAGTCGCTCAACGAGATCAAGGAGGTCCTGGCCTCCATGGGTCTCTCGCTCGGCATGACGGTGAGCGGGTGGCCGCCGGAGAACATCGAGGATCTGATCAAGCGTCTCGGCGAAGGCTTCTGAGGCGGGGAGAGGCATCATGCGGCACGGCATTGCCGGGCGGAAGCTCGGCGTCACCACCACCCATCGCGCGGCGATGTTTCGCAACCTCGCGCATGCTCTGCTCAAGCACGAGCAGATCACCACCACCCTGCCGAAGGCCAAGGAGCTGCGGCCGGTGGCGGAGAAGCTGATCACGCTGGGCAAGGCCGGCGGGTTGGCGGCGCGGCGGAAGGCCTATGCACAGCTGCGCGACGACGCGATTGTGGCCAAGCTCTTCGGCCCGCTCGCCGAGCGCTACAAGGACCGGCAGGGCGGCTACCTGCGCGTGCTGAAGGCCGGCATGCGCCATGGTGATGCCGCCGACATGGCGGTCATCGAGTTCGTGGACCGCGATGTCGCCGCCAAGGGGCAGGACAGCGGCCCGAAGCAGGTGGTGGAAGAGGAAGAGGCCGAGGCTGCATAAGGCACCGGCCTGAGCCTCTCGTCAGGCTGCTCCGCACCGGCGACTCAACAGCAGCCGCCGCATCGCGGGCACATAACGGGTGGCAACGAAGCCTGCCTTCTCGAGCACGTTCCGGGACGCTCGGTTGCGCGGCATGACGAAGGCCCGCACCTGCGCCGGCCGCCGCCGGCTATCCGCGAACGCCACGCAGGCGGCGGCGAGCTCGCTCGCATAGCCATGGCCCCATGCCGGCCGCGCGAGGAAATAGGCAAGCTCCACGCCCCACCCCGGATCGAACGGATCGTCATACAATCCGCCCCAGCCGATGATCCGGGCGTCCCGGCGCGTGATGATGACCCAGGGGGCGTAGCCGACCCGGCGCCGCTGTTTTTCGTGCGTTCTCGCATAGACGCCGCAGGCAACGAGCGTGCGCTGGGGGATCGTGTGACGCATGGCGCGCCGGTTGCCGAGGATGGCAAAGAGTGCGGCGACATCGCGTGGCCGCGGCGGGCGCAGGATCAGCCGCGCGGTCTCGAGCGTCGCGCTTGCGGGGCTGGCTCTCATCGCGAGATTATCCGTCGCGGCCGTCCTTGGCCGCAAGCGAACATCGTTTCGCGGCGGCGTCCCGCGGTCTAAGGTCGCACCGTGCCTGCTCGTCCGACAGCTCCGGGTCTCTTCGCCGCCCAGCCGGCCGCTCCGCTCGCGGACCGGCTGCGGCCGCGCTCGCTTGCCGATATCGTGGGGCAGGACCATCTGCTGGGCGCGGAGGGCACGCTCACGCGCATGCTCGCGCGCGGCTCGCTGGCCTCCTTGATCCTCTGGGGACCGCCCGGTGTCGGCAAGACCACGATCGCCCGCCTCCTTGCCGACCGAGCGGACCTGGCGTTCGTGCAGCTCTCGGCCGTCTTTTCGGGCGTCGCCGATCTCAAGCGCGCGTTTGATGCGGCGCGGGACGCCCCGCGGCGCACGCTGCTGTTCGTCGACGAGATCCACCGCTTCAACCGCGCGCAGCAGGACGCCTTTCTGCCCGTCGTCGAGGCCGGTGTCGTGACCCTCGTCGGTGCCACCACCGAGAATCCGTCCTTCGCGCTCAACGGCGCGTTGCTGTCGCGCTGCCAGGTGCTCGTGCTGCACCGGCTCGACGATGCGGCCCTGGAACAATTGCTGATGCGCGCCGAGGCGATCGCACCGTTGCCGCTGACTGCCGCGGCTCGCGCCGAGCTGCGCGCCATGGCGGATGGCGACGGGCGTGCCTTGCTGAACATGGCCGAGCAGATCCAGGCGCTGCCGCCGGACACGACCCCGCTCGATCCCGCGGCGCTGGAATCGCTGATCGCGCGCCGCGCCGCGCTCTACGATCGCGATCGCGAAGAGCACTACAACCTCATTTCGGCTTTGCATAAATCGCTGCGTGGCTCGGATCCGGACGCGGCGCTCTACTGGCTCGCGCGCATGCTCGCCGGCGGGGAGGACCCTCGCTATATCGCCCGCCGCCTCGTGCGTTTCGCCGTCGAGGATATCGGCATGGCCGACCCCAACTCGCTGACCCAGGCGCTGGCTGCGTGGGAGGCCTATGAGCGGCTCGGCTCGCCGGAAGGCGAACTCGCGATCGCTCAGTCGGTTCTCTATCTCGGAACGGCACCGAAATCGAATGCCGGCTATGCCGCGCTCGGCGCCGCCCGACGCGCCGCGCGCGACCATGGCAGCCTGATGCCGCCCGCCCACATCCTGAACGCGCCCACGAAGCTGATGCAGCAGCTCGGCTATGGCGCCGGCTATGCCTACGACCACGACACCGAGGACGCCTTTTCCGGGCAGAGCTACTTCCCCGATGACATGACCCGCGAGGAATTCTACAGGCCGAGTGAGCGTGGCTTCGAGCGTGAAGTCTCGCGGCGTCTCGCCTACTGGGCCAAGCTGCGGGCCGAGCGCCGCGGATGAGCGTCGAGACGATCACCGTGGGCAAGGACGAGGCCGATATCCGCCTCGACCGGTTTGTCCGCCGCAAGCGCCCGGGCTTGCCGCAGGTGGCGATCCAGCGGCTCTGCCGCACCGGACAGATCCGCGTCGATGGACGCCGCGCCGAGGCCTCGGATCGCCTGGCTGCAGGGCAGAGCGTGCGCCTGCCCCCGACCACGCCCGCGCCGCAGCCGGCGCGCCCGGCGCCGGACGCGCGGCTGGCGGCCGATCTCGAGCGGCTGATTCTCTATCGCGACGAGCATGTGCTCGTGCTCGACAAGCCGCCTGGACTGCCCACGCAGGGCGGGCCCGGCATCACGCGTCACCTCGACGGGCAGCTCGATGCGCTGCGTTTCGGGCACGCCGAGCGGCCGCGGCTGGTGCATCGTCTCGATCGCGAAACGTCGGGCGTGCTGCTGCTGGCACGTTCGGCCGCGGTGGCGGCCCGGCTTGCCGCGGCGTTCCGTGGCCGGGATGTCGAGAAGACATACTGGGCCGTCGTGGTTGGCCGCCCGGTGCCGGTCGAGGGAAGGATCGAGGCGCCTCTCGTCCGGCGGGTTGGCGCGCGCGCCGATCGCGTGGCGGTCGCCGAGCCGGGCGAGCCGGATGCGGCGCGGGCCATCACCGACTACCGGACGCTCGATCATGCCGGACGGCGACTCGCCTGGCTCGAACTCTCCCCGCTCACGGGGCGAACGCACCAGCTGCGCGTCCACTGCACGGTCCTCGGCACGCCGATCCTGGGCGATGCGGCGTATGGCGCGCCGGAGCTCGAAGGCTTCCCCGCCGGCCTGCATCTGCTCGCCCGCCGCCTGGTGCTGCCGCATCCGGCCGGTGGCGTGCTCGCCGTGGAGGCACCGCTGCCGGCGCACATGGCTCTCACGTTCCGCACGCTCGGGTTCGACATCCGCCCGCCGGCACGGCCGCGGCGGAGCGCCGCGCGGTGATCGGCACGCGCGAATAATTGGCTCCGGCGGTCCGGGCTTGTTAAAGATGGCTATGCCCGCCCGTCGCCCTTCCCGCCGTGCCCGCCGCCCGCTCTGGCGCCTTGTCGCCTACGTGGGTCTCGGACTCGTGGCGGCCCTGGTCATCGCGGTCGTTGCCGCGGTCCAGCTGATCGACCCCAATGCCTACAAGCCGCAGATCCTCGCCGCGGTCGAGCACGCCACCGGCCGGACCCTCACGCTGGCCGGCCCGATCCGCATCGTCTCCTATACCGTGCCGACGATCGCGGTGACCGATGTCGCCTTCGCCAACATGAAGGACGGGACACGGCCGCAGATGCTGACGGTCCGTTCGATCGAGGCGGATATCGGGCTCGGCGCGCTGCTGCAGGGCCGCGTGGCCATCACCCGCCTGGTGCTGGATCGCCCGGACCTGCTGCTGGAGACGGACAAGCAGGGCAAGGCCAACTGGCAGCTTGCCCCAGCCGGCCCCGCCAAGCCCGCCGCGGCGAGGCCGGCCGCCAGGGCTGGCGCACGCCCGGCCTTCTCGGTGCAGACGCTGCACGTCAAGGACGCGAAGATCACGTGGCATGACGGGCGCAGCGGGCGGACCACCACCGTCCTGGTGCCGCGCCTGTCGCTCACGGCGAGCTCGCTCACCTCGTCGGTGATGGTGGACGCCGAAGCCACCGCAGCGAACCATTCGCTCCAGCTCACGGGGCGGATCGGTCCGCTCGAGCGCCTGTTCGGCGGCCGCGGCGCGCCCTGGCCGCTCGACCTGCGTGCGACCACGCACGGCGCGGAGATCCAGGTGTCCGGCAGCCTTGCCGATCCGCATACCCTTGCCGGCTATGCGCTGCGTCTGCGGGCCGACATCGTCAACATGAGCGACCTCGCCGCCTTGTCGCCGGTCGCGCTGCCGTCGCTGCAGGATCTGACGCTGAACGCCACGGTTGCCGATCAGGGCGGGCTGGTGCCGTCGATCCAGTCCCTCTCGCTGCGCCTGGGACGGTCGGATCTCTCGCCGTTGCTGCCGGGGGTCAGCATCTCCGAGGCCAACATCGATGCCCCGGCACCGGACAAGCCGATCCACGTGGCGATCCAGGGCGCGCTGGCGGGAGCCCCCCTGTCCGTCGTCGCCAATCTCGGCGCTCCGGCGACGCTGACCGGCGACATCACCGGCAAGAAAATTCCGTTTCCGGTCGATGTCGATGTCGAGGCTGCCCGCGCGACGTTGACCGCCAAAGGTGCGATCGCGGATCCGGCGCACCTGCGCGGCACGGATGTCGCGCTCGCGGCCAGGATCCCCGATCTTTCGGCGCTGTCAGCGCTCGCGCTGACCCGGCTTCCGGCCCTGCGCGACGTGACCTTTGCCGCGCATCTGCAGGACGCCGCCGTCGCGGGCGGCGCGCGCGCCCTGGCCGTGCACGGGCTGTCGCTCGTGTCGCCCCAACTCGCCCTCGGCGGCGATCTGGTCGTCGCTGCCGGCGCCCGCCCCGCCGTGACCGGAAGCCTGGCGATGTCCAGGCTCGATCTCGACAGGCTGATGGCGATCCTCTCGGCGCCGGTGCCAGGGCAGGCGACGCCGCCTGCGCCGCCACCCGCGCCGGTGCGCATCTTCCCCACGAAACCCTTCGTGCTGGCGCCGCTGCGCCTCGCCGATCTGGATCTGCGCCTGCAAGGCGGCAACATCGTCACAAGCGGCGGCACCATTCGCGCCTTCGCCACGCACGCGACGCTCAAGGACGGCGATCTCAATCTCAGCGATGGGGTCGCGGATCTGCCGGGCGGGCATGTGACCTTTGTGCTGGGGCTCGATGCACGGGCGGCGGTTCCTAAAATCGCGCTGAAGCTCACGGGGCCGTCGTTGGCGACGCGCCCGCTCCTTGGCTTCCTCGGCATTGCGCCCCTGATCGACGGCACGGCCCAGCTGCATGTCGATGTGGCAGGCTCCGGCGTCTCGCCGCATGCCGTCGCCGGCACGCTCGGCGGCACGGTGGGGCTCGCCATGGCTGGCGGCAGCTTCGATGGCCGCATGCTGGGTCCGGCGCTCAACACGACGCTGCATCTGGCGGCCGGCCAGATGGCGGGAAACGCCACGCCCCTGCGCTGTCTCGCGGTGCGGCTCGACATCGTTCATGGCGTGGCGAAAGTGGCGCCGTTGCTGATCGACAGCCCTGCCTTTGCCGTCGCCGGCGGGGGCAATGCGCTGCTCAGCGACGAGACCCTCGCTTTGCTGCTTCGCCCCGATCTGCGGATTGCCGGCGGCGGGATGGGCGTGCCGGTCTCGGTGACCGGCCCGATCCTGGCGCCGCATGCGAGCCCGGATGGCGGGGCCGCGGTCGCCGGACTCGCCGCGATGGCGACGTCGCCGATCGGCGATGTCACGGGCATCGCGGGGACGCAGGGGCAGACGCTATTCGGCGCCAATCCCGCCGCCGATCCCTGTCCCGCCGCACTCGCCGCCGCTCGCTTCGGCCTGCCTGGCGCGGCCGCGCCGGCGCTCAAGACCGGGGTGATGCCGGGGGTGCTGAATGGCGTGACGAAGGGGATCGGCGGCACCGGCCAGAGTGTGCCGGCGATCGGCAATGGGCTGGGTGGAGCCGGCCAGCTTTTGCGCCAGCTGGTCCCGTGAAGCGGTTCTGGCGGCGGGCCGAGGCCTGCTCGGCCGACCGTGGCTGGCAGGTGAGGCTCGACGGCAAGCCGCTGCGGGTGCCGGGCGGCGCCACCCTGGAGGTTCCCAGCGAAGCGCTGGCCGCGGCGCTGGCGGCGGAATGGGATGGGGCCCAGGGCGAGGTGCAGGTTGCCCAACTGCCGCTCACGCGGCTCGCCGGGACGGTGCAGGAGCGCATCGCAACGGATCCCGCGCCGGTGGTGCGCGAGCTCGCCCGGTGGGCCGAGACCGATCTGCTGTCCTATCGTGCCACGCATCCGGACGCGCTGGTGGCGGTGCAGGCGGCTGAGTGGAACCCGTGGCTGGACTGGGCGGCCCGGCGCCATGGCGCGCGGCTGGCGGTGACCGCAGGCGTGGTGCCGATCATCCAGGCGCGGGAGGCCGTGGCGGCTCTGGCGGCGGCGGTCGCGACTCACGATCCCTGGGGACTGGGTGCGCTCGGGGTGCTGGTGCCGTCGCTCGGCAGCCTGGTGCTGGGCCTCGCGGTCGCCGAAGGGGCGCTGGAAGCGGCGGGCGCGCACCGCCTCGCGACGCTGGACGAAATCTTTCAGGAACGGCGCTGGGGGGTGGATACCGAGGCTGCCGAGCGGCGCCGGCGCATCCTTGCCGAGATTGAGGATGCGGCAAGGATGCTCACGCTGGTGCGCGGCTGATGGCTCGGCTCCTGGTCATCGCCGGGCGCGTCCAGGGCGTCGGCTATCGTGACTGGATGGTGCTGGAGGCGGTTCGGCTCGGCGTGGCGGGCTGGGTGCGCAACCGCGCCGATGGCACCGTCGAGGCGCTCGTGGAGGGGGACGCGGAGGCGGTCGAGGCGTTGCGCTGTGCCTGTCGGCGCGGGCCGCGCCTCGCGCGCGTCGATGCGATCGAGGAGTTTCCGGCCGACGCACCGGACGCGCCCGGGTTCCGCCGGCTGCCGACCTGTTAGCCCGGCAAGGCCGCCCGTCACGGCGGCTGCGTCATGCCGATGGAGCCCAGGCTGATCAGCATGTCCTGAAAGCGCCACAGCAGCGCCAGGTCGAGTCCGCCGCCCATGTCGTGCATGATGCGGATCGCCTGGTCGGGCGGCAGCGGTGCCCTTTAGGCGCGGCGGTCCGTGAGCGCGCCGACGATGTCGATGATCGCCGCCACGCGCGCCAGCTCGTCGAGGCCGGCGCGCCCAATCCCGCAGGATAGCCCGAGCCATCGGGCTTTTCGTGATGCTGCGCGGCGATCTGGCGCATGCCGCGCGGGCTGCCGCTGGCCGTTCGAGCAGCGCGAGGGCGCGCGCGACGTGCCCGCGCATGAACCGCCATTCCTGGCCTTCAAGCCGCCCGGGCTTGTCGAGGGCGCGGCGGGCGGGATGGCCATCGGGCCGAGGTCGTGCAGCAGGCCGCCGGCGGGCAGACTGTGCTCGCTCGCGCTCATGCCGATCTCCCCGCCGACGATGATCAACAGGACGGCAGCCCGCAGGCAATGGGCGAAGGTGTCGTCGTCTTATTGTCGCGGATCGCAACGGCGAGGCAGATCAAGGCTCCGGCTTGGGCCAACATGGCTGCGCCGTGCGCCCGCGCGCCGCACGGCGCGGGGACGAGACAATCGGGGCGCCGTGTCTGGCCGGCCGGGATGACGATCGGGCCAGGCGTGGGTGGTTACGGGCCCGGCTTCTGCACCGCCCACTCGGCCGGGCCGAAGACGCCGGTCCACGCGGCCAGCAGCGCCGCGTCCACGTCGCGCATCGTTGCCGGCCGGCCCAGCGCGGCCAGGCTCGTGACACCGTGCTCGCTGATACCGCAGGGAATGATGCCGCCGAAATGGCCCAGATCCGGGGCCACGTTCAGCGCAACGCCGTGCCAGCTGACCCAGCGGGTGACCCGCACGCCGATCGCGGCGATCTTGCTTTCGGCGCCGGTCGCCGGGTCGATCACCCAGATGCCGACGCGCCCCGCCCGCCGCTCGCCGGCGACCCCGAGCCGGGCCAGGGCGGCGATCAGCCAGTCCTCCAGGCCGCAGACGAAGGCGCGCACGTCGCGCGGGCGCTGCCGCCCGTGCGGACGGGTGAGGTCCAGCATCACGTAGGCCACGCGCTGGCCCGGCCCGTGATAGGTCCAGTGTCCGCCGCGGCCGGTGCGGTAGGTCGGGAAGCGCCCGGGCTCGATGAGCTCCTCGGGCTGTGCCGAGGTGCCGGCGGTGTAGAGCGGCTGATGCTCGACCAGCCAGACCCGCTCGACGGCGCCGCGCTCGCGGATCGCCTCGGCGTGCTCGCGCATCGCCGCTTCCGCCGTCTCGTAAGGTGTGAATCCAGGGCTGTGCAGCCATTCCACCGGATGGGCCGGCACGAGCGTTGAAGCGGCCGCCGTCATCGGCTATACGCCCGGCGCCGCGTGCGGTCGTGGCGGAATGGTAGACGCGCAAGCTTGAGGTGCTTGTGGGGGAAACCCTGTGGAAGTTCGAGTCTTCTCGACCGCACCATCATCCTGGCCCTGCTGATTTCCTCAATCTCATGATGCGGCTTCCGACCCTGGGGGCCGGGGCCGCCGCGAAAGCGGGTATGCAACAGCCGCCCGCCCTGTGCTAGCGACAGCCAGGGCCCTACCGCTGCGGCTGCGCCACCGGTCGCGGTGACGGTGGGCGGCGGCGATGGCGGCCGGGGGGGAGATCGGCATGGACGAAGACATCCGCAAGGCGGCGCTCGACTATCACCGCCTGCCGCGGCCGGGGAAACTCGCCATTGAGGCGACAAAGCGCATGGCAAGCCAGCGCGACCTCGCTCTCGCCTACTCGCCGGGCGTGGCGGCCCCGTGCCTGGCGATCGCCCAGGACCCGGATGCCGCCTTCGACTACACCGCCCGAGGCAACCTCGTTGCCGTGATCTCCAATGGCACGGCCGTGCTGGGGCTCGGCGCCATCGGGCCGCTGGCGGGCAAGCCCGTGATGGAGGGCAAGGCGGTCCTGTTCAAGAAATTCGCCGGCATCGATGTCTTCGACATCGAGGTGGACGCGACCGATCCCGCGCGCTTCTGCGATGTGGTTGCCGCGCTCGAGCCGACGTTCGGCGCGATCAACCTCGAGGACATCAAGGCGCCGGAATGCTTCGCGATC
>JAGWQN010000047.1 GCA_028869995.1 Rhodospirillales bacterium
ACCATCTTGCCGGGGATCATCCAGTTCGCGAGGTCGCCGTTCTCGGCCACCTGCAGCGCGCCCAGGATCGAGATGTCGATGTGCCCGCCGCGCACCATCGCGAACGACGCGGCACTGTCGAAGTAGCTCGTCGTCGGCAGCTCCGTCACCGTCTGCTTGCCGGCGTTGATGAGGTCCGGATCCTCCTCGCCCTCCCACGGGAAAGGCCCGGTGCCGAGCATCCCGTTCTCGGAGTGCAGCTGGACGGTGATGCCGTCGGGGATGTGGTTGGCGACCAGCGTGGGGATGCCGATGCCGAGATTGACATAAAAACCGTCGCGCAACTCGCGGGCCGCGCGGGCAGCCATCTGATCGCGTGTCCAGGGCATCCTTACCTCCTCCTGCGTCCGGGCCGCGGGCCCTACGCTGCCTTCCTGCGAACGGTCCGCTGCTCGATCCGCTTCTCGATCACCGCCGGGCGGACGATCCGGTTCACGAAGATGCCGGGCGTGACGATCATGTCCGGGTCGAGCGTGCCCGCGGGCACGATCTCCTCCACCTCGGCCACCACCATCTCCGCCGCCGTCGCCATCACCGGATTGAAGTTGCGCGCCGTCTTTCGGTAGACGAGGTTGCCCTCGGTATCCGCCTTCCAGGCGTGGATGATGGCGAGGTCGCCGCGGATGCCGCGCTCCATCACATAGTGCTCGCCGTCGAACGCGCGGGTTTCCTTGCCCTTTGCCACGTCCGTGCCGTAGCCGGTCTTGGTGAAGAAGGCGGGGATGCCGGCGCCGCCGGCGCGGATGCGCTCGGCCAGCGTGCCCTGCGGGTTGAACTCGATCTCGAGCTCGCCGGCGAGATATTGCTGCGCGAAGGTCGCGTTCTCGCCGACATAGCTGCTGATCATCTTCCGGATCTGGCGGGTCTGCAGCAGGATGCCGAGCCCGGCGTCGTCGATCCCCGCGTTGTTGGAGACGAAGGTCAGGTCGCGCACGCCGGCGTCGCGGATCGCCCCGATCAGGGAGGCGGGAATGCCGCAGAGGCCGAATCCGCCGGAAAGAATCATCATCCCGTCGCGCAGCACGCCAGCCAGCGCCGCCTTCGCGTCGGGGTAGATCTTGTCGATCGCCATGCCTGCGGTCCTCCCGGATCGGAGGTAACATGCACCCGAGCCGGCGGGGAAGGCTTGTAACCGGCCCGGAAATGAACAATTGCTGATGCGGAGATCAGGAGATCTACGATGAAAACGAGTAGTATTCTCGAAACCATCGGCGGCACGCCGCATGTCCGCCTCGCACGGCTGTTTCCCACCGCCGAGGTCTGGGTGAAGTGCGAGCGCGCCAATCCCGGCGGCTCGATCAAGGACCGCATCGCGCTGGCCATGGTCGAGGCGGCGGAAAAGTCGGGCGCGCTCCGGCCCGGCGGGCTGATCATCGAGCCGACCTCGGGCAATACCGGCATCGGCCTGGCCATGGTCGCCGCGGTGAAGGGCTACCGGCTGGTGCTGGTGATGCCCGATTCGATGTCGGTCGAGCGGCGGCGGCTGATGCAGGCCTATGGCGCGACCTTCGACCTGACCCCGCGCGAGGGCGGGATGAAGGCGGCGATCGCCCGCGCCCAGGAGTTGCAGGCGCAGAACCCCGGCTCCTGGATCCCGCAGCAATTCGAGAACCAGGCGAACGTGGAGGCGCACGTGCGCACCACCGCGCGCGAGATCCTGGCCGACTTCCCGGAGGGGCTCGACGCGATGATCACCGGCGTCGGCACCGGTGGGCACCTGACGGGCTGCGCGCGGGTGCTCAAGCAGGCCTGGCCGAAGCTGAAGGTGTTCGCCGTCGAGCCGACGCTCTCGCCGGTCCTCTCGGGGGGCAAGCCGGGGCCGCACCCGCTGCAAGGCCTCGGCGCCGGCTTCGTCCCCGCGATCATGGACACCGCGCTGCTCGACGGGGTGATCCAGGTCGAGGGCGAGGAGGCGCGCGAGCACGCCCGCCAGTGCGCCGCGAAGGAGGGGATCCTCGTCGGCATCTCCTCCGGCGCCACGCTGGCGGCGATCCGCAAGAAACTGCCCGAGCTGGGCGCCGGTTCGCGCGTGCTCGGCTTCAACTACGACACCGGCGAGCGCTACCTCTCGGTGCCGGATCTCTTCCCCGGCTGATCGCGCGCGCCCGGTGATCGCACGCGCCCGGTGATCGCACGCCCCGGTGGCTCGCGTGGCCACCGGGGCGGCCATTGGGGCGGCCACTGGGGCGGCCACTGGGGCGGGTGTTGACACGCGGCCTCCCGTGGGGCCTCCCGTGGATGCGCATGCGCGCCACAGCAACGGGGGGTAGAGCCATGGCTCTCACACGCAGACATTTCGCGACCGGCGCCGCCGCCGGCGCCACTTTCGGCATCGTGCGCAACGCACGGGCCGCCAGCGAGCCGGTCAGGATCGGCATCCTGCCGCTGGTCTCGCACGCGCCGACCATCATCGCCCAGGCGAAGGGATATTTCGCGGCGCAGGGCCTCGCGGCCCGGCTCGTCACGTTCCAGGCCGCCGAGCCGATGGCCGTCGGCATCGCCTCCGGCGACATCGATTTCGGCGTGACCGCGATCACCGGCGGGCTCGTCAGCCTCGCCGACAAGGGCGCGGTCAAGGTGATCGGCGGCTCGCTCGCCGAGGCGAGCGGCGTGGAGGGGCAGAAGGTGCTCGCCTCCAACGCCGCCTACGCCAAGGGGCTCACCAGCCTCGCCGGCCTGAAGGGCCGGAGCTTCGCGGTCACCACCGCCGGTTCGTCGTTCGAGTATGTCGCCTACAAGGCGGCGCAGAAGGCCGGGTTCCCCGCCAGCGACATCGTGCTGCGCCCGCTGCAGACCATCCCCGCCTGCATCGCGGCGCTCAAGACCGGCCAGGTCGATGCCTGGGAGATGCTGCCGAGCGTCGCCGACCCGCTGGTCGCGGCGAAGGTCGCGCACGCGATCGCCACGGTGCAGGACTTCATCCCCGGCTACCAGGTGACGACCGTCTTCACCTCCACCGCCAACATCAACAAGCGCCGCGAGGTGGTGCAGCGCTTCCTCGCCGGCCTGGCCAAGGGCATCGACGACTACGACGCGGCGCTGGTGACCCGGACGATGGCACCGAAGGAGATCGACGCCATCGTCGCCGCCGTCCACAAATACGTCTTCGCGGCCATGCCGCTGGCGAAGGCGCGGGCGCACATCACCCATGGCGTGATGCGCATCAACACCGGCGCCGCGCTCAACGTCGCGAGCGTGGCCGACCAGTTGCAGTGGCTCAACGCGCGCAAGCTGGTGCCGGCGGGCTCGACGATGCAGAAGCTGGTGGACACAAGCTTCGTCAAGACGATCTGAATGCGCCTCCTCGCCGATCGCATCGGGCACCGCTACGGCACGACCGAGGTGCTGCGCGACATCCGTATCGCGATCGGCGAGGGCGAGATCGTCTGCATCGTCGGCCCCTCGGGCTGCGGCAAATCGACCTTCCTGCGCATGCTCGGCGGGTTGGAGGAGGCATCGTCGGGCCAGGTGCTGCTCGAGGGCGAGCCGCCGGCGGGCTCGCTCAACCCGATCACCTACATCTTCCAGGACTTCGCCCTGCTGCCGTGGCGCAGCGTCGAGGGCAACATCCGGCTGGTGCTCGAGGACCACCGGCTCGGCGCGGCGGCGATGCGGCGCATCGTCGGCGACGTGCTGGAGCGCACCCGCCTGTCGGAGTTCCGCGCCGCGCTGCCGCGCCAGCTCTCGGGCGGCATGAAGCAGCGCGTGGCGATCGCGCGGGCGCTCGCGGTGCGCCCGGCGGTGATGCTGATGGACGAGCCCCTCTCCGCGCTCGACAGCCAGACGCGCGAGCTGCTGATGGACGACCTCGTCGAGCTGTGGACGCGCGACCGCTTCTCGGCCTGCTACGTGACGCACAACCTCGCCGAGGCGGTGCGGCTGGGGCACCGGGTGCATGTCCTCTCCCGCCGGCCCGGGCGCATCCGCGAGACGGTGGAGATCGACATGCCGCTCGCCGAGCGCGCGGAGCGGGCGGCCGAGCTCGAGGCGATGCAGCGCCATATCTGGCTGATCATGCGCGAGGAGGCGCGCGCCGCCGACCGGGAGCTCGCCGATGGCCGATGACCCGGCCCCCGGCGCGCGGGTGCGCCCGGTCCCCTTCCGCGGCGGCGGTTTCCGCCCGCAGACCAACAGCTACGTGTCGCTCGCCGTCTTCATCGGGCTGATCCTGCTGTGGGAGGCGGGATCGCGCGCGGGGCTGATCTCGCCGATCGCGCTGCCCGCGCCCTCCCAGGTGCTCGTCGCGCTGGCCGACCTGGTGCGCACGGGGATGCTGTGGAAGCACCTTTCCGTCAGCCTGATGCGCCTCGGCGTCGGCTGGGTCCTCGGCAGCATCCTCGGCATCCTCGTCGGGCTGCTGATCGGGCTCTTCACCATCGCCCGCGCGGCGCTGCTGCAGCTGACCTCGGCGCTGTTCGCGGTGCCGAAGATCGCGCTGCTGCCGCTGTTCATCGTCTGGTTCGGCATCGGCGAAAGCTCCAAGATCGCGACGATCCTGTTCGGCAGCTTCTTCCCGACCGTGATCGCAACCTACAGCGGTGTCGACAACGTCGACCGCAACCTGATCCGCATGGCCCAGTCCTTCGGCCTCTCCTGGGGCTCGATCGTGCGCAAGATCATCCTGCCGGGAGCGCTGCCGGCGATCCTTTCGGGGCTGCGGATCTCCTCGGCGATCGCAATCGTGCTGCTGGTCGCAGCGGAGATGATCGGCGCGCAGTTCGGCATCGGCGCCTATATCCTGCAGGCCGGCTCGCTGTTTGCGATCGACCAACTGATCGCCGGCGTCACCATCCTCGCCGTGCTTGGCCTCGCCATCAGCTGGGTGATCGGGCGGGCCGAGCGGCGCTTCCTCGACTGGCGGTCGTAGCGACGTCGGGCGCGGCGCGTGCGCTCAGGCGCGCCAGCCCTCGGCACGGATCGCCGCGGCGAGGCCCGGGTTGGCGCGGCGCAGCTGGGTCGCGCGGCGGGCGGCGGCGAGTCCCGGCTCGGGACAGAGTTCCCATCGTTCGAGAAACAGCAGGTCATCGCGCTGACCCGGGTCGCGGACATCGCGCAGGGCTTTCCTGACCGCGTCGGTCAGCGGCGCATGATTGAACTCGGACATCTCCTGGCCCCGCGTTTTCGTTGGCCCCTATATGGGCGATCGGGGCATGCCGGCATGGCCGAATGGTGATGAGTTGATGACAAGCCTTCCACGGCGGCGAGGCACCCGGCCCCGCCGCCGCGCCGCTCAGTAGCGGTAGAGGTCGTGCTTGAACGGCCCGTTCTGCGTCACGCCGATATACTCGGCCTGCTTGGGCGAAAGCTTCGTCAGCCTGGCGCCGACCTTGGCGAGGTGCAGCGCCGCGACCTTCTCGTCGAGCCGCTTGGGCAGGACGTAGACCTTGCGCTCGTAGGCGCCGGGCGCTGCGTTCCACAGCTCGATCTGCGCCAGCACCTGGTTGCTGAACGAGGCGCTCATCACGAAGCTCGGGTGGCCGGTGGCGTTGCCGAGATTCACCAGTCGCCCCTCGGAGAGCACGATCAGGCGCTTGCCGTCGGGGAACACCACCTCGTCCACCTGCGGCTTGACGTTCTCCCAGCGCAGGTTGCGCAGCGCCCCGATCTGAATTTCCGAATCGAAATGGCCGATGTTGCAGACGATCGCGCGGTTCTTCATCGCGCGCATGTGATCGAGGGTGATGACGTCCACATTGCCCGTCGCGGTGACGAAGATGTCGGCACGCGGCGCCGCATCCTCCATCGTCACCACCTCGTAGCCCTCCATCGCCGCCTGCAGCGCGCAGATCGGGTCGGCCTCCGTCACCAGCACGCGGCAGCCGGCCTGGCGCAGCGAGGCGGCGGA
>JAGWQN010000048.1 GCA_028869995.1 Rhodospirillales bacterium
GGCGGGCCGGGCGCGGAGCCGGCGCTGCGGCGCGACCACGAGGCGCTGGCGGCGAGCCTGGACAAGCTGCGCAGCATCGCCGACGCGCTCGACGACACGGCGCCGGAGCAGGCGGCGGCGCTGATCGGGGACGCCAACGCGCTGGTGCGCGAGAGCATCGTTGCCCATGAGCGCGCCGACGAGGGCGCCATCCACGGCCTGCTGGCGGCGCGGCGGGCCGAGCCCATCAGCCTCGCCGCGGTCAGCCGGGCGCACCGCGAGATCCTGCACCTCGCGCGCCAGCTCGACCAGCTGACGGAGGAACTGCCGGCGGTGGACCGCTACCTGGTGCGCGACGCGCAGCGGCTGATCGAGTCGCTGCTGCAGATCGTGCGCATCCACACCGCGCAGGAAGAGGACATCTACGAGGAGTTCCTCGAGCCCTGACGGGCGGGGTGGGACGGGCCGGGCCCGACCGCCCTGCCCCGCCCGAGGCCGGGCGCTCAGCCCATGCGCCGGTCGGGGTCGCGCAGGACGACGTAGATCGCGGGGATGACGAGGACGGTCAGCAGCGTCGAGGAGGCGAGGCCGAACAGCAGCGAGATGGCGAGGCCCTGGAAGATCGGGTCCGTCAGGATGGTCGCGGCGCCGATCATCGCCGACAGGGCGGTGAGCAGGATGGGGCGGAAGCGGATGGCGCCGGCGTCGAGCAGCACCTCGCGCAGGGTCTTGCCCGGGCCCGCGCCGTGGCGGACGAAGTCCACCAGCAGGATCGAGTTGCGCACGATGATGCCGGCGAGGGCGATGAAGCCGATCATCGAGGTGGCGGTGAAGGGCGCGCCGAACAGCCAGTGGCCGGGGACGATGCCAATCAGCGTCAGCGGAATCGGTGTCAGGATCACCAGCGGCAGCTTGAAGCTGCCGAACTGGGCGACGACGAGGATGTAGATGCCGAGCAGGGCGACGCCGAAGGCCGCACCCATGTCGCGGAAGGTGACGTAGGTGATCTCCCACTCGCCGTCCCAGAGCAGGGTCGGGTGGGTCTCATC
Source organism: Rhodospirillales bacterium (assembly GCA_028869995.1). Classification (GTDB taxonomy): domain Bacteria; phylum Pseudomonadota; class Alphaproteobacteria; order Acetobacterales; family Acetobacteraceae; genus JAJXXT01. The sequence goes on from JAGWQN010000048.1 coordinate 1,029, forward strand.
GCGGGGCTGGCCGCGGAAGCTGATCACCGGGCGCGGCAGCTTGCCCCAGTCGTGCTGGGCGATGGCCTTGTCGACGGCGAGCATGCCGTAGATCGGCGCCTCGAACTCGCCCGCGAGCTCGCCCATCACCATGTCGGCGTAGTGGCCGTCGCGGCGGAAGAGAATACGTGAACCCTGCTCGGTGCTGGCGTGGACGACCTGGCCGAGCTCGACCACGGCGTTGCTGCCGGGCAGCGTGTTGGCCGGAACCGGCGTCGAGGCGAGGCGCTGGTTCCAGGTGAGGTCGCGCTTGGGAAGGCCCACGCGGATCTCGATCGGGTCGCGCCCGGCGCCGCGGTGGGAGTAGCCGACCGGAACGCCGCCGAACAGGGCCTGGATCGTGCTGTAGACGTCGGCCTGTTCGACACCGAAATATTCCAGCCGGTCCTGGTCGATCGAGATGCGCAGGCGCGGGCGCGGGTGGCCCCAGGAATCGGTCACGTCGACGATGTAGGGGACCGACTTGAAGAGCTTCTTGACCTCGCGGGCGACGGCGAGCCGACTCGCCTCGGTCGGGCCGTAGATCTCGGCGAGCAGGGTCGCGAGGACCGGCGGGCCGGGCGGAACCTCGACCACCTGAAGGGTCGCGCCCTTGGGCAGCGCGAGCGCGGCGAGGCGGTGGCGCAGGTCGATGGCAATGGCGTGGCTCTCGCGGCTGCGCTGGGACTTGTCGGCGAGGTCGATCTGCAGGTCGCCGTCCTCGGGTGTCTGGCGCATGTAGTAGTGGCGAACGAGGCCGTTGAAGTCGTAGGGGGCGGCGGTGCCGGCATAGGCCTGGATCGAGCGCACCTCGGGGATCTGGTGGGCGATGCGGGCGGCGGCGAAGAGCGTGCGCTCGGTATCCTCGAGCGTGCTGCCCTCGGGCAGGTTCACCTCGACGGCGAGGGTGGATTTGTTATCGAACGGCAACAGCTTCACCGTCACCGCCTCGGTGTAGAACATGAAACAGGCGGCGACCATGGCGAGCGCGACCAGGACCAGGAAGATCCAGGCGCGGGTGCGGGTGCGCAGCACCGGCTCGGCCACGGCGCGGTAGATCCGCCCGAGCCGGCCCTCGCCGTGGTGGCGCAGGTCCGCCTCGATGCCGGGCGACGTGACCTCGAGGAACTCGGCTTCCTCGCCGCGCAGGGTGACGGAGGGGGCCACGCGCTCGGGGTGCAGCTTGCACAGCAGCCAGGGGGCGACGACCATGGCGACGAAGAAGGAGAACAGCATCGCCGCCGAGGCGTTGGCCGGGATCGGCGCCATGTAGGGGCCCATCAGGCCGGAGACGAAGAGCATCGGCAGCAGGGCTGCGATCACCGTCAGGGTGGCGACGACGGTCGGGTTGCCGACCTCGGCCACCGCCTCGATCGCCGCGGCCATGCGCGTCCGGCTGTCCTTCATGCGCCAGTGGCGGGCGATGTTCTCGACCACGACGATGGCGTCGTCCACCAGGATGCCGATCGAGAAGATCAGGGCGAACAGGCTGACGCGGTTGATGGTGTAGCCCATCAGCTTGGAGGCGAAGATGGTGAGCAGGATCGTGGTCGGGATCACCACCAGTGTGACCACCGCCTCGCGCCAGCCGACGGCGAAGGCGATCAGCACGACAATGCTGACCGTTGCCAGACCGAGATGAAACAGCAACTCGTTCGCCTTGGCGTTGGCGGAGCGGCCGTAGTCGCGCGTCACCTGCACGCGCACGTCGGCCGGGATGAGCCCGCCCGGGCGCTGCAGCAGCTGGACGCGGCGCAGGATGCTGTCGGCGACGACGACCGCGTTGGTGCTTGCGCGCTTGGCCAGCGCGATGGTGACCGCGGGCACCCGGTTCCACGCCACCTGGTGCACCTGCGCGGCGGCGGCCGGCGTGGCGGTCGCCGGGGGCGTGATGTTCCAGACGCTGCTTTCGGTGGTGCTGGCGGCGACGACGACCTTGGCGACGTCGCGCACATAGACCGGGCGGCCGTCGCGCGTGGTCAGCAGCAGCAGGCCGATATCGGGCACGCCGAACAGGGTCTGGCCGGCGGCGAGGACGCGCTGGCGGCCGGCGTCGCGCACCGAGCCGGCGACGAACTCGTTGTTGGCGCCCTGCACCTTGGCGATCAGCTGCTGCAGGGTGACGCCGTAGAGCATCAGCTTCTCGGGATCGGGCTCGACGCGGATCTCCTCGGGGCCGGTGCCGACGAGGTAGGTCGTGCCGACATTGTCGACCTTGATCAGCTCCGAGCGGACCTTGCCGGCGAGGTCGTAGAGGCTCTGCCCGTTCCAGTGGGAGGCGGCCGCCGGCTGCGGCGAGAGGGTGAGCGTGACGATGGCGACATCGTTGATGCCGTGGCCGACGATCAGCGGCTTCGGGATGCCGAGCGGGATCTTGTCGAGATTGGCGTTGATCTTGTCGTCGACGCGCAGCACCGCATCGTCCTCGTTGGTGCCGACGGCGAAGCGCGCGGTGACCTCGACCTGGTCGTCGTGGGTCTGGCTGTAGACGTGCTCGACGCCCGGAATCGCCTTGACGATGGCCTCGAGCGGCTTGGTGACGAGCTCCGCTGCGTCGGGGGCGCGCAGGCCGTTGGCGGTGACCATGATGTCGACCATGGGCACGCTGATCTGCGGATCCTCCTCGCGGGGGATGGTCAGCAGCGCCACCATCCCCGCGGCCAGCGCCGCGAGCAGGAAGAGGGGCGTGAGCGGCGAGCGGATCGAGGCCCGGGTGAGCCGCCCGGAAATTCCCAGTTTCATGAGATTCCCAGCTTCAAGCGCGTACGCGTTTCATCGACGGCCGGCATCAGGGATGCACGAGGACGTCGCCGTCGTGCACGCCGGAGAGGATCTCAAGCCCGTCGGGCAGGGCGGCGCTGGGATGCGGCTGGCCGCGCTGGACCGGCGTGGTGACGACCTGGCCCGCGGCATCGCGCCGGCGGACATAGTCGAGGCCGTAGCGGGTCTCGACGAAGCCCGCGGGAATGACGAAGCCGGGCCGGGTGCCGGCGTTGATCCAGACCAGCACCCGGTCGCCCACGAAATAATTGCCGAGATCGGGCACTTTCGCATCGGCAACGACACGGCCGGCGACGATCTGCGGATAGACCAGGGTGATGGTGCCGGTGGCGCCGAGCCGGGCGCCGAGCTGGCGGGCGGCGACGCGGACGGTGTCGCCGGCATGCAGGAACAGCGCGTGCTCCTCGGGGATCTGCAGGCGCAGCAGGAACGGCTCCTCGCCGATCGTGGCCACGGTGTCGCCGTTCAGCACCACGGAGCCCGCGGTCAGCGGCACGGTGATGACGCGACCGTCGACGGGCGCCAGGACCTTGCCCTCGTTGAGGTTCTGCTGCGCCGAGGCGCGCTGCTCGATCGCCGCGCGCAGCGCCGCCTGGGCGACGTTGACCGCGGTGCGCGCCTGATCGGCGGTGGCGCGCGGGCCGACGCCCTGACGGTAGAGCGTCTCGGCGCGGCCGAGGTCGATATTGGCCTGGGCGAGGGTCGATTGCAGGCCGGCGATCTGGGCGTCGAGCGCGCGGACCTGCAGGATCAACTTTTCGTCGGCGACGACGGCGATCACCTGCCCCGCCTTCACCGTGTCGCCCTGGCGGACCGTCAGGCTCGCGATGGTGCCGCCGATGCGGGTGCGCGCGGGCACCAGGTTCGGGCTCTCGACGGTGGCGAAGACCGCCTTCTCGTCGGTGATCGGCGCCTCGTGGACGGTGAAGGTGGTCTGCGCCAGCGCGCTGCCGGCGGCGGCGAGCAGCAGCATCGCGGCGGCAAGGACGTTGCGCAGACGCATCGGACCGCCTCCGCCTCAGCGCCGCTCGACGACGCTGCCGGTGGCAGGGTCGAACCGGCGCACCGGCAGATGCAGGTGCTTCCAGGCCTGGATGCCGCCGGGCATATGCGTATCGACCGCGACCCCGGCCTCGAGGCAGCGCTGCACCGCCATGGCCGAGCGCTTGCCCGAGCCGCAGTGCAGCACGATCCGCCGCCCGCTCGCCGGCAGGCAGGCGGGATCGAAATCGGAGAGCGGGAACAGCAGCGCGCCGTGGATGTGCTCAGCGGCATATTCGGCCGGCTCACGCACGTCGATCAGCACGATCTCGCGCTTGTCGAGCGCCTGCGCCACCGCGGCCGGCGCCATGTCCTGAATCGTTCCTGTCATCTCGCTTCTCCTCGCGCGGATCGGTCACGCCGCCCCGCGCGTCCGCGGCGCGCGAAGGCCAGAATGGCAGGATCGCCGTCCGCCACCTTGATGCGGATCAAGGCCGGCGCGCGGGCGGCGATGCATGCTGTTTGTGTGTTCATGACCGCGACGGCCGCGCCGGCGCGCGGGCGGGCTTCGGGCCGGGTTGCCTGCGGGCGGCCCGCTTGGTGCCCTGCTGCTGGGCGGCGGGTTGCTGGGCGCCGGGTTGCTTGGCGCGCGCCTGTTTGGGACGCGCCTGTTTCGGACGGGGCGCCGACGGGCGGGTCACTGGCGGCTCCGCCGGGCGGGTCACTGGCGGCTCCGCCGGGCGGGTCACTGGCGGCTCCGCCGGGCGGGTCACTGGCGGCTCCGCCGGGCGGGTCACTGGCGGCTCCGCCGCGGGGGCGACGGGCGTGCAGAGCGAGCCGGGCCGGCAGAAGACATCGAACAGCGTCTCGAGCACGCGGGCCGCCGGCGCGCTTGCGATCGCATACCAGATCGTCTGGCCGTCGCGGCGGGTGCGCACGAGCCCGTCCTTGCGCAGCAGCGACAGGTGCTGGGAGACGGTCGAGTCGCGCAGCCCCAGGAAGACCGCGAGCTCGCCCACCGAGCGCTCGGCGCCGGCGATCTGGCAGAGAATCAGCAGCCGGTGGCGGTTGCCGAGGCTCTTGAGCAGCTCGCTCGCGCGATCCGCGGCATCGCGCATCGCCGCGGCATCGAGACTCGCTTTCGTTGGGTGCTGGATTTTCATGGCTTCGTGCTTGCGTATCTACGTTTTTTCGAATATACAGTCAAGCAGAGAACAAGCAGCGTCGCGCGAACCGGGCCACGCTCACCTCCCGGATGGCGCCTAGCGGAGGAAGACATGAGCGACATCGTCGTGCTGGGTGCCGGACTCGGCGGAACCCTGATGGCCTATGAGCTGCTCGACCAGATCCGCCCCGAAGACCGGGTGACGCTGATCGGGCAGGAGAAGAAATACCATTTCGTTCCCTCCAATCCATGGATCGCCGTCGGCTGGCGCGAGCGCGGCGATATCGAGGCCGATCTCGCCGCGGTGATGGCGCGCAAGGGTGTGCGCTTTCTTACCCAGGGCGCCAAGCGGCTGCATCCGGGCGAGCGGCGCATCGAGATGACCGACGGCACCGACGTCACCTACGATTACCTGGTGATCGCGACCGGGCCGGACCTTGCCTTCGACGAGATCGAGGGGCTGGGGCCGGACGCCCAGACGCAGTCGATCTGCCATATCGACCATGCCGAGCGGGCGCGCGCCGCCTTCGAGGCGTTCTGCGCGAAGCCGGGGCCGATCGTGGTCGGCGCGGTGCAGGGCGCCTCCTGCTTCGGGCCGGCCTATGAGTTCGCCTATATTCTGGACACCGAGTTGCGCAAGCGGCGCATCCGCGACCGCGTCAAGATGACGTTCGTCACGCCCGAGCCCTATATCGGCCACCTCGGACTGGATGGCGTGGGCGACACCAAGGGGCTGATGGAGAGCGAGTTCCGCAACCGCCATATCGGCTGGATCACCAACGCGAAGGTGAAGCGGGTGGCGGAAGGCACCATGGAAGTCGAGGAAATCGGCGAGGACGGGAAGCTCAAGCGCGAACACGCCCTGCCCTTCGGCTTTGCGATGATGCTGCCGGGCTTCCGCGGTGTCGCCGCGCTGCGCGGGCTCGAGGGCGTCGTCAACCCGCGCGGCTTCGTCATCATCGACGAGCATCAGCGCAACCCCACCTATCCCGAGATCTTCGGCATCGGCGTCTGCGTGGCGATACCGCCGGTGGCGCCAACGGTGGTGCCGGTGGGCACGCCGAAGACCGGTTTCATGATCGAATCGATGGTCACGGCCACGGCGCACAACATCGGTGACATCCTGCGCGGCAAGCAGCCGCGGACGCGCGCGACGTGGAACGCGATCTGCCTCGCCGATTTCGGCGATGGCGGCGTGGCCTTCGTAGCACAGCCGCAGATCCCGCCGCGCAACGTCAACTGGTCGGCGAAGGGGACGTGGGTGCACCTTGCCAAGGTGGCGTTCGAGAAATACTTCCTGCGCAAGATGCGGGCCGGCAAGAGCGAGCCTTTCTACGAGAGCTTCCTGCTCAAGCAGCTCGACATCCAGAAGCTCAAAGCGCCGCAGACGGAGCCGTGATGAGCGAGAACGTCCACGTCGTCTGCCCGTCCTGCGGCGCCATCAACCGCGCGCCGCCGGAACGGATGGCGCAGGCGCGCTGCGGCACCTGCCACAAGCCGTTGTTCGAGGGTCATGCGGTGGCGGTCGACGAGGCCGGGTTCGAGCGCCACGTGAGCCGCAGCGACCTGCCGGTGCTCGCCGACATGTGGGGGACGTGGTGCCCCTCCTGCCGCGTGCTGGCCCCGCATTTCGAGCACGCCGCGGCGGCGCTCGAGCCGCGGGTGCGGCTGGTCAAGCTCGAGGTGGACAAGGCGCCGGCGACCAGCGAGCGGCTCGGCATCCACGCCATTCCGACGATGATCCTGTTCGAGCGCGGCAAGGAGGTGGCGCGGCTGGTCGCGGTGCGCACCACCGATGCGATCGTGCGCTGGGTGCAGGACACGCTGGCCGCCGAACACCGCGGCTGATGACAACGACGTGACGACAACGACCTGATGACAAGGAGAAGACGACAATGAGCATCGATCGCGCGGTTCTCGGCTTTGCCGGGTGCATGACGCTGGCGAGCGCGCTGCTGGCCTGGCTGGTCAGCCCGTGGTGGCTGCTGTTGACGGCGTTCGTGGGGTTGAACATGCTCCAGGCGAGCTTCACGCGGTTCTGCCCGGCGGCCATGGTCTTCAAGGCGCTGGGCGCGAAGGCGGGCTGCGCCTTCGAGTAGCCGGCCCCGCTGCAACGGTCGTCAGCCAGGTTGAAGAGGGCTTCATGCCATGAGCGTCGTCGAACTTTCCCGTCTGCAGTTTGCGCTGACGGCCCTCTATCATTTCCTGTTCGTGCCGCTCACGCTCGGGCTGTCGGTGATGCTGGCGTCGATGGAGACGGTCTACGTCATCACCGGCAAGCCGATCTACAAGGACATGGTCCTGTTCTGGGGCAAGTTGTTCGGGATCAACTTCGCCCTCGGTGTCGCGACCGGGCTGACGATGGAGTTCGAGTTCGGCACCAACTGGTCGATGTACTCGCACTTCGTGGGCGACGTGTTCGGCACGCCGCTGGCGATCGAGGGCCTGATGGCCTTCTTCATGGAGTCGACCTTCGTCGGGCTGATGTTCTTCGGCTGGGACCGGCTCTCCCGCCCGGGGCATCTCGCCGTCACCTATCTGACGGCGCTGGGCTCCAACCTCTCGGCGCTGTGGATCCTGGTCGCCAACGGCTTCATGCAGAACCCGCAAGGGGCGAGCTTCAA